>JAJZYS010000039.1 GCA_021797925.1 Bacillota bacterium
TTGGGGGTGTCCGCCGCCACCGGCTGGCTCTTGGGCCTCCGCGCCCGCGGCACGGTGGCGGAGCTGGCCGGCTTCGGCTACGTGGGAGCGGCCGTGGGGTCTGCCGGCTTGGCGGCCGCCGTCTCGGCGGTGTCAGCGGCGGCGGGCCGTGCACGTGCAGCCGCCGTGCCCGCTTCGCGGGCCGGCGGACGCGGCGGAGGTGCTCGCCGAGGTGAGCGCGGCCGGCCGGCGGGAGGGCGTCGACGTCGACGCGGGCGGCGTGGACGGTCCGGTCCTGCTCGCCGCCGGCCGCGAGACCGCCACGGCCGTGCTTCGCGCGTGGCTGGGCTTCGTGGCCCGCCGGTCGGCCTCGCGGCGGGTGTCGCTGCGGCTCGAGCGGGAAGCGTCTGCGGCCGTCGTGACGCTGTCCGCCCCGGATCCGCCGGGCGAGGGGGAAGACGTCGCCTGGGCCGCGGAACCGTACCGCATGGGCCCGCGGCGCTCCGACGAGGACTGGATCCTGGCGGGGCTGGATCTCAAGACCCGGGTGGCGGCCGTGCGCCGCCTGGGTGGGGCGACCCGGGTCGAGCGGGGTCCGCACGGGCTCGGCGTCACGGTGCGCCTCCCCCTGGCCGCGGCCGGAGGCCGGGACCCCTAGCACAAACGCGGCTCGAGGAGGTGGGGCCCTTGACGGTTGCGACGTTCGTCCTGGTGGCCGCGGGCGCCGTGATGATGTGCCTGGCCGGGCGCACCACGTGGCAGCTGATCCGCATCCTGTCCCACAACCGCTACCTGAAGACCTGGCAGCTCCTCTTCGGCTTCATCTGCCTGTTCGAACTGGCGTACCTGGTCTCGCTGGTGCTCATCGTCACCGACGCGCAGTCGGTGTCCCTGGCGGTCACCGGCGTGGTGTTCCTGTTCGGGGCGGTGTTCGTGTTCCTCGTGGTGCGTCTCGGCCGGCTCACCATCAGCGACCTGCAGGAGACGACCCTGGCGGCCGAGGCCGCCAACCAGGCCAAGAGCGCCTTCCTGGCCAACATGAGCCACGAGCTGCGCACGCCGCTCAACGCCATCATCGGCTACAGCGAGATGCTGGTGGAGACGGCGGAGGAACAGGGCGCGGACGACTTCGTCGACGACCTGCGGAAGATCAACGGGGCGGGCAAGCATCTTCTGTCGCTGATCAACGACATCATGGACATCTCCAAGATCGAAGCCGGCAAGATGGATCTGTTCCTGGAGACCTTCGCCGTGCGCGACCTGGTCCAGGACGTGGTCAACACCATCGAGCCGCTCATGGCCAGGAACGAGAACCGCTTCGAGCTAAAGGCGGACGGCGACCTGGGCTACATGCACGCGGACCTCACCAAGGTGCGCCAGACCCTGTTCAACCTCCTCAGCAACGCCGCCAAGTTCACCGACCACGGGACCGTGCGCCTCGAGGTGGCCCGCCAGACCCGCGACGGCCAGCCGATCGTCGTCTTCCGGGTCACCGACAGCGGGATCGGGTTGACCGAGGAGCAGATGAGCCGGCTGTTCCAGGCGTTCACCCAGGCCGACGCCTCCACCACGCGCAGGTACGGCGGGACGGGACTGGGGCTGGCCATCAGCAAGCGGTTCTGCGAGATGATGGGCGGGGACGTCGCCGTCGAGAGCGTGTACGGCCAGGGATCCACCTTCAGCGTCTGGCTGCCCGGGCTCGTCACCGAGAGCACGGTCCGGGTGAACGCCACCGGTCGCCTCGTGCTGGTGGTGGACGACGACCCGGTGGTGCGCGACGTCCTCGAGCGCACCCTGAGCCGGGAGGGGTACGGGGTGGCCACCGCCGCGACGGGTCCGGAGGGTCTGCGGCTGGCCGAGCTGCTGCGGCCGTCGGCGGTGATCCTGGACGTGCTGCTGCCCGCCATGGACGGCTGGGCGGTCCTGCACCAGCTCAAGTCCAGCGCCGAGCTCGCCTCGATCCCCGTCATCCTGATCTCCGTGACGCCCGACGCCCGTCGCGGGTTCGCCCTGGGAGCCGCCGACGTGTTGGCCAAGCCGGTGGATCGGGAGCGGCTCCTGGCCGCGCTGCGCAAGCATCGACCGGCGGGGGCCCGCCTGGCCATGGTGGTGGAGGACGACGACGCGACACGGCAGCTTCTGGCCCAGATGCTGGCGAAGGAGGACTGGGAGGTCGTGGAGGCCGACAACGGGGAGACGGCGCTGGAGCGGCTCAAGGAGGCCTCGCCCGCCGTCATCGTGGCCGATCTCATGATGCCGCGGATGGACGGGTTCGAGTTCATCAGCATCCTGAGCCGCAACGACGCCTGGCGGAGCATTCCGGTCATCGTGCTCACCGCCAAGGACATGACCGCCGACGACTATCAGCGGCTCACGGGCTCGGTGGAGCGGGTGATCCTCAAGGGCAGCTACGCCCGCGAGGACCTCCTGCGGCACATCGAGCACCTCGTGGACAGCCTGGCCCTGCGCTAGAAGGGAGCCTGCGTCTCATGGCAAAGATCCTGCTGGTCGAGGACAACGAGATGAACCGCGACATGCTGTCGCGGCGGCTGGTGCGCCGCGGCTACGAGGTGGTGGTGGCCGTCGACGGGGAGGAGGGACTGGCTCGAGCGGCCCGGGAGCGGCCGGACCTCATCCTGATGGACATGAGCCTGCCGGTGCTCGACGGGTGGGAGGCCACGCGTCGGCTCAAGGCGGATCCCGCCACCGCCGCGATTCCCGTGATCGCGCTGACCGCCCACGCCATGGCGGAGGACCGGGAGCGGACGCTTTCCGTGGGATGCGACGACTTCGACACCAAGCCCGTGGACTTTGCCCGCCTCACGGGCAAGGTCGAGGCGCTGCTCGGGAGGGCGGAAGGTTGACCCCCCCGAGGGCGGAGGGCGGGCGCCCCGCGGCCAGCGCGACGCTGCGCAGGCTCCGCCTGGCCGCCGGAATCTCGCTGGGGCTTGACGGATACAACCTGGCCATCATCGGAGCGGTGCTGACCTGGGCCAGCGCGAGTCTCCGGCTCACCCACGGCCTGGCCACCCTGGTCGCCGCGGCGGTGCTGCTGGGCTCGCTCGTGGGCGGGGGCCTCGCGGGCTGGCTCACCGACCGGCTGGGCCGCCGCACCGTGTTCGCCTACGACCTTCTGATCTTCTGCGTCTTCGCGCTGACCTCGGCGGTCGCGCCCACCCCCACCGTCCTCATCGCCAGCCGGTTCGCCATGGGCCTGGCCATCGGCGCCGACTACGCGATCTCCTCGGCCTACGTGGCCGAGATGTCGGCGGCCCAGTCCCGAGGCTACCAGCTGGGTTACGTGTGGGTATTCTGGGCCGTCGGCGGCGTCAGCGCGTACCTGCTGGCGGCGCTCGCCGCGGCCACGCTGCCCGAGGCGCTGGCCTGGCGAGTCCTCCTGGCGCTCCCGATGGCCCCCGCCCTGGGCGCGCTCCTCTTGCGCCGACGAGTGCCCGAGTCGCCGCGCTGGCTCGTGGCCGCCGGACAGGACGCACAGGGCGCGGCCGTGCTGGAAGCCTACGGCCTGGAAGCGTTTCGCCCCGATCCCGGGCAGTTGCGGCCCGGCGAGGGTGTCCGGCGCTGGCTGTTGGCCACGGTGCCGTGGTTTCTCTACGACTTCGCGGCTTACGGGGTCGGCCTCCTGCTGCCCTTCGTGCTCCAGGAGTCCGGGATGACGGGCACCGGCCCCGCCCTGCTGGGCTCCGCGGTGGTGGCGGGGCTCGGCCTCCTGGGCACGCTCGCGGGGATGGCGTTCATCGACCGGGTGGGGCGCCGACCGCTGCAGGGGTGGGGGCTGCTGCTGCCGGGCCTCCTGCTGGCCACATGGACGGTGCTGCCCGATCAGCGCTCCCTCGTCTTCTTTCTGGTCGTCGTGAGCCTCGCCAACGCTCTGAGCATGATGGGCGGCCTGGTCACGGGTGTGTACCCGGCGGAGATCTTCCCGACCCGCCAGCGCGCCACGGCCATGGGCGTCAGCACCGCCGTGAGCCGCCTGGGCGCGGTCATCGGGGTGATCGCCATCGGACTGCTGGAAACCCGCTTCGGACTGGTCGGCGTTGTGGCCGGCGCGGCCGCGGCGCTGATGATGGCGGGTGTGAGCACGTTCCTCCTGGGCATCGAAACCCGGTCGCGCACCCTGGAAGAGATCGTGGAGGGCGCCCTGCCGTGAGGCGGTGGCTCAAGGCTCCGGGAACGAGCCCGGCGCCGGTGGCGGGCCGACCCCCCGTCCCCGGCGCAGGCGCTCCCCTCGCCCGGGCCGCCTGAGGCGCCTCGAGGGACCCTCGCGTCAGGATGCGGCCTCGATGCGGTCGGCGGCCGCGCGCAGCCGGCGCACGGAGCGCTCTCGCCCCACCAGGGCCACCAGGTCGAACAGCCCCGGCCCCATCGTCCGCCCGGAGACCGCGAGGCGCACCGGGTGGATGAGCCTGGCCCGGGGCACGTCGCGTTCCTGTGCCAGCCGGGTCAGCGCCGCGTCCACGCCCGCCGCGTCAAAGGTCTCAAGGCTCGCCAGCGCCTCGGCGACCTCGCGGAGCAGCTGCGGGGTCTGCGGAGCGCTGAAGTGCTTGTCCACCCCCGCGGGATCGTAGGCGGTGGGCTCCTCGAAGAAGTAGCGGGCCGCCTCCACCATCTCGGCGAGGGTCGACACCCGTTCGCGGACCGCGACGAGGACCTGGCGCAACCACGCCGGATCCACCGCCTCCAGCGGGATGCCCGCCCGCTCGAAGAACGGGCGCGCCGCCGCCTCCAGCTGGTCCACGTCCATTCGCCGCAGATAGATGCCGTTGAGCCACGTCAGCTTCTTCACGTCGTACACGGCGGCGTTCTTCTGGATCCGGTCCAGATCGAAGTGCTCCACCGCCTGGGCCAGGCTGAACAGCTCCTCGTCCCCCTGGGGGCTGAGCCCGAGCAGCAAAAGGTAGTTGCACAGCGCCTCGCCGAGGTAGCCCTGCTCCCGGAACTCCGCCACCGACGTGGCCCCGTGCCGCTTGGAGAGCTTGGCCCGGTCCGGCGCAAGGATCATGGGCACGTGGGCGAACAGGGGCAGGGGCAGCCCCAGGGCCTGGTAGACCAGGATCTGGCGCGGGGTGTTGGACAGATGCTCTTCCCCGCGGATCACGTGGGTGATCCCCATCCCGTTGTCGTCGACGGCGGCCGCGAAGTTGTACGTCGCCATTGCGTCCGACTTGACGATGACGAAGTCGCCCAGCGTCTGGTGTTCGAAGGTCACATCCCCGCGGATGAGGTCGTGCACCACGGTGACCCCGTCCTCGGGCACCTTCAGTCTCAGGGTCGAGGCCCTTCCCTCCTGGCGCAGCCGCTCGCGCTCCCGCTGGGAGAGATTGCGGCACCGCCCGCTGTAGCGAGGAGGGCGATGCTCGTGCCGCGCCCGCTCGCGGTCCGCCTCCAGCTCCTCCACGGTGCAGTAGCACCGGTAGGCCTGGCCGGAGCGCTCCAGCCGCTCCGCCGCCTCCCGGTGAAAGGCGGTCCGTTCGCTCTGCACGTAGGGCCCCCAGGGACCGCCCACGTCGGGCCCCTCGTCCCAGTCCATCCCCACCCACCGGAAGGCGTCGAGAAACTCCGCCACCGTCTCCGGACGGTTGCGCCCGGTGTCCGTGTCCTCGATCCTGAGGACGAACGCGCCCCCATGGCGGCGGGCGAACAGGTAGTTGAACAGCGCCGTCCTCACCCCCCCCACGTGGGGTGAACCGGTGGGACTCGGCGCGTAGCGCACGCGAACCTGCATGATGACGCGAACCCTCGCGGCCGGGGCGCGGCTCGCCCCCCCGAAGGCTCTGACTCCTTTCCGGTGCGCAACCTGTCGGCGAACCCGCCGCAAGCGGACAACCCTTCGGCCTGGCCCGACCGCCGGCGGACTGCCCTGCGGCCGATCTCCGGCGGGACTCGAGCACCACCCCAATCTATCGGATCGACGAGGGGTGCGTCAACGCCGCGCTTCAGCCGAACAGGCGCGAGGCCACCGTCAGCAGCACAAGGCCCGGCAGTCCCAGAAAGCCCACGGTGGCCGCGGTGACCGGGTTGAGTCCGACGTGCACGCCCAGGTACGGCGGAAGGGAGGCGCGCAGCGCTCCGACCACCATGGCCCCCAGCAGCAGGCGTCCGAGCACCTGTCCCAGCCAGCCTCCCGAGAACATGCGCCACACGGCGGCCGCCAGCGCCGCGCCCAGAACCAGGAGCAACACGTCGATGGGCCGCAGGTGACCTCACCTCCCGCTCATCCCTCTATGAGGGAATCCCGGGACCCATGCTCCCCCAGTCCTCCACGGCCACCCCCTCGCGGACCGCCTGGGCCGCGATGTGCCGGTACATCGACTCCGCGGCGCTCATCGCGTAGATCGCGTAGTCGACGAGCGCCGGCTCGGTGACCTCGTCAAAGAGCGAGGCCGCCCCCTGCCACTGAGCCACGCACCGCCGCAGGGCGCTGAGGACGCCCGGTTCGGCCGTCACGGCGCCCACGCCGCGCCGGCCAGGCGCCGTGTCACGCTGGGTCATGTCGCCGCACCATGTTCTTCGCAGTCCCCTCCCGGCTCGTATCGTTTCCATGATTGCGGGTGCACATGCATTCCTGGAAGCGCTCCGATCCCGAGGCGCCGCTCCCGGCCCGCACGGTCGACTCGGAGGGAGCGGCCCGCCCCCGTTTGCCTCCGCCACCGGACATGGGCGCGGGTCCGGCGGCCCGAAGTTCCGCCGCGTCCGCGCTCGTCTTCCGCGGCTCGCCGGCAGCCCTCAGACGGTGTCGGACCGGCCTTTGCCCACGCCGGGAGCACAACGCGCGCGCCCCCGGGGATACTCCCCGGAGGCGCGCGCACGGCCCAGGTGGGTCAGATGTGGATGAGGTAGTGCAGGGCGATGAGCGGAGCGATGAGCAACGCCACGATGTTGAGGATCTTGATCATCGGGTTGATCGCCGGCCCCGCGGTGTCCTTGAAGGGGTCGCCCACCGTGTCGCCCGTCACCGACGCGGCGTGGGTCTCGGTCCCCTTCCCGCCCAGGTGGCCCTCCTCGATGTATTTCTTGGCGTTGTCCCACGAGCCGCCGCCACTGGTCATCATGATGGCGAGGAACAGTCCCACGACGATGGCGCCCACGAGCATCCCGCCCAGCGCCACCGGCCCCAGGATCACGCCGACGATCACCGGGGCCAGCACCGGGATGAGGGCCGGGAAGATCATCTCGTGCAGGGCGGCCCGGGTCACGATGTCCACCGACCGGGCGTAGTCGGGCTGCGCTGTCCCCTCCATGATCCCCTTGATCTCCCGGAACTGCCTCCGCACCTCCTCCACGACCCCGTACGCGGCGCGGCCCACCGCCTCCATCGTCAGGGACGTGAAGAGAAACGGCAGGATCCCGCCCAGGAACAGCCCCACCAGCACCTCGGGGTTGGAGAGCGAGAAGTCGAGCACGACGTGCTGCGACTGGGCCAGGGTCTGCGTGTAGCCGTCGAAGAGCACGATGGCCGCCAGGGCCGCGGAACCGATGGCGTAGCCCTTGGTCACGGCCTTGGTGGTGTTGCCCACCGAGTCGAGGGGGTCGGTCACGGCCCGGACCTTCTCCTCGAGCCCGGCCATCTCCGCGATGCCCCCGGCATTGTCGGTGATGGGCCCGTACGAGTCCAGGGTCACGATGATGCCGGTGAGCGACACCAGGGCCATGGCCGCCACCGCCACGCCGTAAGCCTGGGCGAAGTGGTAGCTGAAGAGGATGCCGATGGAGATCACGAGGACCACGGGCCAGGTCGAGCGCATGCCCACCGCGAGTCCCTGGATGATGTTGGTGGCGTGGCCCGTCTTGGACGCCTGGGCGATGGAGCGCACGGGCCCGTGGGCGTCCGAGGTGAAGAAGTCCGTGGAGTACATGACGACGAGCGTGACCACGATGCCCACCAGGGCCGCCCAGAAGTACGTCTCGGTATGGAAGATGGCCCCCGAGGCGATGAAGAGCCCCACGAGCGCCAGGATGGCCGCGATCCACACGCTGCGGTTCAACGCGCTCATGATGCGCGCGCCGTCCCTGGGGGCCCGCAGCAGGAGGATGCCGATGACCGAGGCCACGACCGAGATGCCCCCGATCACCAGCGGGAACAGGGTGGCGTTCACGCTGCCGTGAAAGACCAGATAGCCCAGCAGCATGCTCGCGACCGTGGTGACGACGAACGTCTCGAACAGGTCCGCCGCCATGCCCGCGCAGTCGCCCACGTTGTCGCCCACGTTGTCGGCGATGACCGCCGGGTTGCGCGGATCGTCCTCGGGGATGCCCGCCTCTACCTTGCCCACGAGGTCCGCTCCCACGTCGGCGGCCTTGGTGTAGATGCCCCCGCCCAGCCGGGCGAACGCCGAGATGAGGCTGGCTCCGAACCCGAAGCCCACGAGGCCGGCCGGATCCCGGGATACGAGCGTGAGGACCGTCGTGCCGAGAAGGGCCAGCCCCACCACCGCCAGCCCGGTCACGGCCCCGCCGCGGACGGCCACGGCCATCGCGGGTCCGAGACCGCTCTTAGCCGCCTGGGCCGTCCGCACGTTGGCGCGCACCGCCACGTTCATCCCCGTGTAGCCGGCCACCGCCGAGAGGATGGCCCCCACCAGGAAGTAGACCGCCGTCGCCCAGTGGAGCACCAGGCCGATCAGGATGAACAGGACGACGGCCACCATGGCCACGGTGCGGTACTGGCGGTTGAGGTAGGCCATCGCCCCCTGCTGGACGGCCCTGGAGATGCGGTTCATGGTCTCGTCCCCGGCCGCCTGCCGCATGACCCACACGATGAGGAACGCCCCCACCACCAGGGAGAAGATTCCCGCCCAGAAGGGGAACTCGACGGAAAACTGGGAGAAGTGGATCGGGAGCAGGCCAGAGCCAGAGTGAGCGACGCTCATGCTTCGCAAGTGGTGCCCTTCGGCACCACGTTGCGCTTCCTCCTTTCGAGCAGTCCGGTTTGCTTCACGGTACAGCGGCGATCTCGATCTCGCCGCAATCCGAAACATGGTTATTAGACAAAGGGGCGCTGTATCCTCCTTGGCACCGATTGGCCGGCACGCTCAACGCCATCCTGCCCCATGCGCCGTGGGTTCGATGCGCCGGCGGGTCAGATCTCCTGGCGGCCCTCGAGCGCCTTCACCAGGGTGGACTCGTCGGCGTAGTCGAGATCCCCCCCCACCGGCAGCCCGCGGGCGATGCGGGTGACCCGGACACCCGCGGGCTGGTACAGCCGCGCGAGGTACAGGGCGGTGGCGTCTCCTTCCACGTCGGGGTCCGTGGCGAGGATGAGCTCCTTCACCCCGCCCTGGAGCAGGCGCTGGCCCAGCTCCGCGATCCGCAGCGACTCCGGCCCCACCCCGTCCATGGGCGCGATCGCCCCGTGCAGCACGTGATAGAGACCCCGGTATTCCCCGGTGCGCTCCACCGCCTGCACGTCCTTGGGGTCCTCCACCACCAGGATCACCGACGCGTCGCGGCCCGGGGAACGGCAGATGCGGCACGGATCCTGGTCGGTGAGATCCTGGCACACCGAGCAGAACCGGCTCTGGCGGCGGGCCTCCACCATGGCGGTCGCCAGCCGGCGCACGCTCTCGGGATCCTGCTTCAACAGGTGGTACGCGAGTCGCTGCGCGCTCTTGGGCCCGATCCCCGGCAGGCGGGCCAGCTCCTCCATGAGCCGCGCGATGGGGTCGGGCAGCGCCATCTAGCCCAGACCCGGCAGCTTCATCCCGCCGGTGATCTTCTCCATCTCGTCGGCCGCGACCTGCCGGCCCATGCGCAGCGCCTCGTTCACGGCCGCCAGCAGCAGGTCCTCGAGGAGCTCGGGGTCCTCGGGGTCGATCGCGTCCTTGTTCAGGTGGATCCCCCGGATCTCCTGGGCGCAGGTGGCCACCACCCGGACCGCGCCCCCGCCCGCCGAGGACTCCACGGTCCGCTCCTTCAGGGTCTCCTGCAGCCGCGCCATCTCCTCCTGCATCTTCTGCGCCTGGCGGAGCATCTTCTGCATGTTCCCCATGTTCCCGAATCCGTTCATCGCCGCGTCGCACCTTCCTTTGCGCTGCCGGGAGCCACTCCCAGCCGGATGGTCCAGCCCTCGCCCCAGACATCCTGCACCGCCTGGCGCATGACCGCCATGAATTCGGGTCGGCCCGCCTCCTCCCGGTGCGCGGGAAAGGCGAACACGATCTCCACGACCCGGTCCTCGGCTCTTCCCCGGGCTCCCTGGAGCAGAGCCCACACCCGGCGGTCCCGGGCGCGCACGCGGGCAAGAAGCTCGTTCCACCCGCCCGCGCGCTCCGGTTCGCCCGCGGCCGCAGCCCGCGGCTCACCGGCGGGCGGCGCCGGTGCCGCCTGGGCCGGGGAGATGGCCTCGGCACAGCGGTACAGGCACAGCTCCAGCGCCAGCCGCGGATCGCCGGCCCCGCGCGAGTCGGCCGTCACGCTCTGCAGCCGCTCCAGCACCGCAAGCCACCCCGGGTCCACCCGCCCGGTGCGCTCTACCGCCGCGCGCATCCGGGCCCGCGCCGCGCGCGCCAGGTCCCTTGCCACCTCTCGCGGCTCCGCCCCGCGCTCGCAGACGTCGTCGAGCCAGCGGACACATCCCCGACCGTCCCCGGCCTCGAGGATCTCGAACAGGCGATCCACCTCGTCCTGGCGGACGCCGCCCTGCAACTCGACCAGCTGGGCCATGGTGGGACGGTCACCGGCGAAGGTCCACAGCTGTTCCAAAAGTCCGATGGCGTCACGCAGGCCTCCCTCCGCCCGCACCGCGATGGCGGCCACAACCCCGGGTTCGGGGACCATCCCGATGTCCGCGGCGATGCGCTCGAGGCGCTCCACCATCTCCTCGGGCTTGAGCCGACGCAGCGCGAACCGCTGGCAGCGTGACAGCACCGTCTCCGGCAGCCGGTCGGGGTCGGTGGTGCACAGCAGGAACAGGGCGTGGGGCGGCGGCTCCTCCAGCGTCTTGAGGATGGCGTTGGCGGCGTCCGCGGTCAGGGCGTGGACCTCGTCGACGATGTACACCTTGCGCGCGGCCGAGGTGGGGGCGTAGCGGATCTTCTCCCGCAGGTCGCGCATCTGCTCGATCCCGCGGTTGGACGCCGCGTCGAGCTCGGTCACGTCGAGGTGCGCGCCCCGCTGGATCTCCACGCAGTTGACGCAGGCGCCGCAGGGCTCCCCGTCCCGGGGGTCGAGACAGTTGACCGCCCGGGCCAGGATCTTGGCCAGGCTGGTCTTCCCGGTACCCCGGGGGCCGGTGAAGAGGTAGGCGTGGCTCACCCGCCCCTGGCGCACGGCGTTGCGCAGCGCCGTGACCGCGTGCGCCTGCCCCACGACCTGCGCGAACGTGGCGGGTCGCCATTCCCGGTACAGGGCCTGTCCCATGGCGCACCCCCGCCCCTCTCATCCAGACCAGTGTACCAGCCGCGGCCGTGGCCGCAAGGGTGACGGTCAACAACAGGGGCAACCGCGAGGTTGCCCCGAAAACTTTGATCGTGCACCGGCTGTTGACGACACCATGCGGCCGCAGCCGCTCCCGCCCGCTCCGGCCAGGCTGCCCCGCGGCACCCGGACGCTCATCCTTACCGTTGCTCCCTTCCGGGCCTGGCGGGGTTCGAATGTGTCCGTCGCACGGGACCCAACCATCGACGCTACGGGTGGCGGCCCGTCACCACGTGGGGCCGCCGCGAGCCGGAATTCGACCCCGCTATAGCGGATTGCGGGTACAGGGCACCGCTACCTCCCCATCTAGCACGACCAAACTCTAAAATTTTGGCGGAGAGGGTGGGATTCGAACCCACGAGGCAGGTTTTAGCCCGCCTGCATGTTCTCCAGACATGCTCCTTCAACCAGGCTCGGACACCTCTCCAAAACATCTTGGGCATGCAGCCCTGGTTATTGGCGGAGGGGGTGGGATTTGAACCCACGAGGCAGGTCTCCCCGCCTACCGCATTTCGAGTGCGGCTCGATCAACCGGGCTCCGACACCCCTCCACGACCGCGAAGACTCCGGAAGAGAGATTCCAGCATCGCCCTCGCTTCTTCCTCCCGGATGCCGCCAATCACTTCAGGAAGGGGATCGGGAAGCGGGATCGGGCGACTTTCCATGGCCCCGTACAGCGGATCGCGGGCCCCGAACACCACCCTGCGGACCCGTGCCGCCGCGATCGCGGCCGTGCACATGGGGCAGGGTTCCAGGGTCACCACCAGCGTGCAGCCCGTGAGCCGCCAGTTCCCGAGCCTCCGGCCGCCGCGCCTGAGCACCCGCATCTCCGCGTGAGCCGTGGGGTCTCTCAGCCGCTCCCGGCCATTGTATGCGGCGGCCACCACGTCATCACCACGCAGCAGCACCGCACCCACCGGGACCTCCCCCAGCCGGGCCGCCCGCTCCGCCTGGGCCAGCGCCAACCCCATGGCGTCGCGGAATTGCACCAGCTGGCCTCCATAGAAAAGTGGTGCCCCTGGGAGGATTCGAACCCCCGGCAGACAGGGTTTAGGAAACCCCCGCTCTATCCACCTGAGCTACAGGGGCACGCGTGTCGCCACGTGGAAAAGCTGGATGCACGTGCACCATCTCCCACCGGTGGAGGCAGCTCATTCTCCCCATGGCTCAAAACCACACTATCACAGTGCTCGCGCGCGTGTCAAACGCTCGCGCCGCCCCCAGCGCCGGGATCGAACGGGCCTATGTGGAACACGCCGGCCCCGACGCATCCGCGGCTTCGAGCCACGACCGCAGTTTCGCCGCATAGGGGGCCCGCTCCTCGGGCGTGGTCTCGCGGCGCCGCCCGAGATACAGCTCGTCTGCGCGGTAGCGCGGGAACACGTGCACGTGGTAGTGCCACACGTCCTGCCCTCCCGCCGGCTCGTTGTGCTGGCGGGTGGAGACCCCGTCGCAGCCGTACACCGCCTTGAAGGCGTGGGCAAGGCGCTGCGTGACCGCCTGGATGTCCGCGCCGAGCGCGGCCGGCAGGTCGTACACGTTCTCGAAGTGCCGGTTTGGCACGACCAGCACATGGCCGGCGTTGCGGGGCCACCAGTGGCTCGCCACGAACGCGGTCACCCGCGAATCCCGCCAGACGACATCCTGCTGCAGCGTACGAAGGCCGGCGTGATGCTCGCCGCGCGCCACCGCGCAGAACGGGCACCTGTATCCCTCCGGCCGGTGCGAGTACACGGGCCGTTTCTCGGCCGGCTCGGCCAGCCACCGCCGGAACTGTTCGACGAACCGGTCACTCCCTTGGCGCAGGTTCGCCGGCAGACGGTCCGGCGCCCAGAACCTCAGGGCGAGCGTTTCCGGGTCGCGGGCCGATAGTTCGCCCGCATAGCGGTGCGCGACGAACACGGCCGTGACCGCGTAGATCTCGTCGCCGTTGTCGAGCACATGGTGATGGCCGGGGCCCGAGCACAGACCGACCAGGGTCAGGCCGTCCACGGTCAGGCCGGTCTCTTCCCACACCTCGCGCACCGCCGTGTCCTCCAGAGACTCGCCGGGTTCCATGAGGCCCCCCGGCAGGCCCCAGCGCTGGTCGGCGACCTGCTGCAGGAGCACGCGTCCCTCGGCGTCGCGGACGATCACCGCCGCCCCGACGGTGATCAGGGGACGGTGGCCCAGAACTCCCCGGATCTCCTCGATATAGCCCAACGCACTTGCGCTCCTGAAACCTCGGCATCGGTGACGGGGCCCGAGGTTTCGTATATTTTTCGCTTTTCGCCGATGCCGGCGGGCTGCTGCTGAAGCCCGGCGGGGAAATCGAGTCGATCACCCGGGAGACTGCGGACCTTGGCCCCTCACCCCTGGGTGATCCGACCGGATTCGCGGCGGGCTACCGCCAAACCTGCAAGAGATCCGCGGCCGCCTGCAGGGCTCGCCCCCACAGACGCGGCGCGACTCCCTGCGGGTTGCCAATTCGAACCGGCGCACGGGAGGATCGGCCCGGAAACTGGGCGCCAGGGCTGGCGACACCCTGACCGACTGCACGGAACCTTCCGCAGAGTTGTGCCACACTGCGGTGAGCATCCGGATCGCAGCGGGCGTGCCGCTGCCGGTCATATCCAAGCAGATCGGCCATTCGTCCTTCGCGTTTACGGTGAGTCGGTATGGCCACCTGACGCCGGACGCCGACAAAGGTGCGGATGCGTGGGCGAGTACCTGGCGACAAGGCAGGGATCGCAGGGGGCTCCGCGATGACATTCGCAGCGGATTCGCAGCAAAACCCCGACAAACCCGAGGCCGCCTCCAGGCGCTTCCTGGAGGCGGACCCCGAAACCCTTGTGGCTGTGAGCTTTTTCATGGTGCGCCCGGAGGGATTCGAACCCCCGGCCTTTTGATTCGTAGTCAAACGCTCTATCCAACTGAGCTACGGGCGCGCACCCGAATCATACCACAGTGCGCCGGCGCGGCCAAGGAGCGCCCGGACGCCCTTGCGCCTTCGTGGCGCTCGCGACGGGGCCGTTGCGCTTCACACCGGCCAGGCCGGCCTCGAGAGCCGGCGGGCGCATGACGCCGATCCCCCCGCGGAACGATACCGGGTGGAGGCGGATCCGTGCGCAGCATCTGGAAGGGCAGCCTCGGCTTCGGTCTTGTGGTCATCCCGGTGCGACTGTATGCCGCCACGGAGTCCCGAGAGCTGCACTTGCACTACCTGCACCGGGCCGACATGGGCCGGATCCAGTACCGGAAGTTCTGTGCCGTCTGCGACGCCGAGGTGGAGCGCGAGGACATCGTCCTGGGCTACGAGTACGAGCCGGGCGCCTACGTTCCCCTGACCCAGGCAGACCTCGACGCGCTGCCCGCCGGCCCCGGTCACACGGTGGAGATCGCGGCTTTCGTCGACGCCGGGGAGATCGACCCCGTGTACTACCACAAGGCCTATCACGTCGAGCCCGGGACGGGAGGGGAGCGAGCCTACGCCCTCTTGCGCGACGCCATGGCCGAAGCGGGCCGCTCGGCCCTGTGCCGGGTGGTGCTGCGGCGCAAACCGTCCCTGGCCGTGGTGAGGCGATATGGCACCGGCAATCTGCTGATGGAGACCCTCCACGATCCCGACGAAGTGCGCTCCCCCGACGAGCTCGCGATCCCGCAGGAGGTCGAGGCGCTCGAGAAGGAACGCAGCCTGGCCCGGGCCCTCGTCGACCACCTCGCGGCCCCCTTCGATCCCGCAGCCTACCCGGACCCGTACCGTGCGGCCCTGAACCAGCTCATCGCCGCCCGGATCGAAGGGGCGCAGGTCGCCCGGCCGCGGGCGACGGAGCCGGCCCCGGTGCGCGATCTCATGGCGGCACTGGAGGCGTCGCTCAAGCAGCCGGCCACCATTCACTGAGGCAATAGCCCCATGAGGCGAGGGTGGCGCAGGCGGCCGGCGGCGGTCCGGCCGTGAAAGCGGACCCGGGCCTCGACCCCGGGCGGGAGGGCGCCGCCCTGCCCGCCTGTCAGTGCGCGCAGCCGGGTGATGTGGTCGGCGTCCACGCCGGAGGAGACCGCGCCCACGGGGCGGCCGCCGGCGTCGAGCAGGTGCAGCGTGGCGCCCCCGGGCGTGCGCCGCCAGGAACCGACCCGGAACACCCCCTCCGCGTCGTGCTTGGCCTTCTCCCAGTACCGGCTCTTGCCGCCCACGTACGGGGAATCGCGGTCCTTCATGACCACGCCTTCCAGCTGGAGCTTCTCCACGGCGCGGTACACCTCGATCGCCTGCTCGCCGGGAAACACCCGCGTGGGGTGCACCACGGGACCGGGGTCAAGGCACGACTCGATCCGCCGGCGCCGCGCCTCCCAGGGGAGGGCCCTGAGGTCGGAGCCGTCCTCGCCGATGAGGTCGAACACCTCGTAGGTGATCCGCTGACCGCGGCCCCCGCGCAGGGCGCGCACGGCGTCGGGAAAGCTGGGGCCCTCGTGCGCCCAGGCGACGAGTTCGCCGTCGAGGACCGCCTCTCGCGGACCCACGGCCGCGAGCACGCGGGCGGCGAGGTCGCCGAGCCCCGGCGTGTACTCGCGGCCGCTGCGCCCGTAAAAGCGGATCTCCCCCCCATCCCGGTGCGCCAGCAGCCGGACGCCGTCCCACTTCACCTCCACCGACCAGCCGGAGCGCGGCCGGGGAACCTCGACCCGCACCGGCTCCATCACCGGGACCGGCATCTTCACGTCCATCCCCCGGCCTAAGCGTGCCCCCGGCCGAGGCGCCGCCAACCCCACCACAGGATCAGGCCCGCGAGGGCCACCGAGCCCGCCACGGGGACGCCCAAGCGCTCGACGAGGGCGGCGAGACGCGACCAGCGCGCTCCCAGCAGGGCCCCCGCCCCGATGAGGGCGGCGTCCCACGCCACGATGCCCAGGGCCGAGTACGCCAGGTAGCGCGGATACGACATCCGCGCCGCGCCCGGCGGGACGGAGATCCACGTCCGCAGGCCCGGCACCATGCGGCCCGCGGCCACCGCCCAGGCGCCGCGGCGCTCGAACCACCCCTGGGCCCGCTCCACCTGTCCCGGGGAGAGCCGCAGCAGCCGCGCGTAGCGAAGCAGCAGCGGGCGGCCGGCCCACCGGCCCAGCGCGTAGAGGCACGAGGCCCCCGCGAGGCCCCCGGCGGCGGCCGCGAGGAGCGCGTGCAGGAAGGGAAGGCTGTGACGGGAAACGAGGTACCCGCCGAAGGGCAGGATCGCCTCGCTGGGAATCGGGAAGGCGGAGCTCTCGAGGAACATGGCCAGAAACAGCCCCAGAGCCCCGTGGTGGGAGAGGAAGCTCATGATGAATGCCGCCACGCCGCCACAGCGCCCCCCGGCAGACTATGGCGACCCGGTGGTGCTGAGAACGGACCCGGCGGGAGCCCGGGACGTGCCGCTGAAGCACCCGCGCAAGCTGCTCTTCCCGGGGGAGGGAATCGCCCGGGCCGACCTGGCCGCGTACTACCTCGAGGTCGCCCCCGTCCTCCTCCCCTACCTCCACGAGCGGCCGTGCTCGTTCACCCGCTGGCCCGACGGCATCGCGGGCCGCTCCTTCTTCCAGAAGAATCCCATCGCCGGTCTGCCGCCGTGGGTGCCCACGCGCCCATTCGGAAACGTCAACCACATGCGGGTGGAGGAGCCCGCCACCCTGGCCTACCTGGTCGCCGCCGGCGTCATCGAGGTCCACATGGCCCTGGGCACCTGGCCGGACCCGGGGCATCCGGACATCGCGGTCATCGACCTGGATCCCACGCCCCCCGCGGGATGGGACGCGGTGCAGCGCACGGGCCGGATGGTGAAGCGCGCGCTCGACGTCCTGGGGGTCGAGGGCTTTCCCAAGACCTCCGGTGCCACCGGGCTGCACGTGTTCATCGCGCTCGACCGTTCGCTTCCGGCCGGCGGGGTTCGAGACGCGGTCCGGAACCTGATGCGCACCCTCCAGCGCGTCGCCCCCGCGGAGGTGACCCTGGAGTACCGCGTCAGCCGCCGCCGAGGCGTGTTCCTCGACTACGGCCAGAACGCCCGCGGCCGCACCATGGCGGCGCCGTACAGCGTTCGGCCCCGGCCCGGCGCGCCCGTGTCCACGCCCATCACCTGGGACGAACTGGCGCACGTGACGCCGGCCGACTTCACCGTCCGCACCGTGCCCGCGCGCCTTGGGCGCCTGGGCGACCCCATGGCCGAAATCTTCCGCGTCCGGGGCATCCGCGCCACCCGACTCGATCCCGCAACGACAAAAAAGCCGGACATGCCGGCGCAAACGTCTGGCGGAGGGAGAGGGATTTGAACCCTCGCGGGACTTTCATCCCCTACAGTCTTAGCAGGACCGCCCCTTCAGCCACTTGGGTATCCCTCCG
>JAJZYS010000258.1 GCA_021797925.1 Bacillota bacterium
CAGGTGGCGGCTCATGAACAGCTGCAGGGTGTCGCCGGGGCGCGGCGGAATGGTCCCGAGCACCCGCCGCGGCTGGCCCAGGCTGTCCACCTCGATCTCCCGGCCCCCGTTGGTGCCCTGCAGGTAGCGCTCGTAGTACGCCTCGAGCCCCGTCTTGCCGACGATGCTCTGGGCGGTGAGCCGGGGATCGTGGAGCGTCTTCAGCTCCGAGGCGGACACCGCTCCCACGTAGCCGAAGACCTGCGCGCCGATGTCCCCCAGCGGGTAGCTGGTGATGGGGGCCGCCTGCACCGTGACGTTGGGCAGCTCCGGAAGGTCGGTGGACACCCGCGAGTACTGGGCGGGAGTGAGGTCGCTGTCCAGCACGATCGGTTCGTACGGCAGCGCCCGCGCCGCGCGGATGGTGGCGTCGAGCTGGGCGGGGGTGGAGGAGAGGATGCGCGCCAGAAGCTTCACCTCACCCGGGGGCGGGGTCTTGCCCAGGTTGAAGTACGTCAGCTCGAACACCGGGCGCGAGGTGACCAGCACCCTGCCCCGTCGGTCCACGATGGACCCCCGGGCCGCGACGATGGGCATCAGCCGGATCCGGTTCTCGTGGGCCGCGCGCGCGTACTGGCTGGCATCGACCACCTGCAGGAGGGCGAGCCGGGCCACGAGCGTCGCGATGAACACCACGACGCCCCAGCCCAGATACCGACTCCGTCGCTGTCGCTCCTCGGGTGGCAACCCGATTTCCCTCCTCTACCGCAGGTCGTGGGCCCAGCGGCCCGCCGCGTGTCCCCGCGGGCCGCGCCGCCGGAGGAGCCATCCCAGGATCGCGGCGGCGACGCCCGTGCCCGCGCCCATGATCCACAGGCCCTCCCCGTGCACCGGACCCGGCCGCACGCCGGCGACGGTCATCACAAACCACGCCAGAAGCCGTCCGGCCATGGCTGCGGCGCCGCCGAAGAGAAACGGGATGACCGGCTCCCCCTGATTGAGGCCCCGGCTGAAGTGTCCCGCCGCCAGCCCCGCCCCCGCCGCCGCCAGGATCTCCACTCCCCATAGGCGGCCGGCCATGACCGCCGCCAGCGCGCCGCCGATGGCCCCGGCCCACGCCCCCTCCACCTCGCCCCGCGCGGCTCCGGCCCCGGCGGCCATGGCCACCACCAGGTCCGGCGTCATCCGCCCGGCCAGGCCCAGTCCCGGCAAGAGCGCCGACTGGATGATCAGCAGGGCCACGGCGAGAAGAATGTACACAAACCCCCGTCCCGCGGTCATCCGTGCACCAGGACCAGGACATGGTCCAGCGCGTCCAGGTTCGCGCTGAGGCGTACCTGGGCGACCCGCACCAGGCCGAACTGCCGCGTCCCCACCGCCAGCACCCTGCCCACGGCGATGCCGCGGGGAGCCACCCCGCCCAGTCCGGAGGTGACCACCAGGTCGCCCGGGCGCACCGAGTCGAACCGGTGAAAGAGGGTGAGCCGGGCGGTGCGGCCGCCCACGCCCCCGGTGAGCACCCCCATGTCGCCCGAGCGCGCGTCCATGGCGCCGATCCCGCTCTCGGGGTCGGTGACGAGGAGCACCTGGGCGGAGCGCGGGGTCACGGCCAGGACCCGCCCCACGAGCCCGCCCGTGGCCAGCACCGGATCGCGCACCCGGATCCCCTGGCTCGACCCCCGGTCGATGCCCAGGATGCGGGTCCACGCTCCCGGATCCCGGCTGGTGACCGTGGCCGTGACGGGGCGGTAGCCGGAAAGGCTGGACGCGAGTCCCAGAAGCCGGCGCAGCCGGGCGTTCTCCGACTGGACGACCGCCAGGTGATCCACGCGCGCCCTGAGCGCACGGACCTCGGCCGTCAGCCGGGCAACCCGCGCCTCGGCGGACAGGGCCGAGGTGGCCGTGTCCACCACCGAACGGGCGCCGCGCCCCACCCGGACCACCACCTGGTCCACCGGCAACAGCGCCGCGTCGGTCCACGCGGACCAGCGCAGCACATGGGGGTGCATTCGGGCCGTGAAGGCCGACAGCCCGATGAGCAGCACCACCACGATGGCCGAGGGGACGAGCGGCCGGGAGCGCCGCTCGGGCATCTAGGCCCGGTTCCGCCGCCGGAGGATTTCCATCAAGGGCGGGTACTCCAGGCACTTGCCCGTTCCCTTGACCACCGACAGCAGGGGCTCCTCGGCGACGTGCACCGGCATGCCGGTCTCGCGGCTGAGGAGCCGGTCGAAGTTCTTCAAGAGGGACCCACCTCCCGCCATCATGATACCGCGGTCCATGATGTCCGCAGCCAGCTCCGGCGGCGTCTTCTCCAGGGTGATCTTGATCGCCTCGACGATGGCGCTCACGGGCTCGGCCAGCGCTTCGCGGATCTCCTGCGCCGTCACCCGAAGGGTGCGCGGCAGTCCGGTCACGAGGTCGCGACCGCGGACCTCGATGCTGCCGTCCCCGGCGTCGAAGGCGGACCCGATAGCGATCTTGACCTCCTCCGCGGTGCGCTCGCCGATCATCATGTTGTAGTTGCGCTTGACGTAGGCCACGATCCCTTCGTCCATCTCGTCGCCCGCCACCCGGATCGACTTGGCGGTGACGATCCCGCCCAGGGAGATGATGGCCACCTCGGTGGTGCCGCCCCCGATGTCCACCACCATGTTCCCGGTGGGCTCCTCCACCGGGAGCCCCGCGCCGATGGCGGCCATCATGGGCTCCTCGATGACGAAGGCCTCCCGGGCTCCGGCCTGCTCCGCCGCCTCCTTGACGGCCCGCTCCTCCACGCCCGTCACCCCGGAGGGGACCGCCACGACCACCCGGGGGTGAAACATGGAGCTGCGGGCCTGGGCCCTGACGATGAAGTACTTGAGCATGCTCTGGGTCACGTCGAAATCGGCGATGACCCCGTCTTTCATGGGCCGGATCGCCACGATGTTGCCGGGGGTGCGCCCGATCATCTGCTTGGCGGAGTCGCCCACCGCCAGGATGCTGTGGCTGTCGCGGTCGATGGCCACCACCGAGGGCTCCTGGATGACGATGCCCCGGCCGCGCACATAGACGAGGGTGTTGGCCGTGCCGAGGT
>JAJZYS010000259.1 GCA_021797925.1 Bacillota bacterium
GACGCTGTTTCTTGGCCACCTTCCGCAAGGCGTTCTCCCGCTTGGCGTTCTCCCGGGCGTGCCGGATGGTCTTGATCCCGATGCAACGCCTGCCTTCCCACGCGGCGCCCACGGTGGAGGCCGCGTTCAGGTCGAAGGTGCCCACCCGCAGGTCGGGTTCCGCGAGCCGCCGGTCCTCGGCCTTGCCTCGGATCGGCACCCGTTTCTCGAAGGGCACGTGGATCCACCAGCCGTCGTTCTTGGGGATCAGCACAGGGGACTGGGCCACCCAGGCGTCCACGGCCCTGCGGAGCGCCGGTGGCCCCCGTCGTGCCCGACGCATGCGCCGGCATCTCACCTCTGCCCGCGATGATACTGCAGTCGGCGTCATCACCGCGGTGTCACGAGCTCCCCGATTCGCTTGATCAACCGCGACAGCGGTCGTTCGTGCCGCCCCTGCGCGGGGACCCTTTCCGGGCCGCTGCTGCGGTGCGCCCGTTGGGATCGGCAGTCCATCAGGTTGCAGCTCGTTCCCGGATGGCGATGATCGCCTCATCACCGTCGCTTGATCGCGTCTCGTCGCAACCGCTCCAGCGGGCGATCAGGAGGTATTCCTCCGCATCGTCGCCTTTTCGGGACCTTTCTGCGGACAATTGCGCCAGGTTGGAGCCAGCGCAGGTCCGCACCACCCTGACCAGGCGCGTGGCGGACCCAGGGGAACTGGGCCGCGCCGTCGCCGCTGGCGGGATTGGGCGCGCCAAGCCTCCGACCGGCGTGCGCGCCTGTGGGGATCGCGAACCGGCCGGATCAGCGGCGCACGTACTCCAGCACGATCCGGTGACCCACGCCGTACCGGTGGTAGAGCGAGGGCGGATACGGGTTGGTCACGGCCGTGGGATAGCAGGGGGAGGCCAGGACCCGCCCGCCGCAGTAGTCGAGGTGGTCCAGGTCCAGCCCGGGGCCGGCGCGCGAGGGCTTGCCGTCCACGAGGAGCCGGATGACGTGGGTCGCGTCCGTCCGGTATCCCAGGAGGTCGGTGGGGGTGTAGACGACGGGGCGGCTCTGCCCGTCGACCGTCACCGTGGGGTAGGTGCTCCTCCACACCCGGAAGAAGTCCCCGAGGGTGTAGGTCCTTCGCACCGGCGACTCCACGTGGATCACCCCGCCGCTGTCGTGCGTGTGGATCGGCTCCACGCACGTGCCCGACAGGGCCACATGGCCGTACATCCTGGGGTTTGCGATCCCGATGGCCGTCGGGATGGTCACCCGGTGCCCCAGGATGTAGATGCGCAGGTACGGATCCACCTCGAGGCGCAGCGTCTGGGCCGGCGCGACGCAGGGGTAGGGGAAGACGGGGGGACGCGTGCGAACGAAGGCGATGACGGCGGCTGCGGCGATCACCGCGCCGCCCAGGGAGAAGAGCAGCGCCCGGCGCCGCGGCCGGGTGGGCGAGGACACCCTGGACACCGGACGACCTCCTCGCTTGGGCATCTCAGACGGGACTGGCCGAGCGCGGCTCGGGGGCCGGGGTGCCCACCACCAGGTTGTGGCCGGTCTTGGCGGCGTACAGGCGCTCGTCGGCCGCCTGGACCAGCGCGGTGGCCGTGCTCCCCTCGCGGCCCTCCGCAAGGCCGATGCTGATCGTCAGGTTCACGGCGGCGGGGCCGTGGCGCAGGTGGAACGTCGTCTTCTCGAAGGCGGCGCGGATCCGCTCGGCCACGCTCACGCCCTCCTCGATCCGCGAGGCGGGCAAGACCACCAGGAACTCGTCCCCGCCGAGGCGAGCCACGATGTCGCCGGCGCGCACCTGCTCCTCGATGATGCGCACGCACTGCACCAGCACCCCGTCCCCCGCGGGGTGACCGTAGCGGTCGTTGACGCCCTTGAAGCCGTCCAGGTCCACCATCGCCACGGTGACGGGCCACGGTCCGTAGCGGAGCAGGTGCTCCAGCTGCATCAGGCCGTACTCGCGCCCGAAGGCGCCCGTCAAGGCGTCCCGCAGGCTGTTGCGCCGGTCGCTGTGGACGACCGCGTTCCACAGGGTCAGGCCCATCCCGATGACGAGGACCGACACGGCGGCGAAGAGCCCGGTGGGCCCGGCGGCGGCGTAGTACGCGACGGCGTACCCGAGGGAGATCGCCATGGCGCCCCGCCGTTCGAGGCGCATGGGGGAGGAGGCCACCCCGGCGAAGAGCGCCGGGAGGAAGATGCTCCGTCCGCCGCCGGTGAGCGCCACCCACGCGACGGCGAAGACGAAGTCCAGGATGACCGCCAGGTACGGCGTCTTTTCCACGATCTCCGGCCGGCGCAGGATCACAAGCCCCTGGACGACGGCGTAGACCCAGCTGAAGCCGAGCGTCAGCCACATGACGAGCGGCACCGTGTCCGGCGGGTCCGCGATCCAGGCCACGGTGCCGGCGACGACCATCAGGATCCGGAGGTGGGCGAGGATGCGCTCGGCCTTGAGTTGCATGTGCCACCGCCAGGCCGCCGCCCCGGGGAATTCCTCGGTGGCGGCCAGGTCGGCGACGCCCGTGATTCCCATGGAGTACCTCCAGCGATCGGGATCGGTCCGTGCTCGATTCCTTCGCGCGCCCATTTGTCTTTTCCTGCCGAAACGTGCAGGTGCCCGAGCCTCAGGCGCGGGCCGCGGCCCACCGGACGAAGGCCACGAACGCCTGGGTCATCTCCCGGACGATCCCCTCGGCGCCCAGCGGCCACCACTCCACCGGCGTGAAGTACGCGGACACCTCGGCCAGGGCGCCCATCTGCCCGTACCACTGCAGAAGGTGCAGGTGATCCGACTGGGTGAGCCACAGGCCCATGGAACGCACCGCGGGATCCTCGCTCATGGCGGCGATGTGGTAGGCGTCGTGCATGAGCCGGAAGATGCGCTGCTGGGGAGCGTTGCCGAAGAAGAACTCCGCCGTGCCCTCGCCGGCCCAGGTCACCCCGTCCCCGGGCAGCTCCAGCAGGTCCCCCGGCCCCGCCACGAGCTCGCCGGGGCTCACCGCCTCGAGACCCGCGGCCGTGAGGGCCCCCGGCAGGTGCGAGAGGAACTCGAAG
>JAJZYS010000260.1 GCA_021797925.1 Bacillota bacterium
CCCGCACGGGTTACGGCGGGACCGTCTGGTGCGTCCCCGCCGACCGGATCGCCCGCCGGTGCCAGAGCCGATACGCCAACGTGGTCCTGGTGGGGGCACTGGCCCGGGCGCTGGTCGACATCCCCCTCGCAGTGTTGGAGGAAGCGACCCGCGAGATTCTCGGAGCGCGGCTTAGCGCCTCGGCACTGGAGGCCTCCCTGAGGGCGGTGCGAGAGGGGTTCGCCTGGGCGGAGAGGAGGCTCGTGGCATGAGCGGGTCGTCTGCCTTTGCGCCGTTCTCTCTGCCTGGCGGCCGCGTGCTGCCGGACGTGACATCGCGCCCCCGCACAGGGAGCTGGCGGTCAGGGGGCCGTCCCGCGGCTGACCTCAGGTCGTGCGTGAACTGCCTTTTGTGCTGGGCGTATTGCCCGGACCGAGCCGTTCTGACGCGAGACGCCGTCTTCGTGGGCATCGACTACGACCTGTGCAAGGCCTGCGAGATCTGCGTAGCGGTGTGTCCGGTCGATGCGATCCAGATGGTGCCCGAGGAGGCTGAGATCCAGCCGGTCAAAGGAGGTGGGAACGATGGCGCTCACCGCCGCACCTGACTCAGAACCCGTCTGGCGCGCGAAGCACCCCCGCACGCGGCTGCTCACCGGAGCCCACGCCGCCGCGGAGGCCATGCGCCAGATGGACCCTGATGTGGTACCGGTATACCCGATCACGCCGCAGACCCCCATCGTGGAGGCGTTCGCGCAGTTTGTGGCCGACGGGCGGGTGCATACCGAGCTCATGCACATGGAATCGGAGCATTCCGCCATGAGTGCGGCGGTCGGCGCAGCACTGGCCGGCGCGCGCACGATGACGGCCACCGCGTCCCAGGGTCTGGCCTACATGATCGAGGTCGTGTACATCGCGGCCGGGCTTCGTGCGCCGGTCGTCCTGGCCCTGGGCAACCGGGCGCTCTCCGGGCCCATCAACATTCACGGCGACCACTCCGACGCCATGCTGGCGCGGGACTCGGGCGCGGTGGTGGCCTTCGCGGAGAACGCGCAGGAGGCCTACGACCTGATGCTCATGGCGCCCCGGCTGGCCGAGCACTCCGACGTCCTGCTGCCGGTCATGGTGGGACAGGACGGTTTCACCATCACCCACTCGGCTGAACCGGTGGAGACGTTGGCGGACGAGGCGGTTGCGGCGTTCGTGGGTCCGTACCACGTGGCCACTCCGCTTCTGGAGACGGCGCACCCCGTGACCGAGGGCGCCTTCGCCATGCCCGATTCCTACTTCGAGCTTCGCTGCCAGGTGCAGGCCGCCAACGAGCGCACGCTCGAGGTGTGGGAGCGCGTGGCTGAGGAGTACGCCGCGCTGAGCGGAAGACTTCTGGCACCGGTGGACCCCTACCGGCTGGAGGACGCCGGCGCGGTGGTGATCACGATGGGGTCCGCCGCCGGAACCATCAAGGACGTCGTGGACCGCTTGCGCGACCGGGGAGAAAAGGTAGGGCTGCTGAAACTGCGGGCCTTCCGCCCGTTCCCCCTTCCGCAGATACTTGGCCTGTTGCGCCCCGGGCAGCACGTGGCCGTTCTGGAGCGAGCGCTCTCCCCAGGCGCCTACCCGCCGCTGTTCGCCGATGTGGCCAGCTTTCTCGTGCGCGACCACGATGTTCGCAGTTTCGTGTTCGGCCTGGGTGGACGTGACCTGGGATTCGAGGAAGTGGAGATTGCGTTTGAGGACCTGAAGCAACCCGCACCGTCCCCGGCTCCCATCCGCTACCTGGGTCTGGGGAAGGAGGGGCCAGTGTGAGCGGGCCAGCTGTACCCGTCGAGCCCATGCGCATCCGGGAGATGGCCCGCCGCGAGGAAAGCGAGCCGCGCTTCTTGGGTGGGCACGCACTTTGCGCTGGCTGCGGCATTCCCATCGTGGTGCGCACCATCCTCAACAGCATCCCGACCCCGGTCGTGGTCGTGAACGCCACCGGCTGCCTGGAGGTGGCCACCACACGCTACCCCACCACGGCATGGAACGTACCGTGGCTGCACGTCGCCTTCGAGAACGCCGCGGCCAGCATGAGCGGAATCGAGGCGGCGAGCCGCGCCCTCGTGCGCAGGGGCGCCATTGCCTCCGAGCAGGAGATCACCTTCGTGGTGTTTGCCGGTGACGGGGGCACGTACGACATCGGTCTGCAGTCGCTCTCCGGAGCCCTGGAACGCGGGCACCGCCTCATGTACGTGTGCTACGACAACGAAGCGTACATGAACACGGGCATTCAGCGTTCCGGTGCCACTCCGCTGGCTGCGCGCACCTCGACCACGCCGCTGGGCGTCAGCAGTCTGGGTAACATGCACCGCCGCAAAGACCTCACCGCCATCGTGGCGGCGCACCGGGTTCCGTACGTGGCCCAGGCTTCCGTGTCGGACTTTCAGGACCTCAGCCGCAAAGCCCGCCGGGCCGCACTGACCCCGGGCCCCGCGTTCCTGAACGTTCTCAGCAGCTGCCCTCTGGGCTGGGGCACTGAGCCCCGGGACACGGTGCGCGTCGCACGGATGGCGGTGGAGACAGGTTACTGGCCGCTGTTCGAGGTGATCAACCAGCACTACCGGATCAACTACGAACCGGACCCGCGGCTGCCGGTGACGCGCTGGCTTTCGAGCCAGGGACGCTTCCGGCACCTGGAGCACGATCACGGTGACATCATCGAGCAGATCCAGGCCGAGGTGGACGAGCAGTGGCGCCGGCTGCAGGAGCGCAGCGCCGCGGACGCCCACTACTTCGCCGCGGAGATTGGCGCCGTCCCTCCGCCCAGGGACGCCACCTCCCCCGGACCCCGGATGCGCTGACGCCCGCCCGTCCTCGACCGCAGCCCGGGCTTGCACACGGCCGTCAGGCCGGTCCGGTCACGCCTGGGTGCGTGAGCTTGGCACACGCGGCCGCATCACCACCTGGTTCCAGATGACGTCCGGCGGAGCGGCGAGGATCTGGATCGCCGCCTGGACCACGGCCGCCACCGGCAACGCCGTCTCCCGCGGGGGCGT
>JAJZYS010000261.1 GCA_021797925.1 Bacillota bacterium
CGCTTGTGTGGAAACTGCGCTCTGCGGGCAAGGGCAAGCGCGACTGACCGGCTCTTGCCTTGTGGGCAAGTGTGAGCAGGTTTCAAATAGCGGAACAAGCGTGCCCGCGATGGAGCCATGCGCCAGAAGCCCGCCACCGGATCTGTCTGGCTGCGATGAGTGGTCTGGATCTTCATCGGGGACCGCGTGAAGCTGCAGGTTTACCGCCCCATGGGGCTTGATGCGCCGCGCCGCCCGGGTTGCTCGGGCCGGCCTCGCCACGGGCCACCTCACCACCCGGTACCGTCTGCTCTCAGCCGCATCCACCCCACCGCGCCCTCGCGGTTTCCCGCCGGCGGATCGCGCCGCGGCCGCCGGGCGGGGGCTGCGACGAGCGGGAGTGCCTCTGCCCGGCTCTCCGGCCCGCGTGGACCTTCGCTCGACGTCACCTCGCGGCGCGCTTTGTCTCCTTGGCCTGGCGCGCACGCGCCACCGGGTCGAGGATGGCCTTTCGGATCCTGAGGCTGTGCGGGGTGACCTCCAGCAGCTCGTCGACGGCGATGAAGTCCAGGCACGCTTCGAGCCCCATCCTTCGGGCCGGGCTGATGCGCAGGGTCTCCTCCCCCGTCGCCGACCGGACGTTGGTGACGTGCTTCTTCTTGCACACGTTGACCTCGATGTCGTTCTCGCGGGTGTACTCGCCCACCACCTGCCCACGGTAGACGCGCTCCATGGGGCCGACGAAGAACACCCCGCGGTCCTCCAGGGCGTGAAGCGCATACGTGGTGACAAGCCCCTCCTCGGAGGCCACCAGCGATCCGCGGTTGCGCCCGGGGATCTCCCCCCGGTACGGCCCGTAGCCCGAGAAGACCTGGTGCATGGTCCCGTAGCCGCGGGTGTCGGTCAAGAGCTGGGAGCGGAAGCCGATGAGCCCCCGCATGGGGACCTCGAACACCAGCCGCTGGCTCTGGCCACCGCCCTCCAGCATGCTCCGCAGCTCTCCCCGCCTCACGCCCATGTGCTCCATGACGACCCCCACGTACTCCGAGGGGACGTCGATCACCACCTCTTCCAGCGGCTCATGGACGGCGCCGTCGATCTCCCGCAGGATCACCTCGGGCTTGGACACCTGCAGCTCGTAGCCCTCGCGGCGCATGGTCTCGAGCAGGATCCCCAGGTGCAGCTCCCCCCGGCCCGACACCCGGAAGGCGTCGGGGGAGTCGGTCTCCTCCACCCGCAGCGACACGTTGCGCTCCAGTTCCCGCATCAGCCGGTCGCGCAGGTGGCGAGAGGTCACATACGTCCCCTCGCGACCGGCAAAGGGCGAGTCGTTGACCCGGAACGTCATGATGAGCGTGGGCTCGTCCACCCGCAGCACCGGCAACGGCTGGGGCGTCTCGATGTCGGTGAGCGTCTCCCCGATGGTCAGATCCTCCATCCCGGCCACCGAGACGATCTCCCCGACGCCGGCCCAGGTCACCGGAACGCGCTTGAGCCCCTCGGTGACAAACAGCCGGGTGACCTTTCCCCGGTCGATCCGGCCGTCGCGGCGGCTGATGGCGACCGTGCCCGGGCTCTCCAGCCGCCCCTGGGCGATGCGCCCGATGGCGATGCGGCCGAGGTACTCGTCGTAGTCCAGCGTGGTCACCAGCATGCGCAGAGGGCCTTCGGCGTTGCCGGCGGGGGCGGGAATGCCCTGGAGGATGAGGTCCAGCAGCGGCACCAGGTTCTCGCCCAGCGCCTCGGGCGCAAGGCCCGCCACTCCCCGCTTGGCCGAGGCGAAGACCACGGGAAAGTCGATCTGGTCGTCGGTGGCCCCCAGATCCATGAACAGCTCCAGCGTCTCGTCCACGACCTCGTGGGGCCGAGCGTCGGGCCTGTCCACCTTGTTGACGACCACGATGGGCTTGAGACCCACCTCCAGCGCCTTGCGCAGGACGTAGCGGGTCTGCGGCATGGGGCCCTCGGCGGCGTCCACCACCAAGAGGCATCCGTCCACCATGGTGAGGATGCGCTCCACCTCGCCCCCGAAGTCCGCGTGTCCGGGGGTGTCCACCACGTTGATCTTGTGGTCGCGGTAGCGCACCGCGGTGTTCTTCGCCAGGATCGTGATGCCGCGCTCGCGCTCGAGCTCCCCGGAGTCGAGGACCCGCTCCACGACCGCCTCGCGCTCGCCGAAGGTCCCGGTCTGGCGGAGCATGGCGTCCACCAGCGTGGTCTTGCCGTGATCCACGTGGGCGATGATGGCGATGTTGCGGATCCGCTCCGCGGGGGTGCTAGAGGTCTCCTCGATGCTCACGTAGGGTCCATCGCTCCTCGTCTGGCAGCGTGCTGCCGCGCGGTTACTTCCGGGTGGATCGCTGGTTGGTGCCGATGCGCCACAAAAGGGCCAGGATGCCCAGGACCTCGGCCTCGTGCAGCAGGACAGCGTAATCGTAGTATTGCCACAGCCACTCCAGCAAGGGGGTCACCTCCCCGCTCCCACCTTGCTGGAGTCTATGCGCCGTCGAGGCGTCCTGTTCACATAACCGGGCGGCCGGTCGCGGTCGTCACAGGGTCCACACCCAGCCGCGAAACGCGCGGCCGCGGGCCTCGAAGTCGGTGAACGCGTCGTAGCTGGCGCTGGCCGGGGAGAGCAGCACCGTGTCGCCGGGTTGCGCGTCGAGGGCTGCGGCGCGCACCGCCGCCTCCAGGGTGGGAAAGGTGAAGGCGGGGGTGTCCGGGGCGCTCCCGGCGATCTTCGCGGCCGTGGGGCCGGCGAGGTACAGGGCCGCAACCCGCTCGGCGATGAGAGGGCCAAGCGGCGCGTAGTCGAGGCCCTTGTCGTAGCCCCCGGCCACGAGCCGGATCGGGGGCGTCATGGTCCGAAGGGCCGCCATGGTGCGGTCGGGAGCCGTGGCGATGGAGTCGTTGACGAACCGGACGCCGTCCCGCTCGCGCACGAACTCCAGGCGGTGCTCCACGCCCCGGAAGGAGCGGATCGCCCGGGCCATGGCCTCGGGGCTCACGCCCCAGAGGGCGGCCGCGCACGCG
>JAJZYS010000262.1 GCA_021797925.1 Bacillota bacterium
GGCTGCGGTCCTCGACCTGCTCCCTTCGGAGGCCCACCGCGCCATCGCCCGGCTCGTGCTCGCAGCCGTCGTCGCCCGCAGGGCGCGGGCGCACGACGGGGTGACCGGCTGGCCGAGCTTCGGGCTGTGGGGACCGCCGGGGACGGCCAAGACGACGGTCGGGAGGGTCTTCGCCCGCCTGCTCGGGCTCGCCGAGTACGAGACCGTCCGGGTCGCCTCGGACCTCGACCGCGCGGAGCTGCTCGGGCGCAGGGTCCCCGACGGGAAAGGCAGCTACCGCTTCTCCCCGGCGGCGGGTCTCGGCCGCCCGCTTCTCTGCCTCGATGAGCTGGACAAGGTGCGCGGGGAGGCGAGAGGCGATGCCCTGCGGCTTCTCCAGGGCGACTCCGCGATCACGCTCGAACGTGAGCGGCTCGTCGTCGCTGCGACCGTCGTCGTCACGTTCAACGCCGGGGCGGACCCCCGAGACGTGCTGCCCCCAGACAGGCTCCGGCGCATGGTCCACGTCTCGACCGCCGGGGTCTCGGAGGTCGCCTGTCGGAAGGCGGCCCGGCGACTCTTCGACGAGGAAGACGTGCCGGTGCTCGCCCTCGACCGCCTCGTCGTCACCTCTCGGGTCCCCGGTCCCGAGACGGCCCGGTTCTTCGACGAGCAGGTGGTCCGCTCGCTTCGCCCCGAGGCCCGGGCGCTCTATCCGGCCCATGCGCTCGCGCTGATCGTGCCAGGGCGCATGGCCCTCGACGGCACCGACGAGGCCGCCGCGGCCGAGGCCGTCGCCCAGGACTTTCTCACCTGCGCGGCGAGCTGGGGCGGAGTGGCCCTCGGTGCGACTGCACGCTTTGGTGCAGGAGAGCACCGTCTCCCGGTCCCGGTCGAAGACGACGAGCACTCCGAGCGGGCCGAGCGGGTCCGTCTCGCCCAGGCGAAGGCCCTCGGGTTGAAGCGCCTCGGGACCTGGCGCCGCTCACTCGCCCAGGCGTACGACGACGAGGCTGTGGCCCTCCGAGCCGGGCTCGACGAGGTGGCCGCCCAGCTCCGGGCGGCCCGCTCGATGGTCGAGATACGTCAGGTCTCCGCGCTGGCGAGCGGGCTCCTGGCCGAGATCGAGCGCAGGGGCGCCGAGCGCGAGGTCGCCTCCGCGTCCGCAGCGAGGCAGCTGCGCCACGACGCCGGCACCGGAGGCGGCCGGCTCGCCACGTTGCTCGCCCTCGCGGACCACGGCTCCCGAGATCACCCCGGCCCCGTGCTCGAACGCCTCGGGCTCGCGGAGCCCTGGCCCTGGCCCGTGGGTGAGCTGGACGGCCGGCGCTGGCGGGGGTCCACGCCGGAGACCCGGGGCGCCACCATCTTCGACGGCAGCCCGTGGAGCGACCTCGCGGTGCAGGCGATCCTCCGCTCGGCCATCGCCGCCGAGCAGGCCAAGGCTCCCGCGGCGTCTCTCGCCCTCGTGGCGGGTCTCTGAGGTCGTCGCCCGTCTCTCCGCGCAAGCCCAGCTCACCGGCCCTGATCTCCCCCGCAGGCCCGCACCCTGGCCCCTGGTGCCAGCCGGGCCGTTTCAGCGCCTCTCTCGCCGTGCAGCAGGGGTGATCCGGGCGCCGTGGCGCCGGCCTGCGCGGAAGGCTAACGCCGACCAAGTGCACCGAGCGTAACGTTGGAGGGTGACCTGGCACCCAAGCGCCCCGCCCGGCTGGTATCCCGACCCGAGCGGTCAGCCTGCAAACCGGTGGTGGGATGGTGTGCAGTGGACGCCTCACGTGCAACCGTGGGCACCTTTCCCGAAGCCGCGATCTTCGGCTTGGCTTGCTACTGCACTCGGGGGATGCGCCGTCGTCTTCGGTGCGTTCCTGCCCTGGGTGCGAATCTTTCTGATCGGCACATTGAACTTGTTCCAGCTCGTCGGACAGGAAAGCGGCAAGGTGTTGTTTGCCGTCTGCATCCTCGGCGGAGGCTTGGTTGTCGGACTCATGGGCTTTCTCGAACCTTCAGTCTCCGGTCCGGGACTACCGATCGCCGCGCTTGTCGTGGCCATCTGCGCGGCGATCATCGCCGGGGTTTGGGGGATTGGGCTGAGCGCTGACGTGCGACACGCCGCGGGCTTCGCCAGTCTTGGGATAGGACCCTTCGTCGCCGTCGGCGGCTTCGTTGTCGCCGCGGTGGGTGCAGGTATCACCTTGGCGCACTCGCCGCAGCCGACCCTTCTCCCTGGTTGGTACGAGCGGCGGCGTGGTCGCATGAGCTGGTGGGATGGTGAACGCTGGCACGACTCACCGCCACCAGATTCAGGACCCCCGCCCGGTGAACACGACTCGGTGCGGCGGTAATCGGTCCTCGAGCCCTGCCGCCAGGCCGGCGCCCACGAGCGCCACGGTGTCTGGGGCGGCGCCACGCCCTCGGACCGCGGGTTCGGCGCCCGGCGGTCTCGGCGGTAGTCCGGGCTGTGCCGTAGGGGCGCCCTGTAGCCCCGTTTCGGGGGTCCCTGGTACCTGGGCGCCAAGCGGGCCATCCTGGCGCCCGTGGGGCGCCCTGTAGGCGCTCGGTGGGGCGCCCTTCCGCGGGCTCTGGCGCCGTGCTCCCTCTCTCTCTCGCCCGGCCTGGCGGCCCTTCCGGGCCGCCGCCTCTCCCAGTTGGGTCCCGTCCCGCGCCTCGGCCCCGCGCCTCCCGGCCCGGCTCGCCCGGGCGCTTTGCGGCGCCCGTGCGGCCGGGCTTCCCTGTGCTTCGTCCTTCCCCCGGTTCCCGCGGTCCTGCTCCCGGCTCCCCGGGGTCTTCCCTGCTCCTGCTCCCGGCCCCGCTCTCCGCTTCCCGGCTCGGCGCTCCGGCGCTTGGCGGCGCCGGGCGCCGGCCGGGTTCTTGCGCTCTCTCTGCGGCTTCCCGGCTCCCGGCGGCCTGTTGCGTTTCCCCTGGTCCTGGGCTCGCTGTCCCGGGTTTCCGGGGCGCGGCGTGGTCCTGCCTCTCTCTCCCCCGTCACGTGTGGTGGGCCGGGGA
>JAJZYS010000263.1 GCA_021797925.1 Bacillota bacterium
GGGCGAGGAACTCCAGGCAGAGGAGGCCCTCGATGCGCGCGGCATTCTTGAGGAAGACCGGTGCGACGTCCATTGGGCCCTTGAGTTCGGCGTGCCGGTGCTCGAGGTTGGGCTGATACTTGTAGGCGGCGAGCATCTGCGCTGGCGTGGATGTCCGGTCGTTGGTGATCAAGGGGAAGCAGCCGTCGCTGGCGGCCTCGGCGTTCACGGCGGCGGCGTTCACGGCGGAGGTGAGTTTGAGCCGGGGACGAGTGACCCGCCGATAGCGGGTCTGGGGCCCGGGCCGCCCGCGCCTTTCCTGGCGAAAGCGCTCCTGCACCTCCACGGTGATCTCGCAGGTGATCAGCGCGGTCGTCTCGGTGCGTTCCAGGATGGCCTGGACCGCCCGCCCTTGACCGGCTTGCCGGATCTCCGCTGTTTGCTGGCCGCCTTCCGCAAGGCTTTCTCCCGGGCGCGCCGGATGATCTTGATCCCGATGCGACGCCTGGCTTCCCACGCGGGACCCACGGTGGAATCCGCGTTCAGGTCGAAGGCTCCCACTTTGAGTTCGGGCTCCGAGGCCCGGCGATCCTCGGCCCTGCCCCGGATCGGCACCCGCTCCTCGAAGGGCACGTGAGCCCACCAGCCGTCCTTTTCGGGGATGAGCACGGGGGACTGGGCCACCCAGACGCCGACCGTCGGACGCAGGGCGCCCGTTCCTCCGCTGTGGGCTCGGCGCGGCTCTATTCCGCCATGCGCCGCCCGCTGTTCGGCCATGCGCTCCTTCTCCGCGGGCGATTGGGCAGACACCGCCGCCGCGTAGGGCGGGCCCTGCACCGGCACGTTGTGCCATCGCCCGCGAGCGCCGTCGAGGAGGCCCAGGCGCACGAAGCCTTCACGGCAGTCCTCCATGCGCAGGGCGGAAAGTCCGTCGTAGGCCACCAGGTTCGCAGTGACGCACCCGTGGTCCTTTGCCGTCCGCGAAAGGATGATGCCATGGCCCTGTGGTATTGCCATGGCGGCGCGTTTGACCGCAGTGGGAAGCCTCTCCCCACCCAGAGGAGGAGATCAAGTGGCGAGTGTGTTGCCGCGCATGAACCGCCTCCTGGGCGCCGACGGCCGGTGCCTCAACGTGGCCGTGGATCACGGTCTCTTCAACGAAGCGAGCTTTCTGCAGGGCATCGAGAACATGGCCACCGCGGTGGACACGCTCGTCAAGGCCGGACCGGACGCGATCCAGCTCAGCCCCGGCGAGGCGTACCTCCTGCAGGACATCCCGATGCGGGAGAAACCGGCGCTGGTGCTGCGCACCGACGTGGCCAACATCTACGGCCAGGAGCTGCCGCGCCATCTCTTCTCCCAGCTCATCGACGAGCCGGTGGAGCAGGCCGTGGCCCTGGACGCGGCGGCCGTGGTCGTGAACCTTCTCCTGCTGCCCGATCAGCCCGAGCTGCATCACATGACCGTCCACAACGTCACCCGGCTCCGCCAGGCCTGCACGCGGGCCGGCATGCCGCTCATGGTCGAGCCGCTCGTGATGCGGCACAACCGCGACGCCGGCGGGTATCAGGTGGACGGCGACCCGGCCAAGGTCATCCCCCTGGTCCGTCAGGCCGCGGAGCTCGGGGCCGACGTCATCAAGGCGGACCCCACGGACCCCGTGGAGGAGTACCACCGGGTCATCCAGGCCGCCGGACGCTGTCCGGTGCTGCCCCGGGGCGGTGGCCGCTCCACCGACGAGGAGATCCTCAGCCGCACCTGGGCCCTCATCTCCCTGGGGGCCCGGGGCGTCGTCTACGGGCGCAACATCATCCAGCACCCCCGCCCGGCCGCCATGGTCAAGGCGCTCATGCACATCGTCCACCACCGGACGCGACCCCAGGAGGCCATGAAGATCCTGCAGGAGGAGTCCACGGCGCCATGACCCGGCGAGAGATCCCCTTCGGCGTGATCGGCTGCGGGCTCATGGGGCGCGAGTTCGCCTCGGCGGCCGCCCGCTGGTGCCACCTCCTGGACGTGGACTTCCGTCCGGTGATCGTGGCCGTCTCGGACACCAGCGCACCGGCGATGGAGTGGTTTTCGAGCCACGTCCCCACGGTCTGGCGCGCCTGCGCCGACTACCGGGACCTCCTGGGCGACCCGGGCGTGGAAGCGGTGTACTGCGCCGTGCCCCACCACCTGCACGCCGCGATCTACGAGGACGCGATGGCCGCCGGCAAGCACCTGATGGGCGAGAAGCCCTTCGGGATCGACGAGCCCGCCAACGCCCGCGTCCTCGCCAGCGTCCGTCGCCATCCCGAACTCACGGTGCGCTGCTCGTCGGAGTTCCCGTTCTATCCAGGAGCGTACCGGATCGCACAGATGGTGCGCGAGCGGGCCTTCGGGACGATCCTGGAGGTGGAGGCGGGGTTCTGGCACAGCAGCGACCTCGACCCCCTGAAGCCGCTCAACTGGAAACGCCGGAGCGCCGAGAACGGCCGATACGGGTCGATGGGCGACCTGGGGCTGCACGTGGTGCACCTGCCGCTGCTCTTCGGCTGGGTGCCCCACGACGTGCGCGCAATCCTGCAGCGCGTGTACCCGCAGCGGCCCGACCGTGATGGCCGTCTGCAGCCCACCGACACCTGGGACAACGCCGTGCTGCTCTGCGAGGTCCGCACGCAGCCCCAGGCCTTCCCCTTGCTCCTCTCCACCAAGCGCGTGGCCCCCGGGCACGCCAACACCTGGTTCCTGCGCATCGTGGGGACGCGCAACTCCGCCTGGTTCTCCACGAGGAATCCCAAGACGCTCGTGACGCTGCCCTACGAACCGGGCGGCGAGCAGGCGGAGCGGCGCGTGGATCTGCCGTACCAGAGCGCCTACCGCACCGTGACCGGCGGGATCTTCGAGTTCGGGTTCAGCGACGCCGTGCTGCAGATGTGGGCCGCGTACTGCGACGAGCTGACCCACGGTCAGGGCATGGAGCAGCCGCTGCGGTGCGCCTCGCCCGAGA
>JAJZYS010000264.1 GCA_021797925.1 Bacillota bacterium
CAGGAGTTGCCCGACGGCTCGTGGTTTACCGAGGGGCCTGCGGCGACCGAGGTGCTGCTGGAGCCGGAAGGCGGCGGGCGGTGGCGCTGGGGCGTGTCGCGGCACACGGGGACGGGCTTCGAGCGGTACAGCACCGGGTCCGTGGGCGACCGGGGCAAGGCGGCGATGGCGGCCGAGCGGGCCTGCCGGCGGGCCGTGGCCGAGGTGTTCCGAGGCTAGGGGGTGGCCGCGGTGTGGACGAGTCTGCCTGATGGCGGGCGCATCACGCACAGGGGGGGCCTGGTGCTGCAGGTCGTGCCCGGCGGCTGGGGGTGGAAGTGGCAGGTCGCGTGGGCCCCGGGAGGGGGCATGCGATGCCCGGTGGTGAGCCAAGGGGTCTGCCCGGAACGCATGATGGCGCAGCTTGCGGCGACAAAGGAAGCGGAACGCCTGCTGTCCGAGGGGTCCGGGGGATAGGGGGGCGGTCTACTGCCAGGAACGCACGCTCGCGCAGCGTGCGGCGACGCGGGAAGCGGAACGCCAGTTGAAACGGGGCGATCGCTGATGTTCGCGGAGAATCCCTGGGACCTGGCCGGCGCGCTCGCCCGCCAGTGGTTCCGCGACCAGTGCCGGTTCCCGTTTGAGCCCTTCCACGTGTTCTACCGGCCAAGCGACGGGGCGCAGGCGGGAGATGTTGTGGTCGCGCGGGACGCACCCGGTGCGGGCTACCGGGACGCGGGGAAGATGTCGTCCGGCTGGTCGATTGAACAGGCCCGGGCGCACCTTCACGCCATCGTCTACCCGCTGCCGATCCTGCCCACGGCGCCGGTGGAAGCGGCCCCGCGTCGGGGCGGCGCGACCAGGGCGCGGCGACCGTGACCCTGGGGGAACTGGCCCGCCTGTGTGTGGATGCTCAGCGCCGCCGCGGCCCCGAGGCAACCGTCACTTTGAAATTGTCGGGGCCGGTGCGCGGCGCCCGGGCGCGGCTCTGGCCCGGCGGCCCGCTCGCCGAGATTCTGTGCGAGAACGCGACGGATGATGGCGCGGTGTTCCGGGTGGTGCGGGTCGAGTCGGCGGTCGTGCTGGGGGCGCTGGCGCGGGTGGTGGGGTGGCCCGTCGATCAAGAGCGCGAGTGAACACGCGCTTCGCTAGTACCGGGAATCGTCGGCCAACGCTCCGGCGCCCCTCGCCCAGCGGGCGGTGATGGCGCCCGGTCCCCGGCGCCTGCGCAGTGGCGTGGTTACTGCGACCGACCTGCAAGCAACGGCGCGGGTCTCCGGCGGCGAGCGCGTGCGCAGGCCCCCCATAGAGGGGAGCGCACGTGCATGCACCGGACAGAAGTCCCGCCGCCCGAGGACTCGCCGCCCCACCGACCGTGGTCAGCCTCTGCTGCGGCGCCGGGGGCATGGACCTGGGCTTCCTCGGTGCGGGGTTCCGCATCGTCTACGCCGCGGACTTCAATCCCACCGCCGTGCAGACCTACCGCCACAACCTGGGGGATCACGTCGAGCAGGCCGACCTGACCACGCTGGACCCGGCCAGCATCCCCGACGCGGACGTGTGGGTGGCGGGGGTGCCCTGCCAACCTTTCAGTGTCGCCGGCAAGCACCTCGGGGCGGACGATCCCCGCGACCTCTGGCCCGTCGTGCTCTCACTCGTGGATGCCTGGCGGCCACCCTTCGTGGTGTTCGAGAACGTGCCCGGCCTCCTCACCTGGAGTCACGGCGCATACGTGCAGAGGATCATCGAGCGCCTGCGCGGCACGGGCTACGACACCTCGGCGTGCGTGTTGAATGCGAGCGATTACGGAATCCCTCAACATCGTCGGCGCGTGTTCATCGTGGGGAGGTTGGGCCGCGGCGAGGATTGCTGGTTCCCCTGGCCATGGCCCACACACCAAGCCCCGACGCGCCGCGTCTGCCGCAGCATCTTCGACGCCGAGTTGCGCCTACCGTGGGTGACGGTGCGACAGGCGCTGGGCCTTGGTGGGCGCGGCGATGCCTCCGTGCTCGACGGGCCATCCGGCACGGTCACGGCGGTCGAGGGCAAGGGCACATCGCCCGCCGACATCGCGCGGCACCGGAAGGCCAGCGCCATGCTGGCTGGGCTGGATTCGGACGATGAACTGCGGGTGATTGCCCAGCGCAACGCCAGTGCCGCCGGGCACGGGGAGGGCGCTGGGGCCGACGAACCGAGCGTAACCGTCGGGGCCGGCAACCCACCCCGCGTCGTGATGACGAGCAAGCGGGCCCGGTCCAGCGCCGCCATGGACGCCCCCGGTGTGACGGTCGCCGCCGACGGGCGGGAGTCGCTGTCCCTGGTGGCCGTCTCGGAGGGTCCAGCGCCCACGCTGCCAGCGCGATCTCCAGGCGGCGGCCTGCGGTTGAACGGAGGAACGGGGGCTCGCCTGGCGTGGGAACGCCTCGGCATTGATCCGACCGGCTTGGCCCCAGACCTGGACGCACCCTCCGGCACCCTGCGCGCCGGGACGCACGGTCAGGGCGGCTGGTCGCCGCGGCACCGGGCCGGGTATGTCGTTGACGCCGATGGCCCAGCCCCCACGCTGTTCATGGGCGGCAACCCGACGGATGGCACGCCGGGTGGCGGCGGTGTGCATCAGTGGTCCGTCGCGACCGACACTCCACGCGCCGGAGAGGCGCCCTCCCAGACCATCGATTCCTCGGGCGAGTGGCACCGCCCCGGCCGCCACGGTGCGGGGCCCAGCCGGGGGCCCAACAGCGCCACCTACCTGCGGCGGCTCACGACGCGCGAGTGCGCTCGGCTGCAGTCGTTTCCCGACTGGTTCGCGTTCCAGGGCAGCAAGACCGCGCGCTACGCCCAGATCGGCAACGCGGTGCCGCCCCTTCTGGCCTGGCACGTGGCCAACGCGATCCGGGCGGCGATGGGCCTGCCCGTGGTGGCGGTGCCAGACGTACTGGAGTGGTACGTCGCGGCCCGGCCGCGGTGGGCGGCGGGGGAACGGGCGGA
>JAJZYS010000265.1 GCA_021797925.1 Bacillota bacterium
CGAGGGAAAGTGATCGGGGGGCGAGCGGAGCGGCGATCTGGGCCTGGGGTGGAGGGGTTCAGGGGGGAGCGTCACCTTCTTTCGTGCCGGAGGAAGAGGTGGGCGCGGCGAGACCCCGAACCGTCCGTGTCGCGCCAGATCGGGCGCCACGGGGAGCGGACTCTGCCGGGGTGACGGTCCTGTATGTGGATCCCCGCGCCGGAGGGGTCTGCGGGGGCACATCTTGGTCGGCCCCTTGACAGCCTCGAGAGCGGGGGATACACTGAGACCGTATCGATACTTAGTATCAATAAGGGGTGGCTGCCTTGAACGCCTTCGGACCGCAACCAGCTGGCTACCGGGCGCAGCTTCCGACGAGGCATCCCCGCCCCGGACGGGTCCGGCTCGGTCTCGCCGCGGCTCTGGCCGCCGGTCTCATCCTCCCCCTGGCCGGCGGTGCCTTGGCCGCGGGGCAGCACCGTCCGGTTCGAAGCGCCCGGGCCGTCTACGCGGTGGGCGCGGAGAACGAGTACGCCAACGTGATCGCGCAGCTGGGCGGCCCGTATGTCCGCGTCAACGCCATCATGAGCAACCCCAACACCGACCCGCACACCTTCGAGGCCAGCACCGCCGACGCCCGGCTAATCGCGAGGGCGACGCTCGTGGTGCAGAACGGCGTCGGGTACGACAGCTTCATGAACCATCTGGAAAGCGCCAGCCCGGACGCCCGCCGCGTCGTGATCACGGCGGCGAAGGTCATGGGCGTGCCGGCCACCGCGCCCAACCCCCACCTCTTCTACGAGCCGGGCGCGATGGCGCGCGTCGCCGCCCGCATCGCCGCGGCGCTGTCGCGTCTCGAGCCCGCGCACGCAAGGTACTTTCACGCGAGGCTCAAGGCCTTCGACCGTTCGCTCGCCCCGTGGGACCGGGCCATCGGGCGGCTGCGCAGGTCCTACCGGGGAGCCCCGGTGGCCGTGACCGAGCCTGTCGCCGACGACATGCTGCAGGCTGCCGGCCTGCGCGTCCTGACGCCCTGGGCGTTCCAGGCGGCGATCATGAACAGCACCGACCCCTCGCCCCAGGACGTGGGCATCGTGGAGGGCCTGATCATCCACCGCCGGGTGCGGGTCCTCGTGTACAACCAGCAGGCGGTCGACTCCACCACCACCATGCTCCTGGGCCTCGCGAAGCGCCACGGCGTCCCGGTGGTCGGCGTGTACGAGACGATGCCGGCGAGGCACGACTACCAGACCTGGATGCTCGACGAAACCATGAACGTGTACCGGGCGCTGCGCTACCATCGCTCCTATCTGACCATGGGGTAGGCTGCTCGCCGCGGGCGGCGGTCCGAAGCGCCGAGATCGCCGGTCGCGACCGGCCACAGGGAGGGACGCTTCATGGATGCCGACCCCGTCGACGGCCCCCCGGGGGTGACGGTGGCGCCGGGCCAGCCGGCACAGGATCCGGTGGGCTGGCTCGAGGCCGGCCTGGCCCGGACCGGCTACCGCCTCACCGGCGCCCGGCACGCGATCCTCGGCGTCATGGCGGACTTCGCGCGGCCCTTCACGGCCACCGAGCTGCAGGAGGCGGTGGCGCGGCGCCACCCCGGGGTCGGCCGGGCGTCCGTCTACCGGACGCTGCTGCTCATGGAGGAGCTGGGCTTTGTCGAAAAGCTTCACCAGCCGGGCTCCGAGCACTACACGCTGTGCCTTGTCACCCACCACCACCACCACATCACGTGCACGCAGTGCGGGCGGACGCAGGAGCTGATCCTGGCCGACGAGCTGTCGGCGCTCGATGACGCGGCCCGCGCCCTGAGCTACGTGCCCGGCACCCACGTGGTGGCCGTGTACGGGATCTGCCCGGGCTGCCAGGACCAGGGCGCACCGGCTGATGAGGGCCGCCCCGGCCTGCATCCGCCCGACAGCCGCCACCCCATCGGGGAGCGGCGGCGCGCCCGGGCCGCGGCACCGGCCCACGGGCCCCAGGACCCACCGCAGCGCAGGGGGGATGAATCGTGAGCCACCTCGAAGGGTCGGCGCCGGACCTCGCCGGCGCAGCGATCGCACCCGCCCCGGGGAGGCCGGCGCCCGACGCCGGCGTGGTCGAGGACGCTCCCCGCCCGTCGGGCCAGACCGCGGTGATGGAGCTTGACGCGATCGTCGTGACCTTCGGCAATCGCCGCGTCCTCGACGGCATCAGCCTCCGCGTGGCGGCGGGGGAGGTCGTCGGCGTGATCGGGCCCAACGGCGCCGGCAAGAGCACGCTGCTCAAGGTGATCCTCGGGGTCATCGCGCCGGAGTCCGGCCGCGTCAGCTTTCCCGCGCTGAATCTAAACGGGCGGCGACCCGGCAGCCTCGTGGGCTACGTTCCGCAGCAGTTCGCCCCGGATCCCGACCTGCCGCTGAGGGCCCGCGACCTCGTGGGGCTCGGCCTGGACGGGCACCGCTGGGGGTTCTCCCTTCCCAACCCCTCCCGTGACGCCCGCGTGAGCGAGGCGCTCGAGCTTGTGGGCGCCCTGGCCTACGCCGACGCTCCGGTGGGCCGGCTCTCGGGCGGCGAGCTGCAGCGGCTGCTCATCGCCCAGGCCCTGGTGTCGCGGCCCCGCCTGCTGCTGCTCGACGAACCCCTGGCGAGCCTCGACATCCGCAGCGCCAACGAGGTGGTCGAGGTGGTGCACCGGGTCGCCCGGGACCAGCGGGTGACGATCCTGCTCGTGACCCACGACATGAATCCCCTCCTGCCGGTGATGGACCGAATTCTGTACCTCGCCAACGGGCACGCGGCGCTGGGACGCGTGGACGAGGTGGTGAGACGCGACGTCCTGCGTTCCCTGTACGGGTACGACGTGGACGTGATCCGGGTGCGCGACCGCATCCTGGTCGTAGGCGACGAGCTGGCGTCCGGCGACGCCGCGCGCCGCCAGCACCACTGACGCGGACATCGAGCCGGGTTTCACGGATCCCCGGGGAGGC
>JAJZYS010000040.1 GCA_021797925.1 Bacillota bacterium
TGGCGGCCGCCCTGGCCGCGGAGCGGGACCGGGCCCCCGGCGGGCAGGCGGCCCGGCGCCGGCGGGCCGCGGAGGCGGCCGTGCGCGAGCACCTGGCTCGACTGCTCCTCGACGCGGCCGTGGCGCGCGCCGGGAGCCGATGGGGCGAGGCCCTCGACGAGGTGGCGGCCCGCCGGCAGGATCCCCTGAGCGCGGCTCAGTCGCTGCTCGGGATCGTCGTGCCCGCCGGGGACCGGGATCCGTCCTCCGCGTGATCCGGAGGGCGCGGGAACGGTACCCCCGGGGCCATGTTGACATAAAATCTGCGGAAGGAGCTGAGCGGGCGTGACAACGCGGGTCGTGGTGGCCGGCGTCTCGGGCCGGACCGGACGGGAGATCGCCCGGGCCATCGCCCTGAGCCCGGCCATGGAACTCGTGGGCGCGGTGGGCGGGCGCAGCGCCGGGGTGCCCCTGGCCTCGATCGTCGAGGGGGCGCCCGCCGGGCTGGTGGTGGGATCGGACGCGGCCCGGGTGCTCGAGGAGAGCCGGGCCGAGGTGCTCGTGGACTTCACCGTCGCGGGCGTGGCCGAGCGCAACGTGGCGGCGGCGGTGGCGGCGGGGGTCGCGCCGGTCATCGGCACCACGGGCCTTGGCGCCGCCTTTCGCCGGCGCCTTGCCCAGGATCTCAAGCGTCTGGAGCTGGGGGGGGCGCTCATCGCCAACTTCTCCCTGGGCGCCCAGCTGCTGCTGCGGCTCGGCGCCCTGGCCCGGGAGGTCTTCGCGGACGCGGAGATCATCGAGCTGCACGGCGCGCACAAGAAGGATCGGCCCTCGGGCTCCGCCCTGGCCCTCAAGGCCCGCCTGGAGCGCATCCCCGGACCCGAGGTGCCCATTCACTCGGTGCGCCTGCCCGGGCTCGTGGCGCACCAGGAGGTGCTGTTCGGCGGCGCCGGCGAGGTGCTCACGATCCGCCATGACGCCATGACGCGCGACGCGTACGCGCCCGGGGTCCTGCGCACCATCCCGTACGTGCGCACCCATCCCGGCCTCATCGAGGACCTGGAGCCGGTGCTCGCCGCCGAGCCGGCGCATCCGGTGCTGGTGCATGACTGATCCCGCGCCGGTGGAGGCGGCGGGGGGGATCCTCCACGAGCGCGGAACGGTCCTCATGGTCCTCGACCGCCGGGGGCGGTGGGGTCTGCCCAAGGGGCACGTGGAGGCGGGCGAGCCTCCCCGCCGGGCGGCGGAGCGCGAGGTCCGGGAGGAGACAGGGCTCGTGGTGGAGGCGCTGGACCTTGTGGGCGAGGTGCGCTACCCCCTGCCCGAGGGGCGGGTCAAGCGGGTGTGCTTCTACCGGCTCGCGCGCCGGGGCGGGACCCTGGCCCCCCAGCTCGACGAGCTGGGGGGCGTGGCGATCGTCGCCGTAGATGCGGCGAGAGCGCTGCTCGAGCGGCACGGCTACCCCAATCTGCTCGGCGTCCTCGAGGCTGCCGTCGATCCCGGGCGGGTCGAGGAGCATGGCTGAACCCGCCTTCCTGGGGATCGACATCGGCACCTCCAGCGTGAAGGCGCTCCTTCTCCAGGGGGAGCGGCTCGTCTCCGCCCGCTCGCGCCCGTACGTGACAGAGGCGCCTGCCGGCGGCCAGGCCCGACAGGATCCCCGGCGCTGGCTCGACGCGGTGCGCGAGGCCGTGACGGCTGTGCTGTCCGCCCAGCCCGCGGCCGGCGTGGACGCCATCGGCCTGTGCGGCCAGATGCACGCGCTCGTGCCCGCGACCGGCGACGGGGCCCCGCTGGGCGACGCCCTGACCTGGGCCGACCAGCGCGCCGAGCGGGAGGCACATGCGCTCGAGACGGTCCTGGGGGCGGGTTATCTGCGCCGGGTCACGGGTTCACCGGCGACGCCGGGATATCCGGCGGCCAAGCTCATGTGGATGCGCGAGCACGAGTCTGAGCGTTACCAGAAGGCGCGGTGGTTCCTGGGCGCCAAGGACTGGGTGCGCTTCGTCCTGGGGGGCACCGTGGCCACCGAGCCCACGGACGGCTCCGGGACCGGGCTGATGGACGTGAGCAGCGCGCAGTGGGATCCGGCCATCGTGCAGGCCGTGGAGGTGGACCCGGGAAAGCTGCCGCCGATCCTTCCGTCGGCCCGCGTGGCCGGAGGAGTGTCCCCGGCGTGGGCGCGGGAGCTCGGCGTGAAGGCGGGGACGCCGCTCGCCGCCGGAGCGGGCGACCTCCCCGCGGCGCTGGCGTTCCTTGGCCCGGATCCGGGGACGTTGCTGGTGAATCTGGGCAGCGCGGGCCAGGTGACCCAGGTGCTGGACCCCAGGACGCCGGTGGACGAGTCCGTGCAGGTGCTCGCCCACCCGCACCCCGATCGCCGCATCGCCATGGCGGCGCTCCTGGCGGCGGGACTGGCCACGGGGTGGATCGAGTCGCTGCTGGCGCCGGGGGACGGCGCCGTATCCGCCCACGATCCCGTGCTGTTCCTGCCGCAGCTTCAGGGCGAGCGCACCCCCACCTTCGACGCGACGCCCCGGGGCGCCCTGGTGGGGCTGGGATTGTCGACGACCGGCGCGGACCTCAGAGCGGCGGTGAGGGACGGGATCCTGCTGCAGGTTCGCGAACTCTCGGAGCTCATGGCGGGCGGGCGCGCACCGGGACGGGTGCTCCTCGCGGTCGAGGCGGCCGTCGGGGAGACGTGGGCCGAGCGGCTCGCCAGCGCCCTGGGCACGCGGGTCCACCGGGTGGGCTGGTCGTCACCCTCGGCGCACGGGGCGGCGCTCATCGCCCAGATCGCCGTGGGCGCACGCGGCTGGTCGGAGCTGGACGTCGCGCCACTGGTGCCGGCAGATCCCGATCCTGGCGCGGTGCCGGGTTTCGAGCGCCGCATGCGCGCCTACCGCGAGGTCAAGGCGGCGGTGGCGCGCGCGGCCGCCATATTGGCCGGGACGGGGATGCCCTGACGGGCCCGTGCGGTGGCGGCCGGTTTGACACGCGGGGGCGGCGCCGGTAGAATGACCACTGCGGGTGGTGGCGCAGCTTGGTAGCGCGCCGCGTTCGGGACGCGGAGGTCGCAGGTTCAAATCCTGTCCACCCGACCATTGCAGGTGCATCGCCTCCGAGGTCGGTGCCGTTTTTTTGTGCTTGCGCGCGGGCGAGGTGAAGCATGCGGGAACGGCTGGCGTACTGGGCCGGGAGATTGGCGCTCGCGCTGAGCCGGCGCCTGGGCCGCGGGGGGACGTCGCTGCCGGGCCGCGTGGCGCTGCGCGTGGACCCCGCTCTCCTGGGAAAGCTCGCGCGGCGGTGCGAGCGGGGGGCGGTGCTCGTCAGCGGCACCAACGGCAAGACCACCACCGCCCGGATTCTCGCGGGCGCCCTGGAACGCTCCGAGGGCGCCCCGGTGCACAACCGGTCCGGGGCCAACCTGCCGCCGGGGCTGGTGACCGCCTTTCTCCGCACGCCGCCCCCGTGGCGCCGGGCGCTCCTGGAGGTCGACGAGGCGGCGCTGCCCCGGGCGGCGGCCCAGGTTCCGGCGGCGCTGCTGCTGGTGACCAACGTGTTTCGCGACCAGCTGGACCGCTACGGCGAGGTGGAGCGCACCGCCCGGCTGATCGAGTCGGGCATCCGCCGGCTTGATCCGGGGGCGACGGTCGTCCTCAACGCCGACGATCCCCGGGTCGCCGCCATGGCCGCGGCGGCCCCGGGCCCGGTGCGCTTCTTCGGCTTCGAGGCGTCCGTCGCCGCCAGCGACGCCAAGGGCCCGCTGGGAGACGCGGGCCGGTGCCCCCGGTGCGCCGCCCCGCTCACGTTCACGGCGCGCCTGTACGCGCACCTGGGCCGCTACCTCTGCCCCGGCTGCGGGTTTCGCCGCCCCGACCCGGAGGTGACGATCCAAGGATTCACCGCCTTGCCGTGGGGCAGCCGGCTCGAGGTCGCGTGGGCCGGGGGCGCGCTCGCCGTGGAGCTGCCCCTTCCCGGGCTCTTCAACGCCTACAACGCGCTGGGCGCCGCCGCCGCGGCGCTGGCGCTGGGCGTGGACGCCGAGGTGGTCGGCGCCGCGCTGGGCGCGGCGGTGGGCTCGTTCGGCCGCTTCCAGCGCGTCGACGCCGGCGAGCGGCAGCTCGTCGTGGCGCTGGTGAAAAACCCCACGGGCTTCAACGAGGTGCTGCGGACGGTGGAGGGGATCGAGGGGGAGAAGGACATGCTGTTTCTCCTCAACGACCGCGCCGCCGACGGCACGGACGTCTCGTGGCTGTGGGACGTGGACCTGGAGCGGCTCTCGCGGCCGGGGGCGGGGATCGGGGCCGTCACCTGCGGCGGCGAGCGGGCGGGGGACATGGCGGTGCGGCTCAAGTACGCGGGCTTCGAACGACCCCGGCTCCAGTTCGCCCAGGGCGTGGAGGCGGCGCTGGACCTGGCCCTGGCTCGAGGATCGCCGGGACGGCCGCTGGTGATCATGCCCACGTACACCGCCCTGCTGGCGCTGGAGGACGTCCTCGCCCGCCGGGGGGTGGCCCGTTCGTTCTGGGAGGTGTGAGCCGGGTCTCGGCGGGGGCGCGGACCGGGCGGGGATCGTGCAGGGATGGCGGGCGGGCCGGGCGAATGAGCGCGCAGGCAGCCCCGCGAGGCGGCTCGGGATGGAGGGCGAAGCTTTCGTGACGGCGGAGTTTGTGCCAGGGGCAAGGGGGGCGGCGCCGTGACCGCCGAGCGCTCCGATCACTGGATCATCGGGACCGCCGGCCACGTGGATCACGGCAAGACCGCCCTCATCCGCGCCCTGACGGGCGTGGAGACCGACCGTCTCCCCGAGGAGCGGCGCCGGGGCATCTCCATCGACCTCGGCTTCGCGCCCTTCGACCTGCCCTCGGGCCGCCGGGCCGGGGTCGTGGACGTACCGGGCCACGAGCGCTTCATCCACAACATGCTGGCGGGTGTCGCCGGCATGGACTGGGTGCTCCTGGTGGTGGCCGCCGACGAGGGCGTCATGCCCCAGACGCTGGAGCACCTGGACATCCTGGATCTCCTGGGCGTGCGCCGGGGCTTCGTGGTCATCACCAAGATCGACCTCGTGGACGGCGACTGGGTGGACCTGGTCGAAGCGGACGTCCTCGAGCACACCCGGGGCACGTTTCTCGAGGGGGCCGCCGTCTTCCGCGTCTCGTCGGTCACCGGCGAGAACATCGACAAGCTCCTCGCGGCGCTCGACGACGCCACCCGCGAGCCGGGGGAGCGGGACGCGGGCGGCCCGGTGCGCCTGCCGGTGGACCGGGTGTTCACGGTGGCGGGGTTTGGCACCGTGGTCACGGGCACCCTGGTCTCGGGCCGGATCCGGCCGGAGGATCGGCTGGTGCTCATGCCCGCGGGTCGCGAGGTCCGCGTCCGGGCGCTCGAGGTGCACGGGCGGCGGGTCGAGGCGGCGGCCGCCGGGCAGCGGGTCGCGGCGAACCTGCACGGCGTCGAGCGCCGCGAGGTGGTCCGGGGGGATGTGCTCAGCGCCCCGGGCGCCGTGGAGGCCAGCACGCAGTTTTCCGGCAGCGTGCGGGTCCTCGAGCGGGCGCAGGGGCTCGCCAACAACCAGCGGGTGCACCTGTACACGGGCACCCAGGAGGCCGTGGGGCGGGTGGTGCTCCTCGACGGGCGCGAGGTGCCCGCCGGCGGGCGCGGATACCTGAGGTTCCGCAGCGAGCGTCCGCTGGCGGTGGCGGTGGGGGACCTCTACGTGATCCGCACGTTCTCCCCCGTGGCCACGATCGGCGGAGGACAGGTCCTCGATCCGCGGGGTCGCCAGCGGCGGCAGAGCCCGGCGGGGATCGGAGAGCTGAGGAGCCGGGAGGCGGGCGACGCGCTGGCCGTGGTCCGCGCGGCCGTCAACGCGCGGGTGCCGGTGACCTCGCGGGCCCAGCTGGCCCGGGAGATCGGGGGCACCGTGGAGCAGGTGGAACGGGTCGTCGAGGAACTCGTCGCCCGGGGCGAGGCCCAGGACATCGAGGGCAGCGTGTGGGGCACACTCGCCCTCGAGCGGCTCTGGGCTCGCGTCCGGGGGATCCTGACCGCGTACTTTGCCGCCCATCCCCGTGACGGCTGGATGAGCCTGGAGGCTCTGCGCCGGCGCGGCCTCGAGGGTGTGGAGGGCCGAGTGGCCGAGGAGATCCTGCGCCGGTGGCAGCAGGCGGGAGCCCTGCGCGTGGAGGGCGAGCGCGTGACCCTGCCCGACCATGTGGTGACGCTGCCCCCCGACGAGGCGGCCCAGCTGGGAAGGCTCGGCGAGGAGCTCGAGGCGGCCGGCGGCGAGGCGGTGGAGGCGACCTCGCTCGGTGCGGGGATGGACCCGGCGCTGCGGCAGGAGCTCATGGCCCTGCTGGTGGAGCAGGGACGGGCCGTGCGCATCGCTGCGGGCCTGTACATGACGCCCGGCGCGGTGGAGGCGGCGCGGGAGGTGGCGGTGACGGCGCTGCGGCGGGAGGGCACCCTGAGCGCGGCGCGGTTCCGGGACCTCTTGGGGGTCTCCCGGCGCACGGCGGTGCCGTTGCTGGAACACTTCGACGCCTGCCGGATCACTCGCCGGGTGGGGGATCACCGGATTCTCCTCAAGCCGAGATGAAGCAAGATCGCGTGAGCCTGGCTCCGGTGGCGCATGTCCGGGAGATTTGCACGAAAGCGGACGAAATTGACATGGTTTGCCCGGTCACATATAATGCGGACGTCATGTCCGAGGATCCGGAGGAGGAGCGCCGTTGAGGGGCAACCGGCTTGCGGCCCTGATCGCCATCATCGTGGTGGTGGCGGGGGTGTGGGTGTACTTCACCCGATTCAATCCGGTCACGAACTACATTCCCGAGGGGCTGGACCTCAAGGGCGGGCTCATGGTGGTCCTGCAGGCCAAGGGTCCGGTCACCTCGCAGCAGATGGTCCAGGCCGAGGCCATCATGGCCCGGCGCGCGAACATCTTCGGGGTCTCCGAGCCGGCCATCAGCCTGCAGGGGAACAACGAGATCATCGTGGAGCTGCCGGGGATCAAGGATCCCGAGGCCGCCATCAAGACGATCGGCGAGACGGCGCAGCTGCTGTTCAAGTCGCCCTCGGGCAAGGTCATCCTCACGGGGTCCGATCTCACCAACGCGCAGGCGGCCATCCAGGGCACGGGGTATGTCATCGACCTGACGCTCAACGCGGCGGGCACCGCCAAGTTTGCCGCCGCGACCCAGAAGTACCTGGGCAAGCCCATCGGGATCTACCTGGACAATCACCTCCTCACCAACCCCGTGGTCCAGTCGGTCATCTCCCAGGGCAACGCCCAGATCACCGGATACACCAGTCTCAAGGCCGCCCAGCAGCAGGCTGAACTGCTCAACGGCGGGGCCCTGCCCGTCCCCATGCGCATCATCGAGGTGCGCACGGTCAGCGCCACCCTGGGAGCCCAGTCCGTGCGGGCCAGCGAGCTGGCGGGCCTGGGGGCGATGGCGCTCATCGTGCTGTTCATGATGATCTTTTACCGGTTCGCGGGCTTTCTCGCGGACGTGGCGCTGGCGGTGTACCTCATGCTGCTCCTGGGGGTGCTCATCGCCTTCCACGCGGTCCTGACGCTCCCGGGCGTGGCGGGCATCATCCTCTCCGCGGGCATCGCGGTGGACGCCAACGTCATCATCTTTGCCCGATTGCGCGACGAGCTCAGGGCGGGCCATCCCCTGGGCACCGCGATCGACCGGGGATTCCGCAACGCCTTCCGCGCCATCGCCGACTCCAACGTCTCCACGATCGTGGCCGCGATCGTCCTCTATTACTTCGGCACCGGGGAGATCAAGGGTTTCGCCCTGACCCTGGCCATCGGGGTGGGGATCAGCTTCATCACGGCCGTGGGCGTGACCCGGGGACTTTTGAAGCTGGCGGAGGACACGACGCTGGTGCGCAACGTGCGCCTGTTCCTGGGCGGCCTGGGGGGAGAGGCGTAGATGGGCCGCTTCGACTTCGTCGGACACCGCAAGACGTGGTTCATCGTCTCCGCCATCGTGTTCGTCATCACGGTGGGATCCCTGGTCCTGCAGGGGCTGAACCTGGGCATCGACTTCACGGGCGGGCTCAACCTGGACCTGAGGTTCGCGCACCACCTCACGGCCGACGCGATCCGCCGGGCCCTGGACGCCCAGCACTACAGCAACAACCTGGTCACCGCGGTGGGAAATACCGGCCGGGAGTTCATCCTGTCGCTGCCCGCGCTTTCGCAGCACACGCGGCTCGCCATGGAGGCGAGGCTGCGCCACCAGCTGGGCGGGTTCACCGAGGTGTCCGTGGACACCGTCACGGGCGTGGTGAGCCACCAGCTGGTGACCAACGGGATCCTGGCGGTGCTGGTGGCCACGGTGGCCATCATGCTGTACATGACGTTCCGCTTCGACTTCCGCTTCGCCCTGTCGGGGATCGCGGCCGTCTTCTTCGACGCCCTCATCTCCATCGGGGCCATCTCCCTCACCCGCATCCAGATCACCGAGGCCTTCGTTCCCGCGGTGCTGACCATCGTGGGCTACTCCATCAACGACCGGATCATCATCTTCGACCGGATCCGCGAGAACCGGGGACTGGCCAAGCGCGGCGACACCACCGCGGCCATCGCCAACCTGTCGCTGAACCAGACCCTGGGCCGATCCATCAACACGGCCGTCATCGTCATCCTGGCGATGCTCTCGATCCTGGTGTTCGGGGGCTCGAGCCTGCGGGACTTCTCGGCCACCACGGCCATCGGGGTCTTCTTCGGCGCGTACTCGTCGATCTTCTTCGCTTCGCCGCTGTGGGTCTCGTGGACGGAGCGGGTGGAGCGGCGGGAGGCGGCCCTCCTGGCGCTGGAGCAGCAGGGCAAGCGGCCGCGCCGGGTGGTTCCCGACGATGAGCCCACCCCGTCCGAGGCGGCCGTGCCCGCCACCGTGCGTCCCAAGGCCCGCCCCGGCAGCCGGCGCGCCCGGGGGAAGGGACGCCGCCGCCGTTGACGGGCGCGGACGGCGAGCGCATCGCCCGGCAGGCCGAGGAGAAGTTTCAAGCGGACCGCGTCCCGATCATGGAACCGGCCGTCCTCGACGCGGGGGCGGCCTTTCTCCACTTTCTCGGCACCGGCGGCAATCCCCTGAATCTCATCACCCAGGAGCGCCAGAACGGCGGGATGTACCTGCGCTACGGGGCCAGGAGCCTGTACATCGATCCCGGCCCCGGGGCGATCGTCCACGCGGCGCGCGCCCGCCTGCCGCTCAGCTGGCTCGACGCGGTGTTCATCAGCCACGGGCACACCGACCACTACCTGGGGGCCGGCGCCATCATCGAGGCCATGTGCCGGATCATGCGCGTGCGCCGGGGGCGGCTCCTGCTCCCCGCCCAGATGATCGCCTCCGGTCAGATCGACGCGTACCACCGGGGAGAGCTGGCGAGCTCCGGGTATCCCGGAGGGCCCGAGGTCGAGGTGCTCGCCCACGGCCGGCCGGTGCCGCTTCCCGGCGGCGCCGTCCTCACCCCGGTCCGCACCGACCATGGAATCGAGGGCTACGGGTTTCGCTTCGAGTGGGAGGGGATCCGAGTGGGCTACACCAGCGACACGCGGTTCATCCAAACGTTCCGCGACCGGCATGGCACGGTGCGGCCGGTGGAGGCGGGGACGAAGCTCGATCCCGGGGGGGAGGTGGTGGACTCCAACGCCTGGATCCAGGAGGCCATGGGCGACGTGGACCTGCTCGTGGCCAACGTGAGCTTCTTCCACCTCTTCGCCCACCGCCAGTTCACCGCGGTGGGCCTCAGGCACCTCTTGCGCGCCGGCCGGGTGGGGCGCTGCATCCTGACCCACTTCGACCCCTCCATCGGTTCGCCCCACGCCACCGCCCGGAGCGTCGCCGCGTGGCTCGAGGAGGAGACCGGCGTGAGCTGCACCGCCGCGTGGGACGGGATGCGGGTGGAGCTTATCGCCTGAGGGAGCGGCATCCCCGTCCCGGCCGTTCACCCCGGGCGGGGAGAGGAGGGATGGCCCTTGGGATGCGGGACAAGATGGCTCCGTATGGCCGGCGCCCTGGCGCTCGCGACGGCGTGGGCGCCGGCGGGCGCGATGGCGGGGGGATTTCTGGGCTTTGTCCCCGCCACGCCGCTCGCCGCCGCGCGCTGGGCGACGGTCCGGCTGACCATTCACGGCGCGACGTCTGCGGCCTGGCGCCAGTGCTCGGGCGCCGTGGTCTCCGAGACGCCCCCCATCGTGGTGACCGCGCGCCACTGCCTCACCGGCCTGGGCGCGGGGGACCTCGCTCCGACCATCACCGTGCACATCGAGGTGCCCGAACAGGGCAGCGCCCGGGTGGCGGCCGTCCCCGTGACCGTGGGGTGGGGCCGGCACCGGCGCGACGACGTGGCCGCGCTGGTGCTCGTCGACCCGCCCGCCGCCGACCTGCCCCCGCCGATCCCCGTGGCCCGGGACCTCCCGCGGGTCCTGGAACGGGTCTTCGCCATCGGCTACCCTGACGGCAGCCGCCGCCCCCAGGTCACCGGCGGCGACGTGATCGTGCCCAGGTGGGCCTTCACGCCCACCTGGCCGGTGTTCCACAACGTGACCGAGAGCGCCCTGGCCCTGTCCCCGGGCGACAGCGGCGGCCCGCTGGTGAGCTCCACCGGCGTGCTCGTCGGGGTCACCGTCGCCGGCAACTGGTTCAGCCGCTACGACCTTCCCCTCCTCAGCCAGTCGCTCTTCACCGACGCCCCGGTGACCGCGGCCCTGGTGCTCCACGCGCTGAGGCGGCCGTACGTCACCGCGGTGACCCCCGACGGCGACGGCCGCCGCGGCGCCCGGGTGGCCATCGCGGGGTCGGGGCTCCTGGGCGTCGACCAGGTGTACTTCGGGAACCGGGTGGCGGCGAGCTTCACCGTCGTGAACGACGGGCGCATCGTGGCCCGGGTGCCGCCGGGGGAGGGGACCGTCGACGTGCGGGTGCGCTCGGTCGCCGGCGTGAGCCCGGTCACGCCGGCGGACCGCTACACCTACGCCGTCGTCGGCGCCCAAGGGTCCGTCCCCTGCCGGGCGCCGCATCTTCGCACCCGCACGCGCACCCAGCGCCAGTGCGCCGCCCTCGAGGCGGTGCTGCGGGTGATCCCGCCGCCGCCCTGGATCTACAGCGCGGATCCCACGCCCTACTACCACGACGCGTGCCCGGTCCTCTCCCCCCGGGGCCCGGTGGTCGTGTGGACCCACGCGCCCCCATTGTGCCGGCGGATCCGGGTGCGGCTCCTCGTGCCCAGCCGGGCCCGGGCGGGGACGGGGCGCGGCCTCGTCCGCTGCGTGGCCCCGCACCTTGACACCTGGACGCTCCCCTCCCGCTGCGCGGGGCTCAAGGTGCTCCTGGCGGCCCTGCCGCCGCCGCCGTGGCGGTTTTCCGCGGCGCCCACGCCCTTTTACCGGCGGCGTTGCGACGTGGACGCGGGCCTCGGCCCGGTCCCGGTGTACGTGCACGATCGCTCGACCTGCGGGTGGGTCCAGGCGGCGATGCGCCGGTGGCTGGGGTGAGGGTCGGGCACCGGTGGCGCGTCAGGGCCCGATGAGGCCGGAAAGCTCGGGGGTTCCCGCCCCGGTGCACAGGTCGAACCCCGGCCCGGCGCAGTCGAAGGTGTCCAGTCCCATGAGCATGAGCTCGCTGTTCCAGTTGTTGCCCTGCGCCACATCCTTGAGCCGCGGGTAGAAAAAGGCGTGCTCCAGGAACCGGCCGGTGGCCTGATGGAAAAGCGCCGCGATGGCCGCGGTGATGGGGGCGGCGGCGCTGGTGCCCCACACGCTCAGCTCCTGGCCCCGGTGCACGATCACCAGCGGACCCGCGAAGGCGGCCAGGTCCGGGGTGGCGCGGGCGCCATAGCCCAGCCCCGACTGATAGGCGGGGACGGCGATGAGCGAGCTGACCCCGCCGCCGCCGCTGGCCTGGGGCAGGGTGTTGGCGGGAGAGTACCCCGCGAGGCTGCTGTCGAGGGTCTGCCCGCCCCACGCCGCCTCGCCGGACGCGACCTCGCCCGGGACGAGCAGCTGGGTCCCGCCGCAGGCGACCACAGCCGGCTGGATGGCCGGCCAGATGGGCTGGGGCGCGAAGTCGCCGAAGGGCTCCCCGCCGTAGACGCCGCTGTCGCCCGCCGATGCGAAGACCGCGAGCCCCCGGCTGCGGATCAGGTCGTCGAGGGCCCCGCTGAAGCCCAGGGGGTCGGCCCACCTCTCCCCGGTGACGCGGCTCGTGACGGCGCCGGCGGCGGAAAAGAGGTTCTCGGCGACGCCCAGGCTGCACGAGACGATCCGGACCTGGTCCCGTCCCGCCTGCGCCAGGGCGTCGTACACCTGGCCAAGGAACGAGCCCAGCGAGGCGCCGCCGTCCAGCGCATACGCCACCAGCTGCGCCCCCGGGGCCAGGGCGCCCGCCACCTGGACATCGAGGTCGCTCTCACCCAGGGCTCCCGGCGCGCCGGCGGAGCGCCCCACCTCCACGGAGCGAACCGGGCGGTTGCGGCCGGGGTCGAGGCTGTAGCGCTGCCAGAAGGCGGCGTCGTCGGCGGGGCTGGGGTCGGTCAGCTCCAGGAAGCCGATGCGCTCCCCCTGCCCGTAGATCCCCTGACGGTAGAGGGGTTCGAGGCCGTATCGCCGCACGAGGTCCGCCGGGACGAGGGTCCCCGGGACCCGGCCCGTGCGGACGTTGCGGCGGGTGAGGGACTTCAGGGAACACCCGGCTGCGGTCACCATGGCAACACCCCCTGGCATGCAGCGTATGCCAGGGGGTGGACACCGGTCCCCGGAGTTCAGCCGGGCGGGCGGGTGATGGCGCCCTCGGCGGCGGAGCTCACCAGGGCGGCGTACTTGGCCATGACCCCCTGCCGGAAGCGGGGCTCAGGCGGCCGCCAGGCGGCGCGGCGCCGCTCCCACTGGGCGGGGTCGAGCTCCACGTCGACACGGCGGGCATCCACGTCGATGACGATGACGTCCCCGTCCTCCACCAGGGCCAGGGGACCGCCCCGCGCGGCCTCCGGCGCCACGTGGCCCAGCATGAGGCCCCGGGTGGCGCCGCTGAACCGCCCGTCGGTCACCAGGGCGACGTCCTCTCCGAGACCCTGGCCGACGATGGCGGCGGTGACGCCCAGCATCTCCCGCATCCCGGGGCCACCGGCCGGGCCCTCGTAGCGGATGACCACCACGTCGCCCTTGCGAAGCTCGCGGTTCACCACCGCGGCCATGGCCGCCTCCTCGGAGTCGAAGACGCGGGCGGGGCCGCGGTGGTGGGTGCGCTCGTGACCGGCCATCTTCACCACGCACCCGTCGGGGGCGAGGTTGCCCCGCAGGATCACGAGCCCCCCCGTGGGGTGAAAGGGGCGCGAGAGCGGCCGGATGACCGCTTGCCCGGGGGTGGGCTCGGCCCCGGCGACGGCATCGGCCAGCCGCTCGCCGGTGACCGACCGCTGGGCGGCGTCCAGGAGGCCGCCGGCGATGAGCTCATTGGCCAGCACCCGGGTGCCGCCGGCCGCCGCGAAGTCGATGGCGGTGTACGTTCCTCCCGGGCGCAGGCTGGCCAGGATCGGGGTCTCGCGGCTGGTGCGGTCGAAGTCGTCCAGCTCGAGCTCGATCCCCGACTCGCGGGCCAGGGCCATGAGATGCAGGACCGCGTTGGTGGACCCGCCGGTGGCGGCGACGGACCGGATGGCGTTGATGAAGGAGGCGCGCGTGAGGATGTCCCGGGGCCGGACGCCGGCGTTGAGGATCTGCATCACCGTGCGACCGACGCGCTCGCCCAGGGGCGCGCGGCGGGGATCCACGGCGGGGATGCCGGCGGAGCCGAACAGGGAGAGCCCGAGGAACTCCAGGGCCATGGCCATGGTGTTGGCGGTGTACTGGCCGCCGCACGCCCCCGGGCCGGGGCAGGCGACGTCCTCCAGCTCCTTGAGCTCGGCGTCGTCGATGCGGCCCGCGGCTCGCGCCCCGATGGCCTCGAAGACGTCCTGGATCGTCACGTCCCGGCCCCGGAACCGGCCCGGGGCGATGGAGCCGCCGTAGAGGACCACGCCCGGCAGGTTCATGCGCAAGAGCGCCATGGCTCCGCCGGGGATGGTCTTGTCGCAGCCCACGAGGACCACCAGCGCGTCGAACATCTGGCCCATGGCCACGAGCTCGATGGAGTCGGCGATCACCTCCCGGGAGACGAGGGAGGTCTTCATCCCCTGCGTTCCCATGGTGATGCCGTCAGAGATGGCGACGGTGTTGAACTCCATCGGGGTGCCCCCGGCCTGTCGCACCCCGTTCTTGACGCTCTCCGCCAGGGTGCGCAGGTGGATGTTGCAGGGCATGGTCTCGATCCAGGTGTTGGCGATGCCGACGAACGGGCGCTCGAGATCGCGGTCGCTCAGACCGATGGACTTGAAGTAGGCCCGCGCGGCGGCACGGTCCCGACCTTCGACGAGCGTGCGGCTGGGAAGCTCCTGGCGCGGCGCCAGGCTCGATTGATCCAACACGGATCCCCCTTTCGAGCACTCCCGCCCCGGGGCGCGGCGGGCAACGGTCAGTTGTTCCCCGCGCCGGGGGGGATTCCTCCCGCACCGCCCGACAGGAGAGCCCCAGAGCGCGTGGAACTTGTGCAAGGTTGCGCCCGATGTCTGAGCCGAGCTGGGGGGATCCTCACGCACGCGACGCCCGCGCCCGACGCCCGGGTGGCTCAGCTCTCCGAGGAGCTCGGGCTGCACCCGGTGGCGGCCCGTGTGCTGCTCCGTCGCGCGGGCGGGGACGATCGGGTCGCCCGCGCGCTCATGGCCGATCCCATGGAGGCCCTCGCCTCGCCCCAGGACCTGCCCGGCGCAGCGGCGGCGCTGGCCCGGATCGAGGACGCGTGCCGCCGGCACGAGCGCGTCGTCATCCACGGCGACTACGACGTCGACGGCATCTGCGCCACGGTGCTGCTCACCGAGGAGCTCCACCGGGCGGGGGCCCGGGTCTCCTTTCACATCCCCCAGCGCACCGACGAGGGGTACGGTCTCGGCATGGCGGCGCTCCGGGCCACGGTGCGCGCCGGCGCCCACCTGGCGATCGCCGTGGACACGGGCAGCCAGGCGCTGGCGGAGGCCCGCTGGTGCCGGGAAGAGGGACTCGACCTCGTGGTCCTCGACCACCACCTTCCCGCCCCTGAGCCCCTGCCCACCCCCTATCACGTCAATCCCCACCTGGCGAGGGGCGAACCCTTGCCCCTCTCGGCGGTGGGAGTCGCCTGGGCCGCCCTGCGCCCCCTCGTGGAACCCCGGGGCCTGGACCTGTGCGCCCTGGGGCTGGTGGCGGACGTGATGCCGCTGGTGGGCCCCGCCCGGGCCATGGTCCGCCTGGGGCTCGCGGCCATGGCCCGCGAGGCGCGCCCGGGCATCCGGGCGCTCTGGGAGGTCGCGGGGATGGACGGGGCTCCCCGGGCCGAGGACATCGCGTTCCGGCTGGCGCCGCGGCTCAACGCCGCGGGCCGGGTGGCCAGCGCCCGGCTGGCGGCGGAACTGCTCCTGAGCCGATCGTGGGAGCGGGCGCAGGAGATCGCCCGGCGGCTCGACGAGAACAACCGGGAGCGGCGGCGGCTCGAGGCGCAGGTGCTGTCCGAGGCGATGGAGCGCATCGAGGCCGGCGATCCCGCGATCGTCCTGTGGGACGCGCGCTGGCCGCGGGGGGTGCTGGGGATCGTCGCGGCGCGGCTCGTGGAGTCCCACGCTCGTCCCGTCTTCCTGGCGGAGGTGGATCCGCGGGGCCAGGCGGTGGGATCGGGCCGGACGCCGGCGGGATTCGACTGCAAGGCCCTCCTCGACGGCGCGGCCGACCTCCTCCTGCGCCACGGGGGCCACGCCGCCGCCGCCGGCTTCACGGTCCCGGCCGAGCGGCTCGAGGCGCTGCGCGAGCGCATCGTCGGGCTCGCGGCGCACACGCAGCCCGCTCCCGGGGCATCCGAGGCGCCCGACGCGACGGTGCGCGTGGGGGAGATCGACGAGCGCCTCCTCGCGGATCTCGAACGGGTGGGGCCGTTCGGCCACGGCTTTGCGCCTCCCCGCCTGCGCGTCGAGGCGGCGACGGTGGTGCGCGCGGGCCCCATGGGCGGGCGGGGCGAGCACCAGCGGTGGCTTTTGCAGGACTTCACCGGCGGCATCGAGGCGGTGCGCTTCCGCACCGCGGATCCGCCGCCCCCCGCCGGCAGCCGCATCGACCTGGAGGGCTGCCCCGAGCGCCAGCCCGTGCGCTGGGGGGGCGGCGCCCGGCTGCGGGTGACCCTCGCGGACGCGAGCCGCTACGAGGAGCTGGAACGGGCGCTGGCCGAGCTTGGGGCCGCCGAACTCGACCTCGCCCCGGGCCGCCGTCCCCTCGCCCCCGATCCCCGCCACCGCTGGGTCGAGGTGGACGACCCCGTCGCCGCGGTGCGGGAGCACCCGGGCCCGGGCGGCGTGGCGGTGTCGCCCCCGGGGGCGGCGTGCGCCCTGGTGCGGCGTCTCGGCGCGCCCTTCGCTCCCCCGGCCTGGACGCAGGCGGGCGCCATCCCCGTGGGGCCCGCCCCCCCGCCGGAGCGGGAGATCTGCGCGCTGGCGGTGCCGGGACCGCCGGTGGCCGCGGGCGGGTTCGAGGCGTGGCTCGACGCGCTGGAGCCCGGCGGCGTGGTGCTCCTGCCCCGGGAACGGCGCAGGTGGCCCGCGACGGCGGCCGCCATCCTGGAGCGCGAGCTCCCCGGGGTCGACGCCCTGCGCCGGATGTACCTGGCGCTGGCCGCGGGCGATCCCCTGGAGGCGCCGGGCGGGGCCTTCGCGCGGCGGGTCTTCGCCGAGCTGGGGCTCTTGGACGCCGCCGGGCGCCCGCTGCCCGCGCCCCCGCGGGTGCAGCTGGGCAGCAGCGCCTCTTTCCGGGCCAGCCAGGAGGTCCGGGCCTGGGCGCTGGCCGCCGCCGAGCTCCTCGCGGCGGAGCGGATCGCGGCGCTGGGCGCCTGAGGGCGTGCCGGGGGGCGTCGTGAGCGGAGGTTCCGTGCTATCATGAACCGGGAGCCGGTCCGCGGCGCCCTGCGGCACGGACGCGTGCCCCGC
>JAJZYS010000266.1 GCA_021797925.1 Bacillota bacterium
GCCCCGGCGACGTGGCCTGGTGGCAGGTCTTCGGCCTCACGCTGCGCAACGGGGCGGTCTTCGCCCCCACCGTGGCGATCCTGCTCTGGCCGGGGGCCACCCAGCGCGCCGCGGTGTCCAGCATGGTGCTGGGCGTGGCGTCGGGCCTCCTCTGGAACGCGGCGACGGCCTTCTCGCCCACGCGCTTCATCTGGGGCGTCAACCCCGCCTGGGTGGGGACGGTGATCGCCATCGCCGTGCTCGTGGTGGTGAGCCTCGTGGAGCAGGGCGCGCGCCTGGGCTGGCGCCGCACGGGCCAGGGCCGGGCGGTCGGCGCGCTGGCCATCGCGGCGAGCGCGGCGGGGACGATCGGCGTCTTTGCCCAGCCCCTGCGCACCTCGGCGCTCCTCGGGCCGGTGGCCCTCGTGGGTGCGGTGGCGCTGCTCATCGGCGTCTCCCTGGGAACCGAGCTCCGACCCGCTCCGGTGGCGGCGGGCGAGCCGGCCCTGGTGAGCGTGCCCTGACCGGATTGCCCGAGCGCCTCGCCGCCCGGGCGCGTGGGGCGGCCCTGGCGCGCTCGCCCGGCTCGCGGGAAGCACGGGCGATCCCCGGCAGGGGTCGCAAGCCCGATCGGCGCGCCGACCCGCAACCCGCGTGCGCGGCGGCTCTACCCGGGTCCTCGCCCGCGCTCGGGGCCAGGCGTCCGCCCACGCCCCCGGCCGCCCACTGCGGTCGAGTCGTGGCGCTCCTTCTCACCCCGACCGCGAATCCGCCCCCCCACCTCACGGCCCGCCGGCGCCGCCGGGCGCCTGAGCGCGGCCCGTGGCGGGTTCGAGGCGGGGCGCGTGCCTGTGGCCCGATCCGCCCAGACGCGGTTCATACCGCGTCCGCCCACGCGCAGATCTCTGTGAGCAGCGCCTCGTAGTCGCTCGCCCACAGTTCGTCGGAAAACAGTTCCACGTCGTAGCTGCCCCGATATCCCGCCGCCTCGAAGGCCGCGATCAGTTCGCCGAACGGCACGACTCCCCGTCCGGGCACCGTGCGGTCCGTGAAGGACCGGGTCGGGCTGCGCCAGTCCGCGAGATGCACGCCGGCGATCCGGCCGGCGCAGCGGGCGATGTGGGACAGCACCCGCGGATCCCAGAAGATGTGGTAGGTGTCCAGGAACACGCCCAGGCCCGGGGAGCCGATGGCGTCCACCAGCTCCAAGGCGTCGGGAACGGTGGTGATCACCGACCATTGGGTGATCTCCATGGGATGGATCGGTTCGAGGCCCAGGCGCACCCGGTGCGCCTGGGCCTCGGGCAGCACGCGCTCGATCCCGTCGCGCACGTACCCGAGCGCGCCGGCGCGCCCGTGGGCGCCGATGGGGCCCGCCACGATCAGCAGGCAGTCCGAGCCCGCCTCGGCCGTGAACGCGATCAAGCGACGCGTCTGCTCGATCGCGCGGGCCCGCTCCTCGGCCGAGGCCGCGGTGAACCCGCCCCCGTAGCACACGTGGGACACCCTCAGTCCGTGGGCCGCCATGAGCCCGCGCACGCTCGCCCCCGACCTGCCCCCGCACATCGACTCCCAGATCCCGATGTTCGCGATCCCGTGCCGCGCGTACGCCTCAGCCTCCTGCGCGAGGGACCAGTTCCTGGTGGTCATCGTGTTGATGCCAAGCCTCGCCCGCTCCATCTGCCCCATCCCCTCCCTGGATCTTGGCCGTCCGACCCCAGGACCAGTCTCGCATACGCCCGTGGATTATGAAACGGTTCATAGAGGGATTTCTCACCCCACACGCGCCTCCTCGGAAGACGCCGTGGCCTGCCGACGCATCTCGGAGTCCACCCCAACAGGAATTCTCGGTCCGAGGCGCGAAACCCCGCTCACTTGCCGCCACCTTTCTGCGGCCGACCTGTCGTCCGTAACGTTTTTCAAGATGTCGCCCCGGCCCCGGCGCGGGCCGGCCGCCATGGGAAGGAGGCCCATCCCCATCGGCAACACACCTTTGCATCCGGGCGGCTCGAGCCGCCAGGGGCGAGCGCCCAAGCCCCCCACCATCCGCGAGGTCGCCCGGCACGCCGGGGTCAGCCTCGGCACCGTCTCGCGCGTCCTGCACAGCCACGCGAGCGTGGGCGAGGACGTCCGCGAGCGCGTGCTGCGGGCCGTGCGCGAGCTCGACTACCACCCCGACTTCGTCGCCCGCAGCATGCGCACCGGAGCCACCCACACGGTGGGCTGCATCATCACCGACATCTCGAACCCGCTGTTCGCGGACATCATCCAGGCGGCCGAACGGGAACTGCGCCTGGCGGGCTACTCCATGATCGTCGCCAACAGCATGGGCGACCCCGACGAGGAACTGTCGCTGGTGCGCGCGCTCCTGGCCCGTCGCGTGGACGGACTGATCCTGGCCTCCCCCGAGCGCTCCCTCGAGGAGACCCGCGAACTCCTGCGCACGGCGGGCATCCCCATCGTGCTCCTCGACCGCGAGATGGACGTGGCTGGCGACCAGGTTCTCACCGACCACGAGGCCGGACTCGTGGAGGCGACCGAATACCTCCTGGCGCTCGGGCACACGCGCATCGGCCTCGTGTGCGGACCCGTGGGCGTCCGGCCGGGCTACACGCGTCTCAGGGGGTTTCGCTCCGCCATGCAGCGGGCCGGCCTCGACCCGGAGCCCTTCATCCGCACCGGGTCCTTCTCGCCCCAGGAAGGCCTGCGCCTGGCCATCGATCTCCTCAAGAGCCCCCAGCGGCCCTCGGCGCTCATCGCAGGCAGCAACCAGCTTCTCGAGGGCGTCCTGCGCGCCACGCGCACCCTGGGGCTTGAGATCCCGGGCGACCTCTCCCTCATCGGCTGCGACGACACCCCTCTGAGCGAGCTCTCCCTGCCCCCCATCACCGTCGTGGCCCGCAACATCCCCGAGATCGGCCGCAGCGCCACCCGCCTGTTCCTCGACCGCCGGGCAGCC
>JAJZYS010000267.1 GCA_021797925.1 Bacillota bacterium
CGGACCTCTCCGACCGGGCTGCGAGGTAGGCGATGAGGTCCGCGATGAACATGACGGAAAGGCCGTGCTCCTCGGCGAACGTCATGAGCTCCGGCGCGCGCATCATGCTCCCGTCCTCGCGCAGGATCTCGCAGATGATCCCCGCCGGGACGAGTCCGGCCATGCGGGCCAGGTCCACCGCCGCCTCGGTGTGCCCCGGCCGGCGGAGCACGCCCCCCTCCTCGGCCCGGATGGGGAACACGTGTCCCGGGCGCACGAGGTCCGAGGCCACGCTGGTCTCGTCCGCGAGCACCTCGATGGTCCGCGCCCGGTCGGCGGCGGAGATGCCGGTGGTGACCCCCTCGCGGGCGTCCACGGAAAGCGTGAACGCGGTGCGCATGCGGTCTCCCGGCACCTTGACCATCTGGGGCAGCTCTAGGGCGTCGAGCCGCCTCCCGGTCATGGGCACGCAGATGAGCCCCCGGCCGAAGCGGGCCATGAAGTTGATCGCCGCCGGCGTGACCTTTTGCGCCCCCAGGACCAGGTCGCCCTCGTTCTCGCGGTGGGCGTCGTCGATGACGACCACCATGCGACCGTGCCCGATGGCGTCGACGGCCGCCTCCACCCGCATCCGCGCCTCTTCGACCACGGTCATGTCCACGGCACTCCTTTCATCTCCTGCAAGAGCTGGCGAACGTACTTGCCGACGATGTCATACTCCACGTTGACCCGCGCGCCCGGGCCGATGCTCCCCAGGCTCGTCACCCGCAGGGTGTGGGGGATCACCGTGACCGTGAAGCCCGCCTCGGTCACCGCCACGATCGTGAGGGATATCCCCGCCAGGGCCACCGACCCCCTGGGGACAAGCAGGGAGCGCGACGACGCGGGCACGGCCACGTGCAGGTAGCGCACCTCGGCGTCCGGCTCCACGCCGACGACCTCGCCCACCTCGTCCACGTGTCCGGTGACCCAGTGGCCCGAGAGACGATCCCCCACCCGCAGGGCCCGCTCCAGGTTCACGGGCGCGCCGGGGCCCAGGGCGCCCAGGGTCGTGAGCTCCAGGGTGGTGGGGCTGAGATCGGCGGCAAAGGCGTCGGGGCGCTGCTCGACGACGGTCAGGCAGACCCCGTCCACGGCGATGCTCTCGCCCAGGGAGAGCTCCCGCGCCACGGTCGTCGCGACGGTCAGGCGGGCCCCCGACGGCGTGGGCGTCAGATCGAGTGCAGTGCCGACATCCTCGACGATTCCGGTAAACAACGCAGCGCCAGCTCCTTCCACGACGACTCGATCTCCCCCTCCACCAGCACATCCGGACCCAGGCGCCGCGCCCGGAGCGGAGTCAGCCGGACGGCCTGCGAGAGCTCGGCCACGCCCTCCCCGCCCACGGGTCCTGGCGCGGGCCCTCCCAGGATCAGGGGCGCCCAGTAACCGATCCACGCGTCGGCGAGGCCCTGGTCCAGCAGCGCCGCGTGAATGCGCGGGCCTCCTTCCACGAGCAGCCACAAGAGGTCCCGCTCGCCCAGGTCGCGCACCACCGCCTCAAGGTCCACGTGCCCCTCCCGCTCGGCGACGCTGACCACCTGGCCGCCCGCGTCGCCGACGGCGCGCTCCCAGGCGGAAGAAACCCCTGGCAGCGTGTAGACCAGCGTGGGCGCGGCCGAGCCCGTGTGAAAGAGCCGGGCGTGGGGACTCAGCCGGCCGCGGGAGTCCAGGACCACCCGCACCGGATCCCGGCCTCCCCGGATGCCCCGGCACGTGAGGGCCGGGTCGTCCGCCAGCGCGGTCCCGACCCCCACCACGATGGCGTCGGCCTGGTCGCGCAAGCGGTGGACGTGACGCCGCGCCCGCTCTCCGGTCAAATACCGCGACGCCCCGGTGACGGTCGCCACTCTCCCGTCGGCCGACATGGCGCTCTTGAGGGTGACCCACGGGCGGCCGCGGATGATCCACGAAAGGTAGGGAAGGTTCAGCCGGAAGGCCTCGGCGGCACCGTCGCCCAGTTCCACCTCGACCCCCGCGGCGGTCAGAACTTCGAGCCCACCGGCCGCGCGGGGGTTCGGGTCGCGCACCGCGGCCACCACCCGGCCGACGCCCGCGGCGATGATGGCGTCGGTGCACGGCGGCGTGCGGCCGACGTGCCGGCAGGGCTCCAGGGTCACGTACAGGGTGGAGCCTTGCGCCTGAGATCCCGCGTCCGCCAAGGCCAGGACCTCGGCGTGGTGATCCCCGGCCCGGTGGTGATAGCCCCGGCCGACGACCCGGCCGTCCTTGACCACGACCGCCCCGACAAGCGGGTTGGGATGCGTCCGGCCCCGGGCACGCACAGCCAGGCCCAGCGCCTCGCGCATTGGCGCGCTGGTCATCGAACCCGCCAACAAAAAATCCCCCGCCCTGGGGGGGAAAACGGCATGGACAGATAAACCGCCCGTCCCTTCTCCCATCCAGCCTGTACTGTCGGTACCGGATTCCCACCGGTTCGTGCCTTGCGGCTCGCGGACTTGTCGCCTCTACGGCGCATCACCGCCGGTCCGGAATTGGGACTTGCGTCCCTCACCGTGCCCCGAAGGTCCTCGACGTTCATTATACGGAATCCGCAGCCGTTTTTTCAAGTTCCATGGGAGATGAGCTTTTTGCGCTGAAGGCCTTTTGCGTCACCGGCGCGTCCGCGCGCGGGCACGACGCTGGCAGGGCAGAGCAGCGGCGAGCCGTCAGTATGGCCAGTCGGGTTTGGGCAGGCCGAGGACGCGGCGTTTGGCGGCGCGATGGGCGCGCGAAAGCCGGCCGTAGCCGATGCGGCGTGGCGTGGATCGTTTCGTGTGGTTTTCGCCTGTTCAGGCGACCAGGCTGCGCAGCCTGTCCGTCTGGTTTTCTCGGATGCGCCCGAGGGCCATCGCCAGCATCACGCAGAGCGCGAGCCCCACGCGCAGCTTCATCTTTTTGAGGCCGCGAA
>JAJZYS010000268.1 GCA_021797925.1 Bacillota bacterium
TGCCGCCTGGTTGGGGGCGTGGGCGTTCACCACCCAGTTCCACGAGTACAGGATGGTCACGGGATGCGCGGGATCGGCCTGGGGAAAGGGGACGACCTCGTAATGGCTGTACGCGGGCGTTCCCTTGGTGATCGTCGGGATGGCCCAGGGTCCGGTGATCCACATCGCCTGCTTATTCTCGATGAACGCCTGGTTGGGATCGGTGGGCGTGGAGACGCCGAAGGCGGGGCTGCCGGTCTTGTACTTGCGGATCATGTTCACCCAGACGTCGAGCGCCTTAACCCCGGCTGCCGAATTCACGGCGGCGCGCTGGTGGTTGGCCGTGAGCACGTGACCGCCAAACTGATGCAGGATGGGATACCAGACAAGCAGCTCCCAGCCGGCGTTGAAATACGGCCAGTCAAATCCCTCGCGCACGAGCTTGCCGTCCTTCCAGACGGCCAGCCGCTTCCCGTCCTGTTCCACCTGGGCCCAGGTGCGGGGGTACTGGGTTGCGGGGTTGAGGCCGATCGCCCTGAAGTCCCGGGTGTTGATGAAGAGGCTGAACGTGTCGAACTCCATGGGAATGCCGTAGACCCTGTGCTTCCAGGTCAGCCCCTTGAGGCTTCCCGGCATCCAGGCACGAACCAGCTGCCGCTGGCTGGCGTACCCGAACGCGCCCGGGTCAACCGGGGCGATGGCCCCGTCATTGGCCATGGTCGCAATATCGCTGTTGGACATGAGCAGAGCGTCCGGGCCAGTGCGGGTGCCCAGAGCCACCGTGTACTTCTGGGCGTATGAGACGTTGGGCAGCACCGAGATGTCGATCTTGACGCCAGGGTGAAGGTGTTCGTACTGCGCGGCCAGCTGCTTGGTGACGGTCACCATGGGCGGATTGTCGAAGATCCAGAACTTGACCGTGGTCGCCGCTCCGGCGTGAACCGGGGCCCCCGCGAGGGTGAGGGCAACCGCCGCTCCCAGGGCCCCCGCGGCCCTTCGACTACGCGTCGTCGTCATCCTGCACCGTCCTTTCCTGGAGCCGAGCGATCGTGCGCACATACATCTGCGTGATGAAGTGGGGCATGGTGATGGCCCGTCCCACGACCACCGACCACGCCCCGTGCTCGATTGCCTGGCGTGCCATCCGGGGACTCGTGACACCCCCTTCCATGATCACCGGGATCCTCACGTGCCGGACAAGTGCGTCCAGCTGCGCCAGCGGAGACGGAGCTCGTACCCCCGTGTGGCCGCGCAGGGTCGTGGCCACGGCGTCCACGCCTTGGTCCTGGGCAAACAGGGCGTCTTCGACACCTCCGACGTCGCCCAACACCGCGACGCCCGCGCCGTGCACTGCCGACACAATGGCCGACAGCTGTTCCCCGCCGGGGCGCGGCCGGGCGGTGGCGTCCGTGGCCACCATGTCGCTGCCCGCATCCACGCACGCCATCGCGGTGTCGAGCGTGGGCGTGATGTAAACCGGACCATCGCCTTGCTTGAAGAGCCCGATGATGGGCAAGCCCACCACTCGGCGCACAGCCCGGATGTTCTCCGGTCGGTTGACGCGCACGGCCGCAGCGCCACCCAGCTCGGCGGCCCGCGCCAGCTCGGCGATCAGCTCCGGTGCGTCGAACGGCATGCCGCGAAGCGCCTGGCACGAGACGACCAGCTGCCCCCGGATCGTCTCAAGCACCCCCGGACGGGCGTCCAAGGGCGTGGTCCTCGACCGGGGGGACGGCACAGGCGTGCCGGGCACGCCCTAACGCCCCTTCCGGTGCGACAGCAGTCGCGTCCGGGAGCGCAGGGCTGCGAGCCGGCCTGGTTCCTTCATCGCGATCGCCACGGTCACCGCGTCGAGGACGGCGATCTGCAGCAAGCGGGCGGTGAAGACGCCGAGCGTGTCCGGCGCGTCCACTGCGGGCACCAAAAGGAGGGCGTCGGCAATCCGGGCCAAGGGGGACGAAGGCGCCGACGTGAGCGCCACGACGTACGCCCCTGACTCCTTGGCGATCGTGGCGACATCCACGGTATCTGCGGTGCGACCCGAGTAAGACACAGCGATGGCCACGTCGGCGGCGGTCAGTTGCGAGGCGTAGATGGGCTGGATGTGGGGATCGCTCATTGCCGTGGCGGGCACGTTGAGCCTCATCAACTTGTGCGCGGCATCCTCCGCGACAAAGCCGGAGGCGCCGACTCCGTAAATCTCGCTGCGGCGCGCGGCGATGAGGCGCGAGGCCACCTCCTCGACCGTCGCGTCGCTCACGATCTCGGCCGTGTCCAGCAGCGCCTGGGCCGCCTCTCCCAGCACCGTCCGGACAAGCCCTCGACCGCCGGCGATCTGCTGCGCAGCCTGCTCGTAGATGCTCGGGGCCTGCGTCCCCATCTCCGCGGCCAGGGTGACTCGGAACTCCTGCATGCCCCGAAAGCCCAGTTCCTTGACGAACCGGATGACCACGCTGGGGCTGACCTGGGCCTCATTGGCGATCTCGTCCGCGGTCTGCGTCAGGCATTCACGCGTGTGAGCCCGGACATAGTCAGCGACGCGTTCAACCGCCGGGGAAAGGTCGATGACCGTTTGAAGTCGCCGGACGACACTGGTGGGCAAAAAGCTTCATCCCCTATCCTGTGCAGCCTGAGAGCCTGGTGCCGTGCTCGTCGTCGGGGGTTCGCCGGTAACAAAAAATATTCCTGCTTTATGCTCACTGTCTCATAGAAAATTCTTGTCCTTACTGGCGGGCATACGGCGCCAACCTGCGGGGTCCAGGATCGCGTCCCCATAGCATGGTGCCTAAGCCGTCAGGACCCCGGCCACAAGCCGACGCCCTCGAAATCGTGACCGATGCGTGCCCAGAACCCGAACAACAGTGTCTTCGGGCGGCCTTCCTGTTCATGATCACCGTCCGTCGCTGACGAGCGTGTCCACGAGCCTCCGGCGGCCCGACTCGCGCTA
>JAJZYS010000269.1 GCA_021797925.1 Bacillota bacterium
AGGCGCCAGCCGTCGGCGTCCACGAACAGGGGCGCCGGCGCACCCGGCCTCGTCATCGGCCGCCGCTCCGACCGGCGCGGTAGACCCGCGTCTCCTTGGGGGCGAGCCGGTCACCGGCCCCCGGGAACACCGGCCGGGCGTCCGGAGGCGCCGTGAAGGCGGCCTCCTCCCAGCCGTGGTTCTGGACGAAGAGCAGGCGCTCCCCGTCGGGACGGGTGCGCTCGCGCCACACCACCAGGGGGTCGTCTGGCCCCGGCGGCCGGGCCGCGAGGCCCGCGGCCTCGAGGATCCGCCGGTACAGGCCCATGCCCGGACGCGGCGGACCGCTGGGCCCGGTGCGCGCCGCGTAGTACTCGAACGGCAGGGTGAGAAAGAGCGTGCCCCCCCGGCCCGTGCGGGTGCGAAAGAGCGCGGGCCGTCCCTCGCCGTCGGTGAGCAGCACCTCGGTCCCGGGCCGAGGTGCGGCGGGGAGATAGGAACGGGCCGCCGGCGAGGCCGGCCTGAGGCCCCGGGTGTCCACGCGCTCCACGATCGCTCCGCCCGGCTCGAGAAGCTCCACCGTGTCCGGCGGCAGGTCCCAGATCCCGTAGCGGCGGCGCGAGACGATGCCGGCCGTCGCCTCGAGCCCGTCCGACCAGGGGCCGGTCTGAAAGTCCCTGTCCCCGGCGAAGTACGAGATGTAGACGTGGCGCGCTTGGGCCACGGACGCCAGGCCGGCCCAGGTCGTCGCCAGGAGATGGCTGGCGGCGGGGAAGAGGACCAGCCGGTACCCGTCGAGCGGCGCCGACTCCCGGACGAAGTCGACCACCTGCCCCATAAGGCGCATCGCCGTGTACGTCTCGATGAGCACCAAGAGGCGGTCCCGCGTGCCGTCGGCGTGGAACGGGAAGTCGGTGTCGAACGCCTCGGGCACGACGATGGCCACGTCACCGGGACGGGGGCGGAAGTCGGCGACGTCGCCGAGTTCCGCCAACAGGTCCGCGAAGCGCCGCACCTCGTCCGCCGCCGCGTGGTGGCGTCCCCTGGCGTCCACCAGCCCGAAGCTCAGTTCGAAGGGATGGTGCAGGTACGGCCGGTCGGCGGCGAGGTCGAAGTCGGCGTAGCACCAGACCCACGCTCCCAAGAGCCCCGCCGCCAGGCTCGCGCCCAGGACCTCCCGCGTGTAGAGCGCCCGTTCCCGCTGGCCCGCGAAGGCGCCCGAGCTCCCGAACTCCTCCAGCAGCACCGGGTAGCCGTAGCGCGCGAGCAGCGCGGCCACCGCCTCGGCCGTGAAGGCGTGGCGGACCGGGTCCACGTCCTCGAGATAGACGTGGGCTCCGAGGAACGGCTGCAGCTCGCCCAGCCGCTCCGGCCGGTATCCGTCCCGGGCGCCGAGCCCTCCCCAGGATCCGTCGCCCACCACCGCCGGATGCCCCGGGTCCCTGCGGGCGACCGCACCGAGGAGTCGGCGGCACCAGCCGGTCACGACCGCCTCCGGCGCGCTCCCGCCCCACACGGGCATCTCGTTGGTGAGCACCCACCCTTCGAGCGCCGGGTGGGACGCCCCCAGGGGGACCACCGCGTCGATGAGGCGCTCGAAGGCGGCGAGCACGGTCGGATCGGTGTAGAGGTCGCGACCGTCTCGCCACGGCGGGTCCCAGTTCTCCCCGGACATGTGGCCCACGAGCAGCGTCGGCCACACGCGAAGCCGCGCCGCGGCGCACAGGTCCAAAAACCGCGCGAAGCGCTCCAGCATGACCGGCTCCACCCGGTCGGGCGTGGGCATGAAGTCCGGCAGGAACAGGAATCCGCGCACCGCCGCAATCCCCAGCCCCCGGATGTCCTCGAGGTCGTCTGAGATGGCCTCAGGGTCAAAGCGGCGCCACATGGCCGGCCCGCTGCCGCGGGGCCAGTAGTTGACGCCCAGCGAAAATCCACCGTTCACCTGCATGCTCCGTTCCTGGCTTGGTTGAGATGCGCGCCCGGGCCCACCCGTCAGCGGGGGCCGCGCCGGTCCGGGGCCGGCCCCCAGCGCTCCACGAGCTCCCCGGGCCCGAGGTCCAGCTCCAGGGTCTCCTCCGCCGGTCCACCGGCCACCTCCAGCCGCCCGCCCTTCGCCGACCCCGCCACGGTGACAGCCTCGCTCCCCCGGTAAAACCGCAGCGCCCAGCCGGGCCCGAGGGTCGGGCAGACCTCGCCCCGCTCGAACACCTCGCACGGCACCGCGGCCACGGGCACGTCCGCGATCGCGCGGCGGGGGGTGAGGACGAGGTGCCGGCCGCGGCCCCGGTAGCGCAGGCCCGAAAGCGCCAGGTGCCCGAGCGGCAGGGGGTGGCGGACCCTCAGCCCCACTCCGTCCGGGGCGAGGCCCGCGATCCCCTCGACGAGCGCCCACACCACCGTGGGGCCCACCCAGGGACTGAGCGCCATTCCCCGGCTCTCGAGCGTGCGCCCGTGGAACCATTCGGGGAACTGGCCGGGGACCACCCGTCCCCCGCCGGGGGGCGGGGCGCCCATGGGGACCCGGGTCACCGCGGTCAACGCCTTCATCGCCCACCCGGGATCCGCGGCGGCCGACGCCGCCGCGAACCACAGGGTCAGGTTGGGCCAGCTCCCGCCCACAAGGCCCGCCCCGGCCGCGGGATCGTACGCGGCGTCGTCGGCCGGCACCGTCCGGATCCCCCGCTCGGTCCAGAAGGGTCCGCGCTCGAGCTCCTCCAGCGTGCTTCGCGTCTCGTCGGGTCCCGCGGCGCCGAAGACGAGCGGGAAGACGACGTCGCCGGTCCGCTCGGCGACGGGCGCGCCCTCAGGCGAGCGCGCCAGGAGGTAGCGCCCCGACGCCTCGTCGTAGAGCCCTTCCCGGATGGCGGCCCTCAGCGCCTTCGCCGCCGCCCTCCAGCGCGTCGCGCCGGCGC
>JAJZYS010000270.1 GCA_021797925.1 Bacillota bacterium
CAGCGCGCACAGCGCCCTCAGGGCCCGGTGCCGGCTGGACCCCCACCTGGTCCGAACCGCGGGCACGGGCATCGCTGGATTATCGAGGATCCCTGCGCGGGTTTCGGGCCGCCAAGGTTCGTACCCGGCGATGGCGGTGCGCTCACAGCAACCTGCCCAGAAATTCCAAGCCTTGGCTCCCTCCTCGCGCAGCACACGTCCGCGTCCGGTGGTGCACTCCCCCGCTCCTCCCCTACGTTGGCCCCCGCCCCGCAAGGCTTTCGGGTGTTCGATCAGGCTCCTCACGCGTTCCGAAGAACCGCTCTTCCAGCACGGCGCTGAGGTAATGATAGATCGCCAGGTGCTCCTCCTGGATCGCGGACGTCTCCTCCAGCGGCACCTTGACCGCGATGTCCGCCGCCTCCGCCAGCGCACCGCCCCCGGCTCCGGTCAGGCTCACCACGCTCATCCCCAACGCGCGCGCGGTCCAGGCCGCCAGCACGACGTTGCGCGAGCGGCCCGACGTGGAGATCGCGAGCAGCGCGTCCCCGGCCCGGCCGTAGCCCACGACCTGCTGGGCGAACACCAGGTCGGCGTCGGTGTCGTTGGCGATGGCCGTCATGAGGGCGCTGTGGCCGACCAAGGGCAGCACGGGCAGCGCTCCCTCCAGCCCCTCGGCGAGCCGCTCCGCCATCGCGCTCGAGGGCACCGTGGCGCGCAACCTCGCCTTGGTGTCCGCCGGCAGCGGTCGAGCCAGCCGGTACCGCTTCATGAGTTCCCCTTGCAGATGCTCCGCGTCCGCCGCGCTACCGCCGTTCCCGCAGACGAGCAGCTTCCCGCCCGAACGGAAGCACCGGGTGAACGCGTCGGTCATCGCCCGAATGTCATGGACGCACGCCCCGAGCACCCCGTGGCGAGCCAAGAGGTCCTCCACGTGCGACCGATCGTCAGCCGCTTCCATCGTCCCCACCTCCCGGGCATCGCCCACCACCACTTCGGCGCGCGCACCGGTTCACCCTGTCCCGGACGCCGTCCCTTTCGGCAAAAGCGCGAGCGCAGGGGCAAGACGGGGCGGCACCGGCTCGAGAACGTCGGTCTCTGCGCGCGCCCGCATCTCCACGTCGACGCGAGCCCGCGCTCGCCTCAGCCCATGCCCCGGAGCCTGTACTCCGCCGCCGCCGCAGCGCCCACGAGTCCCACGTCGTCGCCCAGGTCGCTGATCACGATCAGGCCCGGATGGTAGAACCAGCGCGCCCGCCACGCCACCTCGGCGCGCACCGGGTCGATGAGCTCCGCGCCCGCCCGGGTGACTCCGCCCCCCAGGATGACGAGCTCGGGGTCCAGGACGCTCACGAGGTTCGCGATCCCTACCCCCAGGTAGCCCATGGCCGCGTCCCACGCCATCCTCGCCACGGGGTCCCCCGCCCGCGCCCGGGCGAGGAGCTCGGCGGCATCCACCGGCGGGGCGCCGGCGGACCCGTGGGGTCCCGCGTCTCGGGCGAAGAGTTCGCCGGCCCGGCGTGCCATGCCGGTCCCCGAGGCCATCACCTCGAGGCAGCCCCGGTTCCCGCAGCCGCACCGGGGCCCATGGGGCTTCACGCTGGTGTGTCCCACCTCGCCCGCGTTTCCCGTGCGCCCCCGGTACAGGCGGCCGTCGAGGATGAGCCCGGCGCCGATGCCGGTGCTGACGGTGACGTACACGAGGTGGCGCAGGCCGCGCCCTCGGCCGAAGAGCCACTCTCCCAGAGCGGCCGCGTTGGCGTCATTCTCCACCGTCACCGGCAGCCCCAGGCGCGCCGCCAGGATCTCCCCCAGGGGCAGGTCGTCCCACCCCGGCAAGTTCGTGGGGCTGTGGATCACCCCCGTCCCGGCGTCCAGGGGTCCCCCGCAGCCCACGCCCACCGCGACCAGCCGGACGCCTGTCACCTTCTCCGCGAGTTCCAGGGCCATGGCGACGTATCGATCGATCATGGCCCTGGGACCGAGCTGTACCCGGGCGGGCTCCACACGCCGTCCCAGCACCTGGCCCTCGCGGGTCACGATCCCCACCGCCGACTTGGTCCCGCCCACGTCGACGGCGATCAACGCCTCCTGCATCGCCCGAGCCCTCCCATCCACCACGAACCCGCCCGGCTCCCTCCCGGCTGTTCGCGCAGAGGGGCCCGGCTCTCCTGCCGCAACCGGACCGTCCGCCCCTTGGCGCCGCGATCCGTTGGATCAGGTCGCGGGGTCGCGCCGCCAGCGCGTGAAGCGATGGCGCAGGCCCACCACGATCATGTGGTGCACCAGCACGTGCACGTCCTCGATGTGCTCCACGTCGTCAAAGGGCGCGCACAGGCTGATGTCGCTCAGCTCGCGCAGGGATCGGCCCCGAAGGCTCGTGAGGCTCACCACCCGCAGCCCGCGGGCCCGGGCGAAGGCGGCCGCTCGCAGGACGTTGGGGGATTCGCCGCTGGCGCTGATGGCGATGACGCCGTCCCCGGGGCGGGCGAGTGCCTCGAGCTGGCCCGCGAACACCTCCTCGTACCCCGCGTCGTTGCCGTAGGCGGTGAGCTGGGCCAGATTGTCGGCGAGGGAGACCACCCGCACCATGGGGCAGCCCTCCACTCGCGTGCCCTTTCCGAGGTCGCAGGCCATGTGCGACGCCAGCGCCGCGCTGGCGCCGTTGCCCAGCGTGAACCAGGTGGCCCCGTCCCAGGCCGCGCAGAACAGGGCGTCGATGACGCGGTGCACCTCGGCCACCGGCACGGCGGCGGCCCTCGCCGCCTCGGCGTAACTCGCGACCACGTCTTCCATCCCGACCGCCTCCCGGCTAGCTCGCCGTGACCCAGACGGGGCTCGACCAGGCCATCTCCCCGTCCTCCATGGTGACGCGC
>JAJZYS010000271.1 GCA_021797925.1 Bacillota bacterium
TTCGTCGGACATCATGGAGGACGGGATCTGGCTGACGGGCGGCGGGGCCCTCCTGCACGGCCTCGACGCATACCTGGCCCAGGAGACCGGGGTTCCGGTGCACGTGGCGGAGGACCCCATGTCCTCCGTGGCGCTGGGAACCGCCCGTGCCCTCGAGTATCCGTGCAACGCCGACCATCTGGTGGTGCTCCGACCCGTCCTGTGAGGAGGAAGGCGACGTGATCCAGGGGTTTTACGACGCGGCGGCGGGCCTGCTGGTGGAGAACGATCGGACGAGCGTGCTGGCCTCGAACCTGGCCAACGCCACCACCGTGGGCTACATGGCCAGGGGCGTGGAGATCGCGGCCACGCCGTTCCGAGAGGTGTTCCTGCAGCAGAGCGGCCAGTTGGCCATCGGCGCCATGCCCACCGGCGCCGAGCTCGTCAAGAGCTACCTGGATCCCGGTCCGGGGCCCGTGGAGCGCACGGGGGTCGCCACCGACATCGCCCTCACCCGCTCGGGGCTCTTTGCCGTCCGCACCCCCCAGGGGGTCCGCTACACGCGGGCCGGAGACCTGTCGGTGAACGCCCGCGGCGAGCTCGTGACCGCGCAGGGGGATCTGGTGCTGGGCACCCGCGGTGCCATCCACGTGGGCACGGGGCGGCTGGCCATCGACCCGGGCGGCCAGGTGCGGGTCAACGGAAGGCCTGTCGACCAGCTGCGGCTGGTGAGCGGGACCGGGCTGACCCTGGTGGACACGGGCCAGGGCCGCTACGCCGTCGTCGCCGGTCGCCCGCGGCCGTACCGGGGTCAGGTCATCCAGGGCGCGCTGAACCTTTCCACGGTCTCCGAGGTGCGGACCATGAGTTCGGCCCTCTCGGCCTACCGCGCGTTCTCCCTGGACTTCCAGGCCCTGCAGGCGGAGTCGTCCACCATGAAGCTCGCGACCCAGGCGGCCCAGGTCTAGGAGGGGAAAGATATGCTCGACTCCCTTGCCTTCTCGGTCTCCGGTCTCAGCAGCGCCGCCGAGGTGACGGACGTGTGGGCGTCTGACCTCGCCAACGTGGCCACCCCGGGGTTTCAGTCCGAGTTGCCGCTGGCGCAGTCGGGATCCTTGACCCGGGTGGGGCCGATCGCCACCGGAACGACCCCGACCGACGCGGCGGGCGCCGGCCTCATCGTGACCCAGCGGCAGACGGCCGCCGGCCCCGCGGTGGCCACCGGGTCGCCGCTGGACGCGTACCTGCCGCCCGGGACCTACCTGCGCGTGGAGCGCTCCAGCGGGCAGAGCGCCTTCACCCGGGACGCGGCGCTCATGATCGACGCCCGGGGGGCGCTGGTCACCGCGAGCGGGGAGCGGGTGCTGGGCACGTCGGGCCGGCCGCTGCGCCTGCCGGCCGGGGCCCACGGGACGCGGATCCGCACGGACGGGACGGTGGTGACCACGGTGGCGGGGCGCACCGTCCAGGTGGGCGTGCTATCCCTGGTGGCGTTTGACAACCCCTCGGGGCTCATGGCCACCGACCACAATCTCCTCACGGCGTCGGCGAACAGCGGGCCGCCCGTGGCCGTGCGGCGCCCCGCGCTGCTCGTGGGGTACGAGGTGGGCTCCAACGTCGACGTCGCCCAGGCCCTCACCGGCGTGATCATCGCCGCCCGCGCGTTCCAGGGGAACCTGGCGGTGATGCACGAGGCGTCGGGCATGCTCCGACAGCTGGATCAGCTCACGTTCTGAGAGGGGCGGGCCGGCGCATGGCAGAGGAATGGGACGTGGAGGCGCTGCTTCCGCAGCGCCCCCCGTTTCTCATGGTGGACCGGATCCTCGAGCTGGACCCCGGGCGAAGGGCGGTCACCCGCCGGTGCGTGAGCCGGTCGGACCCGGTGCTGACCGGGCACTTCCCGGGCTACCCCATCGTGCCGGGTGTGCTGCTCATCGAGACCATGGCCCAGACGGGCGCCATCGCCGTGGCGGCCACGGGCCAGAAGGCCACGGCGCTGCTGGCGGGCGTGGACCACGCCCGCTTCCGGCGGCAGGTGCGGCCGGGGGACGTGCTCACCGTCGAGGTGGAGCTCATCAAGCTGGGACGTCGGGCGGGCCGCGGCCGCGGCCGGATCCTGGCGGACGCGGAGGAGGTCTGCTCGGCGGAGTTCCTGTTCGTGGTCCAGTCCCTGGACGCGCCGCCCGACCCCGCCCGGGCAGGGACGAGCGACCCGTAGGAGGGGAGGTTGTCTCAGGTTTCGTGGAATTTGGGGACGGCTCCGGGAAAACCCACATTCCGCACCCTTGGCTCGGATGCCGGAAGAGGTTTCGATGTGGTAAGGTGAGCCGATGCCGGTGGGTGGTATCAGGTAGGGGGTAGCAGCGGGGGGAAGCCTCCTGGGGGCCGCAGGGCGTAGCCCGAGACCCCCAGGAGGAAGGCGGCTCGCCGCTCCCGCCCGAATTTTGGCGAGTGGTTGACACCACCAGAAGAGGGGAATGGATGGCCGCCCATCTCATCGTAGTCCTGAGCCGTCGCGCCGTCATCGGCGGTTTGGCTGTCGGCAAGTCCAAGAGCCACGTGGCACGGGAGATGGGGGGCGCGCAAGACAGAGCGGCTCTGGCAGCAACGACACGCCGAGCACGGGGACGACTGGCTCACCGGTCACTGGGAGCCGAAATCGGAACACCGGGTCACGCCCAACCAGATGCCCTTGGAGGTGGTGTCAACAGTTGCCCGATTCGCCGGACGAATCCTGACAACTGTCGTTCGTGCCGCCCCTGCGCGGGGACCGTTTCCGGGCCGATCCTCCGGTGCGCCAGTTCGGATCGGCAACCCGCAGGGAGTCGCGTCGCGCCTCTGGGAGCAAGCCCCTGCACCGTTCA
>JAJZYS010000272.1 GCA_021797925.1 Bacillota bacterium
CTCTGGCGGGTTCCGATCGCTCCGTGGGGCGCGACGGCAAGGGGGTGAGCGGCGCTGGGCGGCCAGCCCGCCCGGTCCGGGGGCTGGTCCGGCGTCGCCCGCGGCGCCCCGTTTTGCACCGGCTGAGGGCCTAACCGCGCTTGCGGCTGCCGGCAGGGTCTGGTAGACTCGTGGGAGAAGGGTGGGGACCGGGTGAAGCTGATCGAGCTCGTGGTGCTCGTCGTGCACGTGATCATGGCCTTGGCCATCATTGCGACGATTCTCCTGCAGTCCGGCCGGGTGGCGGGATTGTCGGGTCTGGTGAGCGGCGGGGCCGAGCAGATCTTCGGCAAGCGCAAGGGCATGGACGAGGCCCTGGCCCGCTACACGATCGTCGTGGCGGTCATCTTCGGGGCGACGTCGGTCATCCTGAGCCGCTACCACGTCTAGGGTTCCGGGTGAGGCACGCCTGCCGGCGGAGGAAGATGCGGTCATGCATCTTCCTTGTCACGCCGGGCTGATGCGTTCATGAAAGGGGCGGGCCGCCGCGCCGGCGGGTCGCGACCGGTTCGGACCGGGTCCCCCGCAGCCGCGGCGCGGACCCGGCACCCCACGCGTGCGCCAGCGGCCCTCTCCGCCGAGACCGTGACGAGGTATCTCGCGGACCCTGCCCATGACCGCGCCACCCTCCGGCAGCTTGCGCGGAAGCTCGCCCCGGACCGGCAGTCGTCCCGCGCGCTGGCTGAGATCGTGGCGCGGATGGTCGAGGCCGGTACGCTGGTGGCGGATGCACAGGGGCGACTGGCCCTGGCCGACCAGGACGGACTCGCCGTCGGCCGGCTGTCGGTGAACCGCCGGGGCTTCGGCTTCGTGATCCCCGACGAGCCGGGCACGGACCTGTACGTGGCCCCCGAGCGCATGGGTGGCGCGTGGCACAACGACCGGGTCCACTACCGGCCGCTGCCGGGAACCGATCGCGAGGCGCAGGTCGTGCGGATCGCCGAGCGGGCCACCCGGCGCGTCGTGGGCCAGCTGGACGAGCAGGGATGGGTGGTGCCCCAGGACGACCGGCTCTTGCAGCGCGTGCGCGTCGAGCCGGCCTCCCGGCTCCAGGCCCGGCCCGGCGACGTCGTCGCGGTGGAGATCGCGTCCTACGGGCAGGACGGGGAGCCGCCCCTGGGGCGGGTCGTGGAGCGCATCGGCCGGGCCGGGGATCCGGGGGTGGACGTGGACGCCCTTGTCCACACCTACGAGCTGCCCACGGCCTTCCCGGCACCGGTGCTCGCCGAGGCGGAGCGGATCCCCGACCACGTGCTGCCCCAGGAACTTCAGGGCCGCGTGGACCTGCGGCAGCGGCAGATCGTGACCATCGACTCCGACGACGCCAAGGACCTCGACGACGCCGTGTCTCTGGAGCGGATCACCGGCGGCTGGCGGCTCGGGGTGCACATCGCCGACGTCTCCCACTACGTCCCCGAAGGATCGGCCCTCGACGTCGAGGCGCTGAAGCGGGGCACGTCGGTCTACCTCGTGGACCGGGTGATTCCCATGCTGCCCGAGCGGCTCTCCAACGGCATCGCCAGCCTCAACCCCGGAGTGGACCGGCTCACCCTGAGCGTCGAGGTGGAGATCGACGAGACCGGGGAGCCCCGGGGCATGCGCCTCTTTCCCTCGGTGATCCGCACAGGGGCGCGGCTCAGCTATCGCGGCGTGAACGCACTGCTGTCCGGCACGGCCCTGCCCCCGGCGGAAGCCGCGCGCTACCGACCGTTCCAGGAACTGCTCCAGGAGCTGGCGGCGCTGCGCGGCGTCCTGCGGGCCCGACGCCGGCGCAGGGGCAGCATCGACTTCGACCTCATGGAGGCCCGGCCCATGCTCGACGACAGCGGGAAACCGCTGAGCGTCGTGCGGCGCCAGAGCACCCTCGCCGACTCCATCATCGAGGAGTCCATGCTCATGGCCAACGAGGTCGTCGCCACCCGTGCCTTTCGCCGTCGGCTGCCCTTTCTCTATCGCATCCACGAGGAGCCCAGCGAGGAGCGCCTGGTGCAGCTCAGGGCCCTGCTGGAGCGGTTCGGCTACCGCCTGCCGGCGGGGAGCATCACCTCCCGGCACCTGAGTGCGGTGCTGGACCAGGCCGAGGGCCGCCCGGAGCACCCGCTGCTCAACACCGTCATCCTGCGCTCCATGCAGCGGGCCCGTTACAGCGCCGAGCCCACAAGTCACTTCGGGCTCGCCCTGGCGCACTACACCCACTTCACCTCGCCCATCCGGCGCTACCCGGACCTTCAGATCCACCGCATCCTCCGCGAGAGCCTGCACCGCCTCCCGCCCGAGCGCCGGGAGCACTACGGCGCGATCCTGGGCGAGATCGCCGTCCAGAGTTCCGAGCGCGAGCGGATTGCGGACCAGGCCGAGCGGGAGAGCGTGGACATCAAACTGGTGGAGTTCATGGAGGACAAGGTGGGGGAGGAGTTCGACGGGGTCGTCTCCGGGGTCACCGCCTTCGGCGTGTTCGTGGAGCTTTCCATCGGCGTCGAGGGGCTGGTGCGCGTCTCGAACATGCCCGACGACTATTACGTCTTCCAGCCGGAACTCTTCCTGCTCAAGGGCCAGCGCACCGGCCGGGAGATCCGGCTGTCGGACCCGGTGCGGGTGCGGGTGGATCGGGTCAGCAAGGCTGAGCGGCAGATTGACCTGGGGCTCGTGAACGTGTTGGAACCCGTGCGCCGCCGTCGCCAGGCCTCCTCACGATCGCCGCGCGGCAGGAAGCAGCCGTCCGGCGCACCGTCGCCCTCGGCAAAGCCGAGCCGCCGCCGGCGCAAGGGCCGCCGGTGACGGCGTAAGGAACGGTGATTGCGT
>JAJZYS010000041.1 GCA_021797925.1 Bacillota bacterium
GCACAATGGAACAGGAGAGGAGAGTCGGCGTGCACGATCCCGACCGCGTGTTCAAGGACGCCATCTACGAGCAGGTCGCCCGCATCGGCCGCGCCGTGGGGCACCCGCGCCGGCTGGAGCTTCTGGACCTGCTCTGCCAGGGACCGATGACCGTCCAGCAGCTCGCGCGCAAGAGCGCCATGTCCGTGGGCAGCTGCTCCCAGCACCTGCAGCACCTCAAGGACGCGCGCCTGGTGTCCGGCGATCGCCAGGGGACGTACGTCGTGTACCGGCTGGCGGGCGAGACGGCCTGCGGTCTGCTGCACACCCTGGAGCGGGCGGCGGAGCAGAGCTACGCGGAGATGCGGGAGCTGACCGAGGCCTTTCTCGCGGGGAGCGGGGTGGAGGCGGTCGACGCCGAGGCGCTGCAAGCGCGCGCCCAGCGGGAGCCGCTGGTGCTTCTCGACGTCCGTCCGCCCGAGGAGTACGCCGCCGGACACTGGCCCGGGGCGATCTCCATGCCCCTGGAGACGCTGGCGGACCGGCTGGCGGAGCTGCCGGCCGACCGCACCATCGTGGCCTACTGCCGGGGCCCGTACTGCGTCCTGGCGCTGCACGCCGTGGACCTGATGCGCCGCCGGGGGCTGCGGGCGCTGCGCCTCTCGGAGGGGGTGAGCGACTGGCGCGCCCGGGGACTTCCCATCGCCCGGGAGGAGAGAAGGTGAGCGCGCCAAGGACCCGGGCCCCGGTGTACCTCGACCACAACGCCACCACACCGGTGGACCCCCGGGTGGTCGGGGCCATGGCGCCCTACTGGACCGAACGCTTTCACAACCCCTCCTCGCCGTATCCGCCCTCGGCCGTGGTGCGCCAGGCCATCGCGGACGCCCGGGCGGCCCTGGCCCGGCTGGTGGGGGCCCGCCCGGAGGGGGTCGTGTTCACCGGGGGCGGCACCGAGAGCGACAACTGGGCGCTGCGGGCGGGGTTCGCCCGCGGCCGGGGGCGCCGCCGGCTCGTCGTCTCGGCGATCGAGCACCCGGCGGTGCTGGAGACGGCGGCGGCCCTGGGGAGGGAGGGGGCCGAGGTCGTCTCGGTGCCGGTGGACGCGCACGGGGTCGTGGCCGTCGAGGCGCTCGAGAAGGTGCTCGACGAGAGGGTGGCCCTGGTCAGCGTGATGCTGGCCAGCAACGAGATCGGCACCATCCAGCCGGTGGCGGAGGTCTCGCGGCGGGCGCACGCGGTGGGCGCGCTGGTGCACACCGACGCGTCCCAGGCGGTGGGCAAGATCCCGGTGGACGTCGAGGCCCTGGGGGTGGACCTTCTGACCGTGGCGGGGCACAAGCTGTACGCCCCCAAGGGCGTGGGCGCGCTGGTGATCGCCGGGGACCTCGGGCTCGAGCCCCTCCTTGCCGGCGGCGGCCAGGAGGGGGGCCGCCGCAGCGGGACGGAGAACGTGCCGGCGATCGTGGGGCTGGGGGAGGCGGCGCGGCTCGCCGGGGCGTGGCTGGCGGGTCCCGGGCCGCGCCGCCAGGGCCGGCTGCGCGACACCCTCGAATCCCGACTGCGCGACGCCCTCGCCCGCGTGCGGGTCTTCGGGCCGCCGGCGCCGCGGCTGCCCAACACCCTGGCGATCGCCGTCGCGGGCTTCACGGGCGCCGAGCTCCTCGCGGCCTGTCCCGAGATCCTGGCGGGGACCGGGTCGGCGTGCCATCACCCAGGTGACGCCGGCTCGCCGACGCTCAGGGCCATGGGAGTCGACGCCGCCACGGCGAGGGGTCTTGTCCGCCTGAGCCTGGGGCGCGCCACGACGGGCCGGGAGGTTGGCCGGGCCGCCGCGGCGCTCGTGGCCGCGGCGCTGGGCCGCGGCGGCACTTCGGAGGAGGCATAGCCGGCGATGAAGACGATCCTTTTTGTGATCAACGATCCTCCGTACGGGACCGAGCGGGCGTACAACGCCCTGCGGCACGCCCACGCCATGACCCGCCATCCCCAGACGACGGTGAAGGTGTTCTTCATGGCCGACGCGGTCCAGTGCGCCCGCCGCGGCCAGCTCACGCCGCGGGGGTATTACAACCTCGAGCGCATGATCCTGGCGACGCTCCGCCAAGGCGCCGAGATGGGCGCGTGCGGGTCGTGCATGGACGCCCGGGCGGTGGGGGAGGACGCCCTGATCGAAGGGGTGCACCGGGGGTCCATGGAAGAGCTCAGCCTGTGGACCCTGGGGGCGGACCAGGTGATCGTGTACTAGATCCAGCAGCAGGGAGGGAACGGCATGCGTCAGGTGCTCGTCCTGGGCGGCGGCGTCGGGGGGCTCGCCGCGGCCCACCGCCTCAGGCGACTGATTCCGCCGGGCGATCGCATCGTGGTGTTCGACCGCAGCGAGGTGCACACGTTCTGGCCCTCGCTGCTGTGGGTCCTCTCCGGGACGCGGCGGCCCGACCAGGTGACGCGCCCCTTCGCCGATCTGCGCGAGCGCGGCATCGAGGTGGTGACCGAGCCCGTCGCCGAGTTCGATCCCGCGCGGCGCACGGTCCGGACCCAGGACCGGACGTGGACCGGCGACGCGGTGGTGGTGGCGCTGGGCGCGGAGCTGGATCCGGGGTCGATCCCCGGTCTCGCGGCCGAGCCCGGGAACTTCTACACCCTGGCCGGCGCCAGTGCGCTGCGCGAACGTCTGGAAGGCCTCGAACGCGGCCGCGTGGTGGTCCTCATCAGCCGCACCCCCTTCAAGTGCCCGGCCGCCCCCTACGAGGCGGCCATGCTCATCGACGGGTACCTGCGCAAGCGCCGCCGCCAGGGGGTCAAGGTCGAGTTGTGGGCGGCGGAGAGCGCCCCCATGGGCGTGGCCGGTCCCGAGGTGAGCCGGTCGGTCGTCGAGGCGCTCGCCGAGCGCGGCATCGACTACCATCCCGGCGCGACGGTGAGCGCCGTCGACGCCGGGCGGCGCCGGCTCAGCCTGGCCGACGGCGGCGAGGTGACGTACGACCTTTTGGCCCACGTGCCCCCGCACCGGGTGCCCGCGGTGGTGGCCGCGGCGGGCATGGCGCCGGCGGACGGGTGGGTCGCCGTGGACCCGGCCACCATGGAGAGCCGGTTCCCCGAGGTGTTCGCCATCGGCGACGTGACCGGGATCCCCCTGCCCGTGGGCAAGCCGCTGCCCAAGGCGGGCGTGTTCGCCCACGCCCAGGGCGAGGCGGTGGCCCGCACCATCGCCTACCGGCTCACGGGCCAGGGAAAGCCCGGCGCCTTTGACGGCGTGGGGGAGTGCTTCATCGAGATGGGGGGCGGGATCGCGGGCTTCGCGCGCGGCAACTTCTACGCGCGTCCCGCCCCCGCGGTGCGACCGTACCGTCCCGGTCGCCACTGGCACGCGGGCAAGGTGGCCTTCGAGCGCCACTGGTGGGCGCAGTGGTGGTGAGCCGGTCGCTGTGCCCGGACGCCGCCCCCGGCTCCGGCGGCGTCGGGTAGGGCCGGCCCTTGGCACGCTTCGATCCGGTCGCCGAGCGCTACGACGCGTTCTGCCAGACGCCGCTCGGCGCCTTCGTGGACGCGGTGGAACGGGCGCTGGTGTGGTCCGTGCTCGATCCCAGGCCCGGGGAGGCGATCGCGGACCTGGGCTGCGGGACCGGCGCGTACACGCTGGCCCTCCTCGAGGCGCGCTGCCGGGTGACCGGCGTCGACGAGTCGGCCGCCATGCTGGCGCGGGCGCGCGCGAAGCTCGGGGACCGGGCGGCGGCCACGTGCCTGCAGGCCGACCTGGCGGCGCTCCCGCTGCCGACGGCCGCCTTCGACGCCGCGCTCCTGCAGGTGACCCTGGAGTTCGTCGCGGATCCCGCCGCCGTGGTGCGCGAGTCCCTGCGCATCCTCAGGCCCGGCGGCCGGCTGGTGGTGGGGCTGATCCACGGCGGCGGAGCCTGGGCGCGCCATTACCGGGCCCGTGCCGCCGCCGAACCGGGGTCGGTGTACCGCGGCGCGCGCTTCTTCACGCGCGAGGAACTCGCCGCCCTCGTCGGGATGCAGCCCGCGGCGGTGGCCGCCGGCCTCTATGTGGCCCCGCAGGAGTTTCACGACCCGGACGCGGCCCTCGAGCTCGAGCGCCAGCGGCGGGCGTCGTGGCCCGTCGCCGCCGCCGGGTTCGTGGCGGTGCGCTTTGACAGCCCGAAGCGGCCCGCATGAGCGAGGCCGCCGCGAGGCCGTCGGGCGGGCTGACCCGGGCACTGGTGTGGGCGGTGGCCCACGCGGTCAACGACGGATACCCCACGCTGTACCTGGCCCTTCTGCCCCTGCTCATGTCCCGCTGGCACTTCAGCCTCGGCCAGGCCGGCCTGCTCGCCGGGCTGTCGGCGCTCACCACCCAGGCGCTGCAGCCGCTCCTGGGCTCGTGGTCGGACCGGCTGGGCGGGCCGTGGTTCATCGTGGGGGGGCTTGCCGCCGGCAGCGTGGGCAGCGCCCTGGGCCTGGCCTGGTCGCCGTCCTACGCCGTCTTTGCCGGGACGCTGATGCTGGCGGGCCTGGGCAACGCCGCGTTTCACCCCCACATGGCCGCCCTGGTCCGCCAGAGCGCCCCGGGACGCGAGGGGCGGCAGACGGGCATCTGGATGGTCAGCGGCATGATCGGTCACGCGCTGGCGCCGCTGGCGGCGGTGGCGGCCCTCCGGTGGGGCGGGCAGCTGGGTGTGGCGGCGCTGGCCCTGCCGGGACTCGCGGCGGCCGCTCTCCTGCTGGGGTCGGCGCGGGCGGTGCCGCGACGGCCGCGCCGACCGGACCCTTCGACCTCGCCCTGGGCGGCGGCGTGGACACGGGGGCGGGCGTTCTTTCTCATGGTGGTCCTGCGCAATCTGGGCACCGCCAGCCTGCTCACCCTGCTGCCCATCCTCTGGCACGACCGGGGCGGGGGACTGAGCGCGACCGGCGCCCTGCTCACCGTGGTGTACGGCGCGGGCACCGTGGGCAACCTCCTCGGCGGGGCCCTGTCGGACCGGCTGGGATCCCGGGTGGTGCTGGCCGGGTCCCTCGCCCTCGCCACGGTCAGCGCCGCGGGCTGGGCGCTGGCGCACGGCGGGCTCGTCTTCTGGGTCCTCGTCGCCCTGTGGGGCTTCTCGGTCAACGGCGCCGGGGCGGTCATGCTGGTCTACGGCCAGGGGCTCTTCCCCGGAAGGGAGGGGATGGCCTCCGGGCTCACCCTGGGCTGGGGCAACACCGTCGGCGCCCTCGGGGCCTGGGGAGTCGGAGAGCTGGCGCAGTCGCGAGGCGTGCCCGTCGCCATGATGGCGGCGGCCGTGTGCCTGGCCGCCGCGATCGGCCCCGCGCTGCGCGTCATGGGGCGCTCCCGGGGCCCCGACGGACTGGTGCCCCCGGCGGGGTGAGCCCCCTCGGGGACTCTTGCGGGACAAGGTGACGGGCCGGGGCGCCTTCGCTATCATGGAGCCGCCAGGAGAGCGAGGCGGTGTGGGCCGTGAGGCCGCTTTTGGTCTTCGATTCGGAGACGGTGCCGGACCCCGACACGGCCCGGCGCGTGCTGGGCGAAGGGGACCTGAGCGACGAGGAGGCGCTGGCGCGTGTCCTGCCGGCCCGTGCGGACGGTCAAGGCTTCCTCAAGCCCCTGTACCAGCGGGTGGTCGCGGTGGCCGTCGCCTGGATCGACGAGACGGGGGACGTGCGGCAGTTCAAGCCGCTCGACGCCGCAAAGGGCGAGGGCGAACTCCTTGGCGCCTTCTGGGACGGCTTCGCCCGGCTCGTCGCCGCCCGGCCGCCTGCCCGGCTCGTGACGTTCAACGGGCGCGGCTTCGACCTGCCGGTCTTCGTCCAGCGGGGACTGATCCACGGGGTCTCCCCGGCGGCGTGGTGGAACGGGGACTACCGGCAGCGGTTTCGCGACAGCCACATCGACCTGATGGACGTGCTGCGCGACTACGGCTCCTCGCCCGCCCTCTCCCAGCAGGAGGTGGCGACGATGCTGGGCCTGCCGGGAAAGCTGGGAGTCGCGGGCGCCGACGTGCACGCGCTCTGGCGGGCGGGCCGCCTCGAGGACGTCGCCGCGTACTGCGCCTGCGACGTGGCCACCCTGACCCTGAGCTTCGCCCGCGTCGGCGTCCACGCGGGCTGGTTGACCGAGGAGGAACGGCGAAGGGTCGAGGCGGGAATGCGCCGGGAACTCGCGCTCCTCGCCCCGACCCACCCCCTGTACGCCGCGTTCCTCGAGGCGCTGGGCGCCTGAGGGACCCGTGCCGGGGTCAGCTCTCCCGCGCCTTGGCCCGCGCCCGGGTGTTCGCCGCGCGTGCGTGGGCCAGCACGGTTCCGGAGAGATACAGGCCCGGGAGCAGCAGCGCCAGTCCCGCCAGAAGGTCCCAGCCGTTGCCCCGGGTCACGGCCCGGAACACAAGGCCGGTACCGGCGACGCCCACGGCGAGGCCGAGGGCCCACAGCGCCGGGAACGCGATGGCACGCGACACCACCTCACCCCCTCGCGTGCTGCGACGCGGACCGGGGAGCGGGCCCGGCCCGGCGCCGCTCAGGCAGCTCGGGGGTCTCCACGCGCCGGTACCAGTCGCGCCAGATGACGCGGTACACCCGCAGGCGGCGCGGCAGGTCGCGCACACCCGGCAGGAACGGGACGGCGGCGAGCAGGAGGAACACGACGAGCATGGTGTAGGCGGCCATGAGATCCCCGGCGGGAGAGGTGGAATAGGGAGGGATCTGGTAGAGGAAGGTGTAGGGCGTCAGCCACCACGGGCCCGGGTAGCTCGACTCGTCGTGCATGATCCCCCACTCGCTGCCGAGCAGGTCGTTGCGGGCGGCCAGGCGGTGGAGCGCCGCCCCCTGCAGGAAGAGCAGGCTGGGCTCGAAGCTGTCGTGGTAGACGGGCGACGTCCGGTCCATGGCTCCCGAGAGCAGGCCGCCCGCTCCCATGGCCCTGAGGGCGGACAGCAGGGTGGGCACCGGCCCCGCCGCGACGGCAGGCAGCGCCACCCGGTCACCCTGGACGCGGGCGCGGTGCAGCCCGGCGAGGTAGCGGGCGATCCAGGCGCGGCGCTGGAGCGCCGGGGCCCGCTGCCACCGGCTGAGCGCCGCCGTCAGCCCGGGATCCAGGCGGGACGCCATCCGCAGGGGATGGAGCACGTCCACCGTCTGGGGGTGGATGGGCTGCGTGACGCCCAGGATCGTCTGCGGGTGGAACGGCCCCAGCGCCTGCACGTGGCCGGTGCCGTGGTTGTAGGGCGGCCCGTAGTTGGCGATCTCCGAGAGGCCACCCAGGTCCCGGGCGGCCGTGCGCAGGAACAGCACCGGCTCGGTGCGCGCCACCCGGGCGATGGTCAGCGGCCGCACGTACGGCGCGCGGAACGCGATCGCCGCCACCGCCACCAGCGCGAGGACGAAAAGGCCGCTCAGACCCGCCTCCTTGACGAGGTCGAAGGGTTGCTGGGGATAGGTCTCGGGCCGGGTCGGATCGTTCTTCACGGCGTCTCACCCTCCTCCCCGTGATCGGCGGGATACGGCGGCACCACGCCGTGGCGGCGCACCAGCACCACGTGCAGGCTCACCAGGGCCACCAGGATGGCCGGCAGGACCGCGATGTGCAGCCCGTAGATCTGGCCGTTGTCGAGCACGTTGAACCAGCCGCCGATGCCGGCTCCGTTGAACGCGTCCTTGGACTGCACCTGGTTCCACTGGGAGAAGAAGTCGCCCCGCGAGAGATACCCGGTGAACGCCGTGACCACGGACACGCCGAAGCTGAGGACGCCGAGGATCCAGGTGCGGCTGCGGCCGTGGCGCCACGCGCCCATGAAGAACTGGGCGGTGAGGTGCAGGATCATGAAGAAGAAGAAGGCCTGCACGCCCCAGTAGTGAAGGGCCCGAACGAAGGCGCCGGTGGAACTGGTGAACCACCACGGGGGGCCGTTGGCCGCGAGGATGATGCCGCTGGCGATGATCACCGCGAGGGCGCCCAGGGTCAGGGCCCCGAAGCTGTAGACGACCGAGCGCACGTACACCGGCTGCTCGGTGGGCAGGAGCTTGTCCCACGTCAGGTCGTCGAGCCGGTGGCGGACCGCCAGCGTCCAGTTCCCCTGCGGGGCGTCACTGGCCATGGTTCGGGTAGCGCAGGACCAGGCCGGCGATGAAGGCGGCGAGGAGCAGCCCCTCCACGACAAAGTTGGGCCACACGTTGTGCGGCATGGATGCCACCTCCCATTGAGCCGGCGGCGGGAGCGAGGACTCCCACCGCCGCTGGGAACATTGCACCACGGCACGCTCGCGATGGCTACGGCCACAGGTCCCCATCGCGGGGGACCGGCGGACCCGGGGGAAGGGGACGTTTGGCCCTGCCGCCCGGGGGCAGGGCGAGGTATAATGAAATGTTGCGCTCCGCCTCGGCGCGGTTGCCTCGCTAGCACGATTTGCGCGCCGCGCGGCGGCGGGCGGCAACGTGCATCCGGGTCCACGCGGCGGCCGGGCGCTTGACAGGTGGATCGCCGCACGGTCAGATGGACCCGTGCCGACCGCGTCGGCTCAGGGCGGCGCGAGCGGCGACGACGACCGGAGGGGGCGGGGATCCATGGCGGATCGAAACGAGCGGTGGACGGAGCTTGTGCGCGGCGGGACCCCGGGGCCGCTTTCTGCCCTGTGGCGTCACTTTCCCGGCGACGATCTCGATCCCGAGCGCCTGGCCCGCGCCCACGCCGACTTCTATCGCCGGTTCCCCTTCGACTTTCTCAAGGTCACCTGGACCGCCGGGAGCCTCGGGCAGGCCTGGGGATACCGGTGCGAGCTCTCCCGGGTCGACGCGTACGGCGTCTATGGCGACGGCCCCCCGGTGGTCCAGCGGGCGGCGCAGTGGGCCGATCTCGAACCCGCGGCGGTCGACCGGGGCTTTCTGGGCGATCAGCTCGACGTCCTCGCGCGTCTGCGCCGGGAGCTCGGGGAGCACGTCCCGCTCGTGGCCACGGTGTTCAGCCCCATGACGGTGGCCGCCACCCTCTCGGGCGCGAAGGTGTACGCCCATCTGGGCGAGGATCCCGCCGCGACGCGCGCGGGGCTCGCGGCGGTCACCGCGACGATCGCCGCCTTCGCCCGCAAGGCCGGGGAGGCCGGAGCGGACGGAATCTTCTACGCCACGTCCTCGGCCAGCGGCCGCGTGCTCGGCCCCGAGCGCTTTCGCGCCTTCGCCCGCCCCCTGGACCTCGAGGTGATCGCCGCCTCCCAGCTGCCGACGATCCTGCACCTGCACGGGGAGGACCCCCTCTTCGCGGAGGTGGCCGACTACCCCGTGCTGGCGGTCAACTGGCACGACCGCCGGGTCGGGCCGTCGCTGGCCGACATGCGCCGGCTCACCGACCGCGTGCTGGCGGGCGGCGTCAACGACCAGGGCGTCATCGGCTCGGGCGATCCCCGGGAGGTCGCCGCCGAGGTCGAGGACGCCCTGCGCCAGGTTCCGGACGGCCGGCTGATCGTGGCCCCGGGGTGCGTGATCCCGGTGGACTCGGCCGCGGCGAACCTCGACGCCGTGATCGCGACCGTCCGGCGCGCCCGGGAGGGCTAGCGCCGCGTTCGGCCCCGGGCCGTGCGCCGGGTGCTGGGACGGGCCGGCGGGGTCATACACTGCGGCGAGGAGGGGCGAGTTGCACAAGCGCAGTGGGGAGATTGGCCGGCGGCCGATTCCGCCCCACGCCCAAGGGGAGCCGGCCGGCGCGCAGCTGGAGGTGGTGTTCGCGCCCGCCGACCCCGAGCGTGACGCGCGGATCCTGGGGCGGGTCTACGCCCGCATCCTCGAAGACGCGCCCCGCCCCCCGGAGGGACCCGCCCGGCCGTGCTGAGCGCCGCCATCTACGCCCGGGTGTCCACCGACGAGCAGGCCGAGCGCGGCTACAGCCTCTCCGCCCAGATCGAACACGGCCGCCGCCGCGCCGAGGAGCTGGGGGCGGACGAGATCGTCGTCTACGCTGACCCGGCGGAGTCGAGCATGACCCTGGACCGGCCCGCCCTCACGGCGATGCGCCTGGCCATCGAGCGGCGGCGCCACCAGCTCGTGATCGTCTGGGACCAGGACCGGCTTTCCCGCGACGCCGTGGGAGCGCTGCTGCTGCGCGAGGAGATCCTGGCCGCGGGCTGCCAGCTATTGTTCCTGCAGGGCGGCGCCACGACCCACAGCCCCGACGACCTTCTCCTTTACGGCATCAAGGCCCTCATGGCCCAGTCCGAGCGCATCAAGATCCGGGCGCGCACCATGATGGGCCGCCGGCGCAAGGCGGAGATGGGCGTGATGCCCGTGAAGTTTCGCCTCTACGGCTACGTGCACGACACCCGCAGCGGGCGGGTCGACATCGACGAGGAGCGGGCCGCGTGGGTCCGCAGGCTGTTTGCGTGGTGCGCCACGGAACGCATCTCCGCCTGGGCGATCGCCCGGCGGCTCAGCGGCCTCGGGGCCCCGTCCCCGCGCGGCAAGGGCTGGTACAAGGAGACGGTGGCCAGGCTCCTCAGGAACGAGGCGTACTGCGGCACGGCCTACGTCAACAAGTTCGACGCCCGCAACGGCTACCGCCTGCGGCCAAGGGAGGAGTGGATCCCCATCGCCGTGCCGGCCGTCGTGTCCCGGGAGCTCTGGGAGGCCGCCCAGGCAACCCTCGGCGAGAACCGGCGCCGGACCCAGCGGCGCCAGACCCACGCGGCGCTCCTGAGGGGCCTTTTGCGCTGCGGCGGGTGCGGCAAGGGAATGCGCACGTTCATCAGCCCCGGCTCGCGCCATCGCCCGCGCTACTACTGCAACCCGCTCGCCCGCGTCCGCCCGGGGGATCCGCGGGCGCCGTCGACGGCGTGCCGGGGCTTGAGCGTGCGCCTGGCGGCGATCGACCCGGTGGTGTGGTCGTGGGCCGCGGGGTTTCTCGCCGAGGCGCGGCGGGTGCGCGCGTCGTGGGGGGTGGAGGGCGCCGAGGCCGGGGACCTGGACGGGGAGGCTCGCTCCCTCGAGGCGGCCGTGGCGCGGTGCGCCCGGACCCGCCAGGGCATCCTGGGGTTCTACGCGGCGGGTCTCGTGACCCGGGAGGAGGCCGACGGGCAGCTGGAGAAGGTGCGCCGGGACGAGGCGGCGCTGCGCCGGCGCCTGGACGACGTGCGAGCGCTCCTTGCAGCCGCGCTCCGTGGGGACGAGGACGAGCGCGTCGCCGCCGTGCGCGCCGCGCTGGACGGGGGCCTGTCCACCGTCCAGCGGGGAGGGATCCTCCGGGAGATCGTGGACCACATCGACGTCTGGGCCGGTCAGGGCGCTGCCCCGCCGAGGCTCACGATCCACCTGCGGGTGGGGCCGTGAACCGCCCCCGGGCCCGAGCGCGGGAGCCGGGCGTGCGCTCAGCTCGTGACGATGCTGTGGACCTGGGTGTCGGTGTCCAGGTACACCACGAACAGCACCTGGTTGATCCCCGCCTGGTGGAACTCCTCGCTGAAGTCGATGGAGACGGCGCCGTAGGGGACGAGGCCGACCGGCACGTCGGGTCCGTAGGCGGCCAGAAGCTTGCTGCCCAGGGCCTGGCCCAGGGGGATGTAGATGGGCTCCTCGGGCAGGCGCTTGAGGGCGGACTGGATGGCGAGGGTCGCCTGGGCGGCCACGCGCTCGATGGCGGCGGTGTTGGGCTGGATGAACGCCTGGCCGGAGTTGACCTGGATGTGGAACATCTCGGATCTGGCCGTCTCCCGGGCCAGCTGGTGCTCCAGGGAGGTGCTGAGCACCCGGATGGCCATCTGCTGGGCCTCGATGCGGGAGAGGGAGAGGATCGTGCTGTTGAAGTTGGACTGCACCAGGAGAAAGGCCAGGACCACCGCCCCGACGACCACGAGGCTCACCGACCGGCCGTGCAGGCGGAATCTGGGCAGGCGGACCCCGGTGAGCGGGCGGCGGCGCCGGCTGCGAGACACGATGGGATCCCTCCGCCCCATCCTATGGCGGGGGCGCTCCGGCTACGCGGCCCGGCGCGACGTTCCCTTGCCCGGACTGCGCGTTGACCGCGGGACCTCGGCGTGCAACGATTTCTGCCATCGGGGGCGTCGGTGCAGGATCCGGGGCTTTCGGGGTCGAATGGTCGACTGTACGTCATGACGATCACGCGACGGAGGTGTCCGTGTTGGCGGAGGTAACGGCGAAGCACGTATTCAAGCGCTTCGGCGAAGTCACGGCGGTCAACGACTTCGACCTCAAGATCCGGGACAAGGAATTCCTGGTGCTGGTGGGTCCGTCGGGGTGCGGAAAGACGACGACGCTTCGGATGGTGGCGGGGCTCGAGGAGATCACCGACGGGGAGATCTACATCGGTGACCGGCTGGTCAATGACGTGGCCCCCAAGGATCGGGACATTGCCATGGTGTTTCAGAATTATGCCCTCTATCCCCACATGAACGTCTACGACAACATGGCCTTCGGACTGAAGCTGCGGCACTTCAAGCGCGAGGACATCGACCGGCGGGTCAAGGAGGCCGCGGAGATCCTGGGGATCGGGCAGCTGCTCAAGCGCAAGCCCAAGGAGCTGTCCGGCGGCCAGCGCCAGCGGGTCGCCCTGGGGCGGGCCATCGTGCGCGAACCCCAGGCGTTCCTCATGGACGAGCCGCTCTCGAACCTGGACGCCAAGCTCCGGGTCCAGACGCGCACCGAGCTCAAGAAGCTGCACGCCAGGCTCGAGACGACCGCCATCTACGTGACCCACGACCAGACCGAGGCCATGACCATGGGCGACAGGATCGTGGTCATGAAGGACGGCGTCATCCAGCAGGTGGCCGAGCCTCAGGAGATCTACAACCGGCCGGCGAACATGTTCGTGGCCGGCTTCATCGGGGCTCCGGCCATGAACTTCCTGAAGGGGCGGCTCGTCAAGGAAGGCGACAACCTGTACATGGATCTGGGCACGTCCAAGATGCTGGTCCCCGCCGAACGCGCCAAGACGTGGCTGCCCTACGCCGGGCGCGAGGTGATGTTCGGGATTCGCCCCGAGGAGCTCATCCACGAGGGCGCGTTCCGGGAGGCTCATCCCGACTGGGTGGTGCCTGCCCGGATCGAGGTGGTGGAGCCCATGGGCTCCGAGACGTACCTGTACCTGACCGTGGGCGACCAGGCGGCCACCTCGCGCGCCGAGGGCAACGTCATCGCCCACGACGGCGAGACGATGGAGTTCGCCATCAACATGGAGCGCGTGCACGCGTTCGATCCTGAGACCGAGCGCGCCATCGCCTGACGCCGGGGGCGCAAGCCCCGCGCGCACACTCCCGCCGACCCGTTCATAGGCTCTCTCTGGACGCAGTCCGAAGGGAGCATGCACATGGATGCCACCGAGCCGATCGCGCCCCACGGCGGTCGGCTGGTTTCACGCGTGGCCGCGGCCGACGATCGCGCCCGGCTCGAGGCCCGTGCGGCGCGCCTGCCGCAGGTGATCGTGGACGACGTGGGCGCGGCGGACGTCACGTGTATCGCCACCGGGGCGTACAGCCCGCTCGAGGGCTTCATGGGCCGGGCCGACGCCGCCCGGGTGCTCGGGGAGGCCCGCCTCGCCGACGGACTGCCCTGGGGGGTGCCGATCACCCTGGCGGTGGACCGGGACGCGGCGCGCCAGGGCGGGCGCACGGGCGGGCTCCTGCTGCGCGACGCGGGCGGACAGCTGCGCGCGCTCCTCGAGGTGCGCGAGGTCTACACGCTCGAGCCCGCGCTGGAGCAAGAGGGCACGTTCGGGACCCGCGACGGCGCGCACCCGGGGGTCGCGCGGCTCGCCGGCCTGCCGCGCTGGCGCGTCGGCGGCCCGATCACCCTCCTCTCGTCGCCGGCCCCGGCATTCCCCGAGTCCCGCCTCGATCCCGCGACGACCCGGCGCATCTTCCGCGAGCGCGGCTGGCGCGACGTGGTGGGGTTTCAGACGCGCAATCCCGTGCACCGGGCCCACGAGCACCTGCTGCGCTGCGCCCTGGAGATCGCCGACGGGCTTTTTCTCCAGCCCCTGGTGGGGCCGGCCCTGGACACGGACGTGGAGGCGAGCACGCGCATGGCGTGCTACCGGGCGCTCCTGGCCGGGTACTTTCCGCCGGAGCGCACCCTCCTGGGCGTCTACCCCGGGGCGATGCGGTACGCGGGTCCCCGGGAGGCGCTCTTGCACGCCATCGTGCGCAAGAACTACGGCTGCACCCGCTTCGTGGTGGGCCGCGACCACGCGGGGGTGGGCCGCCACTATCCGCCGCTGGCGGCCCAGAGGATTTTCGACCGGTTCGAGCCGGGCGAGATCGGCATCGACGTGCTCCGGTTCCAGGACGCTTTTCACTGCCGCCGGTGCCAGGGCATGGCCAGCCTCAAGACCTGTCCCCACCCCGAGGCCGACCGGGTGCACCTGAGCGGGACCGAGCTGCGTGCCATGCTCCAGCGCGGGGAGATCCCCCCGGAGACCTTCACCCGCCCCGAGGTCGCCCGCATCCTCCTCAGGCGCGGGCGCGCCCATGCGGGTTGACCCGGCGGTCCTCCGGCGGGGGGAGGCTTCGGCGCTGCTGCCGGCGCTGGCGGTGGCGGGGCTGGTGCTCAACCGCTTCTATCCGCCCATCTCGGCGCTCTTCTGGTGTACGGTCATGGGCGCGGCCGCGGGCCGGGCGGGCTGGCGGCCGCCGGCGGGGCTGGAGACCTCGCCCCTTCCCGGCGTCTGTCTCGAGGTGGGCATCGCGCTGCTCGGGCTCTCGAGCCGCGGGGCGCAGGCGCTCTTGAGCCCGGGGCTCTTCGCCGTCATCGTGGCGAAGGTCGTCGCCGGCCTCCTCCTCGGGGTGGCCGCCGCCAGGCTTTGGCACCTGGACCGCGCGCTGGGGCGGCTCCTGGCCCTGGGACTGTCCGTCTGCGGGATCACCGCCATGCTCATGGCGCGCTCGCACCTCAGGGTGCGCGACCGGGACGTGGGCGAGGCGGTGCTGGCCATGCTGTTCGCCGGCGTCGTGGCCATGGGCGCTCTGCCGCCCCTGGGCCACGCCCTGGGGCTGGGATCGACGCCGTTCGGGGCCTGGTCCGGCACGGCCGTGGACAACACCGCCGAGGCGCTGGCCACCGGCGCCGAGTTCTCGCCCCGGTCGGCCCACGTGGCCGCGGTGGTCAAGATGGCCCGGGTCGTGATGCTGCCGGTGCTCCTGCCGATCCTGGCCCCCGGGGCCGGCTCCCGGCAGGTGCTGCGCCGCGTCCCCGCGTTCGTCTGGGGCTTCTGGGCCCTTGTCGCCCTGTCGTGGCTCGTCGCCGTCAGCCCCAGGGTGGTGGCGATCTCAAGCCTCGTCAGCGAGCTTGCGTTTGCGGTGGCCTGCGTGCTCCTGGGGCTGGGGCTGCGGTCGGGCCGACCGGGGCGGGGGGCCCCGGGAATCTGGCTGGCGGTGGGGGCGGTGCAGGCGGCGGGGGCCGCCGGCTTCTACGCCCTCGTCCGGTGGGCGGTGCACTGAGCCAGACCTCCCGGGGCGATCGTCCAGCGGGGGCTCGTCCCGCCGGTTTCCCGGCCGCCGCTACCGCTCGTCGAGGGGGATGTACGTCTCGCGGGTCGGCCCCACGTACTGTGCCCTGGGCCGGATCAGGCGGTTGTTCCCGTACTGCTCCAGGATATGGGCGCACCAGCCGCTGATGCGGCTGACGGCGAACACCGGCGTGAAGAGGTCCAGGGGGATGCCCAGCATATAGTAGGTGGAGGCGGAGAAGAAGTCCACGTTGGGGAACAGTCCCTTCTCCGCGAGCACCACCTCCTCGATCCGGCGGGACATCCGGTACCAGCGGGTGTCGCCGTGGCGCTCGCCGACCTCCAGGGAGTAGCGCCTAAGGTGCGTCGCGCGGGGATCCTCGGTGCGGTACACCCGGTGGCCGAAGCCCATGATCTTGCGCTTTTGCGCCAGCGCCTGCTTCACGTACGCCTCCGCCCGCTCGGGATCGTCGATCTCCCTGAGCATCCGCATCACGGCCTCGTTGGCCCCCCCGTGCAGCGGACCCTTGAGGGCGCCCACCGCGGAGGTGACGGCCGAGTACAGGTCCGAGAGGGTGCCGGCCGTGACCCGCGCGGCGAAGGTGGAGGCGTTGAGCTCGTGATCCGCGTGCATGATCAGGGCGGCGTCGAACACCCGGGCGTCCGCGGGGTCCGGGGCGCGGCCCTGGAGCATGTAGAGGAAGTCCGCCGCGTGCGCGAGCCCGCGGTCCGGGGCGATGGGCGCCTTGCCGTCCCGGTGCCGGCCGATGGCGGCCACCAGCGTGGCCATCTGGGCGGTGAGGCGCAGCGCCTTGCGGCGCGAGGCCTCGGGGGAGTTGTCCTCCCCGTCGGGATCATAGAGGCCCAGGGCCGAGACCATGGTGCGCAGCAGCGCCATGGGGTGCGCCGACGCGGGCAGCGTCGCGAGCAGCGAGAGACCCTGGGGCGGGAGCGCCCGCTCGGCCCTGAGCGCCGCGTCGAAGTCCGCGAGCTCCTGGCGCGAAGGCAGGCGGTTGTGAAAGAGCAGGAAGACGGTCTCCTCGAAGGTGCTGTGGGCCACAAGGTCGTGGATGTCGTACCCGTGGTACAGGAGACGGCCCTCGTGGCCGTCGATGAAGCAGATCTCCGAGGTCCCGGCCACCACGTCCTCGAGACCCGCCTTGGGA
>JAJZYS010000042.1 GCA_021797925.1 Bacillota bacterium
GGACGAGGTGGCGCTGGTCTGGGTGAACAGGCTCGACTTGATCGCCTGGGCGGCGGTGCCGAGGGACTGGAACGTGCTGTTCAGGTTGCTCCAGGTGGTCTGCTGCGCGGTGATCTGTCCGATCTGGGTGTCCAAGGCGTTGAGCGGAAGCTGGTCCACCTTGAGCATGGCCTGGATGATCGCCGGGGTGTTCAGGCCGGAGATGATGCCGCTGATGCTGATGGGGCCGCTGCCACCGATGGACATGGGGTGAACCTCCCTTCAGCGCGTGACCGTGGATGCGGCGACCGGCTCCAGGATGCGCTCCCAGGTCTCGATGAGGACGGAGAGGACCTCGAGCGTCTCGGCGATGGGAACACGGGACTTCCGGATGTTGGCCTCGACCAGCTGGTCCACCATCCAGCGCAAGAGGGCGGAGAGGTTGCCCGGGATGGGTGCGGGAGCGGACGGGTTGACCAGCGTGCTCAGGAGGAGCAAGAGTTCCTGCGCGTCCACGAGCTGCTGGTGGGCCGCGGGCAGGTCCGCGCGTTCGATGGCGGCGTCGGCTCCGCGGGCCATGCGCTCGACGGCCCGGAACAGGAGCAGCACCTGGCGGTCAGGGGAGGCGATGGTCAGCTGGGTGCGCTGGTAGGCGGCGATGCTCATGGGGTTGCCTCCTTGTGAACGCTGGCGGGACCGGTCCGGGGTCAGCCGTGACCGGCCTCGGGGTGGGGGCGGTCGGACTCGAAGCGCTCCCCGGGCGCCTCGCTCGCGAGCTGGATGTCCGCCTGGATCTGCCGGTAGAGCTCCTCGCGCAGCACCCTCACCAGCCGGGGCGCCTCGATGCCCACGCGCACCTGGGCGTCGGCGCCGGTTCCGCGCACGTCCAGGATCTCCACGAGGATGTCCTCGCCGATGCGGATCTTCTCGCCCCGCCGCCGGGATAGTACCAGCATCAGCCGGCCCGGGTCAGCTGGCGGGCCACCGGAGGCGGCAGCTCCACGGCGTTGGGATAGTTCTGGTCCCACAGGACGAGCTGGTAGGCGGTGCGCTCGGCGGGGAGCACGACCACGGGCGCCATCAGGTTGGTCCGCATGGGTGCGGGAGGCGACGGGGCGATGAGCACGGTCCGCACCCGCACCGACGGCGGGTGGCACCCGGGGTGGCGGGCGAGGACCTCCTCGAGCGGCGGGGCGTACGTGGGCTCGACCAGCGTGGGGTCGATGAGCGGCAACCCGAAGGCGGGCTCTTCCAGCGACAGGAGCCAGTCCACGGTGGGGCCCTCGGCGAGGAGGAAGTGGTGCAGGGTGCCGAAGCCCACCAGGCCGAAGGGCATGACCAGAACATCCTGCGATTCGTAGGTCACCGGGCCCAGGCGCGTGCGCGCGAGCATGGCCGAACTCCCCTCGGGACTACTTGAGGAACTGCATGAGGCTGGGCTGGATGATCTGCGCCCCCGCCGCGAGCGCCTGCCGGTAGCTGTTGGCCACGTTCTCGAAGTCCGCGATCACCTTGGCGGTGTCCGCCCCCGCGGTCTGGGTGTCGAGCTGCTGCAGCAGGGCGGACTGGTTGGTGAGACGGGTGAGCTGCTGGTTCACCTCGTCCAGGGTGGAGCCGGACTTGGTCGAGGCCACGGTCACCCGCTCGAGGGCGCCCTGGACCGCGGTGAGATCCGAGGCGAGGGCGGCGGTGTTGTTCTGGGCGAGGTCGTTCTGCAGCTGCTGGAGCACCTGGAACACGCCGGGGGGGCTCGTGGCGCTGGGGGTGGGGTTGTTGAGCAGCGGCGAACCCTGGGTGTTGACGGCCAGCACGATGCCCGGGCCCACCTCGCGGTTGAGGGCCAGCCCGTTGGAGTTGTCCTGGATCGTGCCCGTCGGCTCCAGGATGTACGGCGGGAGCACGTCCTGGGTACCGCCGAACACGTAGGTGGAGCCAAAGCGCGTGTTGCCGGTCTGCACCGCCTGCTGGAAGAGCGCCCCCACCTGCGTCGCCAGGTTCTGCCGGTCGCTGGCGTTCATGGTGCCGTTGGCGCCCTCCACCGCCAGCTGGTCGGCCTTGTTGAGAATGTCGATGAGCGTGGAGAGCGCCGAGCCGGTTTCCTGGAGGAAGCCAGCGGCGTTCTGCGCGTTGGTCTGGTACTGCTGGTTCTGGGCCAGGAGCTTCTGGAGCCTGAGCTCCTGCTGCACCCCGGCCGGGTTGTCCGAGGGCTGGTTGATGGACTGGCCGCTGGAGATCTCGTTCTCGAACCGGCTCATGCGGGCCTGGTCCACGGAGAGGTTCTGGATGAGGTTGTTGGTCAGCATGTTGGCGTTGACGATCTCCACGGATGGCTCCTCCCTTACAGACGGTTGACCAGCGTCGACAGCATGCTGTTGATGGTCTGGATCACCGTGGCCGACGCGTCGTACGCGTGCTGGAACATCACCAGCTTCACCCCCTGGGTGTTCAGCGACACTCCGGAGATCGACTGGATCTGGTTCTGTACCGTGGTGTTCATCAGCTGGGCCTGCTGGTTCATGTTCTGGGCCGTCTGGGCGTCGACCCCCAGCGTGCCGATCATCCCCCGGTAGTAGCTGTCCAGGGTGCCGCCGAGGCTCGCGATGGCGGTGGAGTTGATCTGGCTGATGGCCAGGGCGTTGTTGCCCCCGCCAGGGGAGTTGGGGTGGGCGGCCGCCGCGATGTCCTGGGGGTTGGCGATGAGGGTGGGGTTGACCTGGAGCTGGCTGGCGGCCTGCTGCGGGGAACTCGGCAGGATGAAGAACGGCAGGCCGGTGGTGGTGCCGTCGGTGCCGTAGCCCACGGCGTGCTGGTTGTTCACGGCGGTGGCCAGCTGGTCGGCGAGGGTGTTGAGCTGCGTGAGCAGCCCCGCGATGGTCTGGTCCCGAAGCGTGAGCTCGGCGCCCATGCTGCCGCCGGAGATGTCCACGGGACCGGAGACGGAGGCGAACTGCACCGTGTGCAGCGTCGGGTTCTGGGCGCTGGGCACCGTGGTCAGCGCGTGTGTGGTCCGGTCGCTCACCAGGGGGACGCCGCCGATGTAGACCATGTCACCCCCGGATTCGAGGGGCTGGACCCGAATGCTGGTGATGGCGGCGAGCTTTGTCAGGAGGACGCCCCGCTGGTCGATGAGATCGTTGGGGGTCTCGCCCACCACCTGGGCGTTCTCGATCTGGGCGTTGAGCGAGGCGATCTGGGTGGCCAGATCGTTCACGGAGGCCACCTGCGCCACCACCTGGTTGTCCAGGTTGGACTGGGCGGCGGTCAGCTGGGAGGAGACCGACTGGAAGGTCCCGATGAGCGACTGGGCCTGGGCCAGGACCTCCTGGCGCACGCCGGCGTCCTGCGGCTGGTTGGAGAGGTTGGACCACGCCTGCCAGAACTGGTCCATGGCGGCCTGCAGTCCGCTGGAGCTGGGCTCCTGGAAGGCGGCCTGGACCTGGGACATGGCGTTGGTGGTGGTCTGCCAGTACCCCACGTTGGATGACTGGGTGAGCGATTGGTTGGTGAGGAAGTGATCCACCGCCCGCTGGATGCCGGTCACGTTGACCCCGGTGCCCACCTGGGCGCTTTCGGACACGTCGGGCATGGGCGGCGCGGCGGCGAGTTCCGCGCGCTGGCGGTGATACCCCGGCGTGGACACGTTGGCCACGTTCTGGCCCACCACGTCCAGAGCCGCCTGGGACGCCTCGAGCCCGCTCAGTCCGGTCTGAAGTCCCGCGAACAACCCTTCCACCGCGGAGCCCCCCTGTCTCTTGCCCCATCGGCGGCGAGGCCCTTCCGCTGAAGTCGTGCCCGGCCGCACGCGACCGCGTGACGGCCCGCCCGCGGGCGCCAGCGCGAGGCGGTCGCCTCCGAGATGTCGAAACCGTGGAGGAATGGCTCGAAGAGTGTCGAATAACTCCTCCGTCCCCGGGAAGGAGCATCCCGCCCGTGAGGTTTCCCCTGGCCGGCCTGACGCTTGTCCTCATCGTGATCCTGCCGTGGACGGCCTCCGCCGGAGCCACCAGCGCCCTGAACCAGCTCTTTGGCACCGAGCCCACGATCCGCGTGGGTCTCGCGTTCGGGTCCGGCGCTCCTGACGCCATCACCCTCGCCGCCCCCTCGCCGACGGACACGCTGACCCTGTCCCAGGGCGGCGTCGCGGTCATGACCCTGCCGCCCGTGTCCTACGTGCGGCTGATGGGCTACGGGTACACGGTGGCCCAGGGCCTCACCGCCAGCGCGGCCGAGGCCACGGTGACCTCGCTGCGGCAGGCGGGCGACCTCGCGTACCTGGTGCGCATGGGCGCTTCCGACCAGGTCGTGGAAGGTATGTACCGCACCGAGGCCCAGGCGGCCGCAGCCCCCGCGCCAGCGGGGGGAACGCCCTTCGGACCCGCGGGCCAGCTCATGGGCAGCTACGCGACCCTCTCGGCGGCCCAGGCCGCCGCCGCGGCCATGGTCGCCCAGGGGACCTGGGCCGCGCCCATGTTCGCCGGCGGCAGCTTCCATGTCTTCGCGGATCCAGGCTGGTCCACTCCGGCGATCCTGGGCGGGACGACCACGAGCCCCTCAGGCTCGAGCGGCTTGTCGTCCTCCTCCCCGAGCGTCGGGACCTCATCCCCGAGCGTCGGGACCTCATCCCCGAGCGCCGGCACCACGTCCCCGGGCGTCGGGACCACGTCCTCCGGCGCGGGGACCACGCCGCCGGTCGTGGGGTCGACGCCGTATACCCCCACCGGCTCCGAGGTGGAGGTGGTGGGACCCAACGGCGGTATCCTGTGCATCGTCGCCGCGGGCGACCCGGGGCTGACCGTCACCGGATCCCAGGACCAGGTCGCCTTCCGCGGAGTTTCCTACCGCGGCACCCTGACGGTCCTGCGCCTGCCGGGGGCCGGCCTGACGGTCATCAACGCCGTGCCCCTGGAGCAGTACGTGGAAGGGGTCGTGCCCCGGGAGATGCCCGCCGACTGGGCCCCGCAGGCGCTCATGGCCCAGGCCGTGGCCGCCCGCACCTATGTGCTGGCGCACCTGGGCGAGCACGCCGACGAGGGCTTCGACGTGACCGCCACCACCGCGGATCAGGTGTACGGGGGCCTGAGCGCCGAGACGCCGCAGACCGACGCCGACGTCCAGGCCACGAGGGGGCAGATCCTCACCTACGACGGGGCGCCGATCGACGCCTTCTTCGAGGCGGACTCGGGCGGCCACACCGCGTCCAGCCAGAACGTGTTCGACCAGGCCCTGCCCTACATCAAGGGCGTCCCCGAGCTGCCGGGGTATCCCATCCACCGCTGGACCATCCGGGCCACGCCCGGCCAGCTGGCCCAGGATGCGGCGCGCGCCGGGGTGAACCTGGGCAGCGTGACGGGCCTGATGGTGCGCGGGCGCGGCGCGTCGGGGCGGGCGCTGCACCTTTTCGTCCAAGGGACCGCCGGCGCGTACGAGGTGAGCAAGGACGCGATCCGGGGGTTTCTGGGGCTCCCGTCGACCCTGTTCCGGATCCACAGCAACGCCACGGTGACGGTGGTCAGCGCCCTCTCCACGCCCGTCACCTACAACGGCGGCGGAGGACTCGTGGCGGTGGGCGCCCAGGGGGTCCCGACCCCCCTCCCGTCCACCTACACCGTCGAGGGCGCGAGCGGCGAGACGACCTACCCCCTGGTGCCCACACGCTACACCTTCCACGGCAAGGGAGACGGCCACGGCCTGGGCATGACCCAGGACGGTGCCCAGTTCATGGCGACCAAGGGGTACACCTACACCCAGATCCTGCACTACTACTATACCGGGGTCACCCTGACGACGCTGCCGTACGCCCAGACGGCCGCGACGCCCGGCGGCCAGCTGCCGTGAGCCAGGTGTCCGGCCATCGTGGCGTTGTGCATGGCGCGCCGGCCGCTGCGGTTCTCGTCCGTCCCCAGCGGTGACCGCGTCCCCCCGGCCCGGGTGATCCCGTCGCTTCGCAGTCCCCGATCACGTTGCCTCGGAATCCGAAGATCACCAGTTGTGACGGCACCGGGAAACGCGGTTACCGCTTCATCGGGCTCACCTGCACCCACCGAATTTGAGCGCTGACGTCCGGGGCGGATTCGGCGAAACGCAGGGCGTTGGTGCCCGAGTGCAGGTCGACGGCGGTGATGAGGGTCCCAACGTTCGTGTTGGGGCTCGTGCCGGTGGAGGGGAACGTGAGGTCAAGCTGCGGCTTGCCGTCGGCGGTCCAGAACTCCATGCTCGCTCCACCGGAAGCGTTGGAAAAGTGCAGCCAGGCGCAGTAGGCGCCGGAGGCCGGTACCGCGATCTGCGCCACCCCGGCCCCGCCCGCCAGTTTTTCCACCTGCGCCGTGTACCGCGCGGGGGTGCCTCGCGGCAGCGGAATCCAGCTCGTCGGCGAGCGCGGGGCGCCGAAGACGGGCGTGCCCGCCGACGACCACCGGAACGGCTGAGTGAAGATGTTGCGATCCCACCCCGCGCCGCTGAATGCCGCGGCATGGTACACAATCCACCATTGCGTGCCGGCTTTTACGAAGGATGCGTGACCCGGGCCGAACACGCCGTTGGCCGACGAGAACACCGGTGACGGCGACTTGACCCACGCACTCGCCCGCATGGGGTTCTTTCCCCGCAGGGACAGAAGGCCCAGCGCGTAGGCGTTCGACCAACTGGCGTCCGCCGAGAAGACAATGAACGTCCGGCCGCGCCGCTGCAGCGCCACGGGACCCTCGTTGATCGGGGCGACGCTCTGTTCCCAGGGGAAGGTGGGGGACGAGATGACGGTTGCGTGGCCGGAAACCTCCAGCGGACCCGCCATCCTGGCGATGAAGAGTCGCTGGACCCGATTGTGGAGCCCCAGCCATCCGGACCAGACCAGATACGATGTGCCGGCGAGGTGCAAGACCGTCGGATCGATGGCCCACTGGTCGGCCATTCCCTTCAGCTTGCCCATGAAACGGTACGGGCCCATGGGGTTGCGACCCAGCGACCGAAGTACGTAGATTCGGTGTGTGACGTTATTGGAATTCATGTCGGCTGCGAAGTAGATGTACCAGCGACGGCCCGAGCGCTGCAACTCGGGCGACCAGATGTCGGTATACGGGGCGGGGGGATTCCACGCAACGGTCGGCTGCGCGCATCCCAGATCGGTCAGATAACGGGACCTCCAGATGCTGACGTTGTCGCCCGTGGTCATCGTCAGGTAATACCATCCTCGCGAGAAGAGGACCCATGGATCGGCGCCGTTCGGGACGATCGGATTGAAAAAGGCTCGCGTCGCCCGCGAAGGAAACGGACCCGATGAGCCTGCGCTCGCGGTCGCGGCCGCCGTGGCCGTCACCGCGGCAACGCAACAGGCGATCGCTGCCTTCGCGATTCGCGCGCGCCTTGGCGGGTCAGAAGGGTTCCCTCGTCGCGTCCGGGTCCCGAAGATCCGACGGAACCGGCGCGATCCTTGCGGAGGCGCCGGAGTGCGGACGAAGCCGTCGCCCATGGTGTCATGGCACTCCTTTCCGGCCCGGCGTTTCCTGCGGCGTCAAGGACGGGGGCCAGGTCGTGGACGGCCCCGGTTTTCACAAGCCGTGGGGCGCCAATCATGGCAGAAACCGTTCCTGAAGACGCAAGCATTTCTGCAAGAATGGTTAACTTTCAAGGCAGCAGTAAACTACCCCGTTCCGGCGGGAGGAAGTGGCGCCGGCGATCTACAAGCGGGTGGATGCAACGCGGGATCCCGTCGGCGATGCACTTGGGACCCGCACATGGGCGTGGAGCGCAGCGGATCACGGCGATACCCCGTCCGATGCCGTCCCGACGACGTCCACGGCGAGCCGCCGGACGTCGGAGGACTGCGGCAGGACATAGGAGAGCGTCAGGCGGATGTCCTGCGGGTAGTTTCCGAACCGCGCTCCGAAGATGCTGACTCCGCCGCGATGGACGGCGTCCCGCTTGACGCCGATCCGCAGGCGGATGAGGTGCTCTTTCAGCGAGAGCTGGTCTAGACGCACTGTATCGGTTCGAACGCCGTCGATGTAGCTCCCTTGCTGACTGACGCTCCACTGCTTCATGAGCCCGTACTGGGTGTTGTTGGGCGTCCACCAGGTCGGTGTCAGCAGCCCAGGTCGGCCGCCGAAGTCGCCTGGGGAGGTCCACGTACCGATCTCGACGCCGTTGAGCCACAGGGTGATGTCCGACGGCCAGTTCAGGTTGTAGCCGGGGGCCTCGGAACACAGCTCGAGTGAGACGCCCACGGCCGTGATCTCGGCCCGAGGCGGGATCCGGTTCGGGACGGAGTATTCGATGTAGCCGTCATAGAACCAAATCAACTGGGCCTGGCTGCGAGCGGGTTCGTAGAAGGAGAGCGGGTCGTCGAGAGAACCGATGATTCCCGTTTCCGAGCACAGACCACACGGCTCGGACACCTCGAAAGCCGTGTAGGAGCCCACCGGGATCGTATACTCGCACGCGGGGCGGTCATCCTCGGCGGGTCGAGGAAGGTGGATGAGAATCCGGTCGCAAGCCGGTTCAAGCACCTTTGAGAGCCCTTTGACACCGGTCGATTCGGCGGAAGAGGTCAGCAGCCCCGCCTGCTCCAACAGCCTCACGTTGAGGGTGATCGTGGACTGAGGTGCCTCCAGTCGGGCGGCGATCTCGTTGGGGGTCGTCGCGCTGCGAGCCACCAGGCGCAGGATGTCGAGGCGCTGGCGAAGAGCCAGAGCTTTGAATATCTTGATGGCCTGATCCACCTGCTCCGGATCGTTGAGATCAAGGCTAAGGAGCATCCTCTTGGCCCCCTGCAGGCGTTCCGGAGGGTGAACAGGAGAAGCCGCGGACCTGTTCGTAGGCCGAGGGTCTGGCGAAAATGGAACGCATGCGACCGGCGTCGAACTTCGGCTGGCGATCGTATGTGAGCAGTCCGTTTTGCTCTTGTTCCACGTCGTAAAGCTGGGTGTAACAGAAGCCCGCGATGGCTGGGTTGTCGAGCAGCGCTCCCGTCAAGCCGTCCATGCGCCGTACCACCTCGTCTTTGGTCTTGGGATGGTCCCCGTATCCCCAGCTCTGCTCTCCGAAGGTCTCCGCCGACCACCAGGTTCCCCCGTATTCGCTGACGATGAACGGTTGACCCCGGTAGGGGACTTCAAGCTCAAGGTCGTGCTGCGGTACCGCCTTTCCCTGGAACCGAGTATACACGGCCCGCATCCGGTCCGGGTCCTGCGTGTAGTCGTGCACGTCGAAGATGTCGGTCTCGCCGTGGTAATACCCGCTGGCGTCGATCACGGGCCGTGTCGGATCGAGCTCGCGCGTGAGCTTCCAGAGAAGATTGCTGAACGCGCTGTCGCGATCCTTCAGGGTTTCGTTCAACGGGCACCACGTGATGATGGACGGGTGCTCCCGGTCCCGCTGCAGCACCTCGAGCCATTGATGAATGAAGGCGGCCTGGGCGGCTCGGCTGCGCTCCGCGAACGGCCCGCCGACTCCGTCCCCGGCAAACCCCCAGCTGGGAAACTCCCCCCAGCACAGCAGGCCGAGCCGGTCGGCCCAGTACAGATACCTGGGTTCAAACACCTTCTGGTGCAGCCGCACGCCGTTGAACCCGAGTTCCTTGGCCCACGCGACATCCTGCCGCAAGGCGTCGTCGGTGGGCGCCGTGTAGATGCCGTCGGGATAAAACCCCTGATCAAGGACGAGCCGCTGGTACAGAGGCTCGCCGTTGAGGAGCAGGTGAGGGCCGCGGATCTCAAGCCAGCGCAGGCCGACGTATGACGCCACGCGATCGACGACGCTGCCGTCCCCGGCGACGAGCTCGTACTGGAGATCCACGAGATTCGGCGTCGCCGGGCTCCACAGGGGCGGCCGTGGGAGAACCAGGGCGAGCGCGGTTCCGCGCGTGCTCACCTCCACACTCCCCTGGGCAAGCCGCTGACGGCCACAGCTCGCGGTAACCCTCAGGTGGCCCGAAAAGTCCTCGGCGGCGACTTCAGGACGCACCACCAGCGTGTCGGTTCCGGGAAGCCACTGGGTGCGGGCCAAAGCCACGTGAGCCGCGGGGACGTGTTCCAGCCACACCGTCTGCCAGATGCCGGTGGTCCGGGAGTACATGCAGTGATAGGAGGCATAGCGAGGCGACTGCTTCCCGGACGGGATCGCGGGATCGCGCTCGTCGTCGCGGACCCGGATCACGATCGACACGGCGCGGCCGGCCCGGTGACCGAGGTCGACGGAGAACGGCGTGTACCCGCCCACGTGCCGTCCCTGCACGACACCGTCGACCCAGACCGTCGCCTCATAGTCCGCTGCCCCGACGTGGAGCACACTGTGGCCGGTCCACTGGGCGGGGACGTGCACGACGCGCTGGTACCACACCGCCCGCAGAAAGTCGGCCACGTGGACGCCCGACAAGCGGCTCTGAGGGGCGAACGGCACGCGGATCCGTTGGGGCAGATCCGTGCACGACGCGAGACCTCGCTCCTCGCCGCTGTCTCCCGGATCGACCGCGAATCCCCACTCGCCGTTCAGGTTGATCCACTGCGTCCGGACCCACTGCGGGAAGGGATGCTCCGGCCGCAATACCTCGGGAATCCCAGATGCCATCACGTTACCTCCGCCGCCGACAGCTTGATGAATAAAACATAGTGTGCACTAACCATTCGACTGAAACCCGCCAGGGTCCTGCAGCGAATCGTGTTCCCGCAGGATTGTTGCTGGCCGCCCGGAGCAGACGTGCGCGCGTGCGGACACGCGTGTGGCCCCGGGTTCGCGTGAGAACGCGGCGCAAGCCCGCGCGTGGCGCCTTGGGCCGGGGAGGGCCCCGGTCGACCGGGTCCACCCGGCCGGGGGGGCCTGCCCGCGACTGCCTCGGGGATGTGGGCGGCCGTGGCAGCATCGTTGACTGACAGTGTTTACGAGTGTACACTATGTTTAGACGTTTGCAGGTGCGCAGAAGGAGGAACGCTTATGTAGTGTTCAGCGGGATCGAGCGGTGGAGCCGATGCATCGAGCCAAGCGACGGGGGAGGTTATGGATGTGCGTGCATCTGTGACGGGGGGCCTCACGGCACTGCTGCTGACGCTGGGTCTCCTGACGATGACGGCGGGCAGTGTTGCCGCCGCTCCCGGTTCTCGCCAGGCTTCGCGGGACGTGTCGTTCACATTCTGGAACTCCGGCCCGGATCTCACGACGCTGGTGAACGATTTCAACAAGAAGTTTGCTGGACGGTTCCACATCGCTTACCGCAATATGCCCTACGCGAACGAGACGGAAATTGTCAATTCGGCGCTCGCAGCCCATCGAGCGCCGGTTCTGGTCGAAGAGTCGCTCACGCCGTCGGCCACCTACGCCGATGAGGGGGTCGAACTCCCGATCGCACCCATCCTGCGCATGGCGGGGGTCAACCCGAGGGTCGACTTCCCGGCCTCGATGTGGAAGAACACCACGGTCCACGGGGTCCACTACGTCGCCCCCGTCGACGCCCTTCCGACCGTCCTGTTTTACAACAAGTCTTTGTTTCGCAAGGCCGGCCTTGATCCAAACAAGCCGCCGGCGAACGCCGCTCAGTTTGTGGCGGACGCCCAGAAGATCACCAACAGCAAGAAGGGCATCTGGGGCTACGTCCAGGAGCCGGGCTGGCCCAATCCTTTCCTGTTCCCCTCTCTGCTGGCGCAGTTCGGCGGCAGGGAAGCCAACGCGGCGACCCGAAAGATCATGCTGGACTCCCCCGCTGGCGTGAAGGCGCTCACGTTTGAATGGGACACCATCTTCAAGTGGCATGTCTCACCCGTCAACGCGTCAAACGGAGAAGCCCACAACCTCTTCGTGAAGGGCACCAACGCCATGGAGATCACCGGCGCGTACGACTTCTCGCTCTACAAGAAGGCGCTCGGCAGCGATCTGGGCATGGCCCCGGTGCCCGTGATCGGCGCGCGCGAAGCGGACTTCCTCGGCCAGAACTACTGGTGGCTGTTCAAGAGCCCCGCGGTCACCCCCAGCGTGAAGAAGGCGGTCGCGGCGTGGTTCAAGTACTTCTACAGTCACGGAATGACGCTCGCCCAGGAGGGCACGATCCCGGTCTGGGAGTCGACGCTGCGCAGTCCGGCGTTCGAGCGCATCGACGGCATGCCGGTGATCTACAAGATGGTCCAGACCGGCGTGCTCAATCCCCTGATTCCGAACTGGGGGACCACGACGACCACGTACCTGTACAACGAGATCAGCCTGGTGCTCGAGGGGAAGGTCAGCCCGAAGCAAGGCCTGTATGTGGCGGGACGCAAGATGCAGCAGGTGATGGCGACGCTGCCCTCCTGAGGGGCAGATGACTGCAGGAGGCCGCGAAGAGCGGCCTCCTGCCTTTGGCGGCGGCAGGGTCCGGTTCGTGCACAGACCTGGCAAGGGAGGGGCGGCTGTGGCGCAATCTCCTGGAGTGGTGGCGCGCCCCGCCGGGGCGCAGCGGCGGAGCCCGCGACACAAGGCGAGGGGCGCTGGGCAAGACCTGATCGGATACCTGCTGGTGCTGCCGTTTCTGGCCTTCTTTGTGGTGTTCCAGGCCTATCCGGTCGTCTACGGCGTGTACGTCAGCCTGCACCACTGGAACCCCATCGTGGGCAATGGCGGGTGGGTCGGGTTTCGCAACTATGCGCTGCTGCTGTTCGACCATTCCGCGCTGTTCTCACAGCAGTTCTGGCAAGGAATGCTGAATACGGTGCTGTTCGTTTTCATCAGCGTCCCCTTCCTGCTTTTGATTCCCTTCGTCGTGGCGTACACGATTTACCGTTCGCCCGCAAAGGGGTTGTTCCGATCCCTGTACTTTTTCCCCGCCACGCTGTCCGCAACGGCCGTGACGAGCATATGGTCGTGGCTGCTGCAGACCCAGGGCGGCGAGGTCAACACGATTCTCGGCGCGCACATCCCCTGGCTGGTGGAACAGCCGTGGGCGTGGATCTCCATCGACCTCGTCACCGTGTGGTGGACGCTCGGCTTCAACATGGTCATCCTGTACGCCGGTATGACTCAGATTTCCACCACGCTGTTTGACGCGGCGGCCATCGACGGGGCGGGAAGCTTTGCCATGACCTGGAACATCACCCTCCCGCAACTTCGGCGAGTGATCGCGTTTGTGGTGATCATCAGCACCATCGCGTCGTTCAACCTCTTTGCCCAGCCGTACCTGATGACCCAGGGAGGGCCTGGATTTTCAACATCTCCGATCACGATGTTCATTTACGGCGTTGGCTTCAACTCGTTCCACATGGGGACTGCCACGGCCATGGCCATGCTCATGGCCGTCATCCTCGCCGCGATCGCCTTTGCCCAATACCGGTTCGTACGGGGGGGCGAGGTGTCGTGAAGTGGGACAAGATCGGGCGGTGGCAACGGGCGCTCCTCTTGGCGATTGGCGCGTTCCTCATGTACTTCCCGATTCTGTGGATGCTCTCCACGGCGCTGAAGCCGCAAGCGCTTGCCTTCAACGGCGCGCTCGTGCCGGCGCCGGCGAGCCTCAACAACTTCCGTGCCATCCTGGGGCCGACGAGCTACGAACCGACGTTCCGATGGCTCGGAAACTCCCTGCTCGTCAGCGTCACGGCAAGCTGCTTGATCGTCGCCGTCGATTCGCTGGCGGCCTACGCGTTGGCGAGACTGCGGTTCAGGGGCCGCAGGTTCCTTTTCGGCGTGGTCCTCGCCTCGCTCACGGTTCCATTTGTCGCGGTGCTGATCCCCCTGTACCTGGAGATGTCGGGTTTCAACATGCTCAATACGTATTATGCCTTGATCCTTCCTTACGCCGCCAACGGGTTCGGCGTGTTTTTGCTCTATCAGTTTTATCTCGGCATTCCCCTGGAGGTCGAGGAAGCCGCCATCATGGACGGCGCAAACCGCCTCCGGGTATGGGCTCACATCTTCGTGCCGCTTGGCGTCGCGCCCATGGTGACCCTCGGCATGGTCACGTTCATGAACGTGTACAATGACTTTCTGTGGCCGCTGGTGGCCACGAGTTCGGTCCAGATGCGCACCATGACCGTGGGGATCGCGCTGATGGCGATCGGACAGTACGCGACGAACTATCCGTTGCTCATGGCCCTGACGTTCTGCTCGGTCCTGCCGATCCTGGTGGCGTTCATTTTCGCCCAGAGGCGGCTGGTCGAAGGCATTGCGTTCAGCGGACTGACGATGTAGCGGTCAGAACCCCGGACCCGACGCACCGAGGCATCTTCTTGGGGGACCGGGTGATCCCAGCGGTCAGGAGGCGCACGATCATGGATATCGGCTTGTCCGGCTGCGAGAGCGAGACGTCGACGGTGCGGGCGCGCTTGGAGCCGATGATGGACGGACGGCGACGCTGGCGGTACCGTTCGGTCCGCGAGGATGCCCCCCGCGTGAAGCCGCCGCCGGTGCCCGATCCACCGGCCGTGCTGGTGACAGGCGGTGCGGGCTATGTGGCCGGCCCACTCCTGTCCAGGCTCATCGACCGGGGACTGCGCGTGATCGTGCTGGACAACCTCATCCAGGGGCACACCGACACGCTGCCCCCGGAAGTGGAACTCTGGACGGCCAGCGCCGGCGACCAGGGGGTCCTCGAGGAGATCCTGGGCCGGGGGGATGTCAGCGCCGTGTTCCACTTCGCCGGCGATTCCAGCGTGGAGGCCTCGGTCAAGGATCCCGTGACAACCTATCGCCACAACGTGGCGGAGGGTCTTCGCCTGATCGAGACCGTGGCCCGTGACCACGCCCACGTGCCGTTCATCCTGTCGTCGACTGCCGCCGTGTACGGCGCCGCGTCGTCCGCCGCCATCCCGGAGGACGCCCCGGTGACGCCCCAGAGCCCTTACGGCGAGACGAAGCGGGTGCTCGAGGCCGCGCTCCGGTGGGTGGGCGAGGCGAGAGGACTCAGGTGGGCGGCGTTGCGCTACTTCAACGCGGCCGGAGCCGAAGGGCCGTTGCGTGAGCGCCACCAGCCCGAGACCCACCTGATTCCCAACCTGCTCAACGCGGCCCGCTCGGGCAGCGCCGTCACCGTGTTCGGCACGGACTATCCCACTGCGGACGGTACCGCCGTTCGCGACTACGTGCACATCAGCGACCTTGCGGACGGCCATCTGCTGGCGCTCGACCACCTTGGGCGCGCAGGCCCGTCGGGCGCCTTCAATCTGGGCAGCGGACGGGGGCATTCGGTGCAGGAAGTGGTCCACGCGGTCTCCGAGGTCACCGGCCGGGTCCTGCGGGTCACACCGGGCCCCCGGAGGCCGGGCGACCCGCCCGCTCTGGTGGCCGACATCCGCCGGGCCCGGGCACTGCTTGGCTACGAGCCGCGCCATTCGGACATCACCACGATCATCGAGACGGCCTGGCAGGCGATGAGTCTGTGAGCGAGCTGCGTCAGGACGCCTGGAGCGGCGAGTGGATCTCCTTCTCGGATCTGCGCCAGTCACGCCCCGTGGAAACCGGCGCCGCGGAATGTCCCTTCTGCCCCGGCGAGCCCCCGTCGCACGAGGTGCAGGACGCGGACTGGGACGTGATGGTGTTCGAGAACCGCTTTCCCGGCCTGGGCGGCGCGGTCGAGTGGCCGAAGGCGTACGGCGGGTACGCGGCCCGGGCCGCGGCGGGGCACGCCGAGGTGGTGCTCTACTCGCCGCGGCACGACGCGGAGCTTTGCGACCTGGGCCCGCGGCGCGTCCGGCAGGTCGTCGACGTCTGGGCGGACCGGACGACCTGCCTGGCGCGCGACCCTGAGGTCCAGGCCATCCTGATCTTCGAGAACCGCGGCCGCGCGGTGGGCGCTACCGTGGAACATCCCCACGGGCAGATCTACGCGTATCCGTTCGTGCCCTCCCGGACGGCTCAGGAGATGGGCACCGTAGAGGCGTTTGCCCGCAGCACGGGGCTCTGCTTGGGCTGTGAGGTCATCGCCCGCGAGATCCGTGACGGGTCGAGGCTGCTCTTCGCGGATGACCACGCGCTGGCGCATGTACCGTTCGCGACCCGCTTTCCCTACGAGGTTCACGTGCTCGTGCGCCGACACGTGCGTTTCCTCGCCGACCTGACGCCAGCCGAACGTGACGGGCTGGCCCGGGCGTTGTGTCAGGTGATTGCGCGCTACGATGGGCTGTTCGGCATCAAGTTGCCATACGTCATGGTGGTCCACCAGCCCCCGGTTCGTGGTCCGCTGGCCCGGGTGGACGCGCACCTGCGCGTCGCGTTTCTCCCGCCGCACCGGTCCGCGAACCGACTCAAAGTGATCGCCGGCTCAGAGCTCGGGGCAGGCGCCTTCTTGACGGACGTCCTGCCAGAGGTGGCGACCCAGAGGCTGCGTGGCGCCACATGAGCGGCGCGAGGCGAACCGTGGAGGGGTTTGTCGCCCGGTTTGGAAGGGCACCGGAACGGCTCTACTTCGCACCCGGCCGGGTCAACCTGATCGGTGACCACACCGACTACGCGGGCGGGCTGGCGCTGCCGATGGCCATCGAACGGGGCACCTTTCTCGCGGTGGCCGGCCGCGCGGACCGCTCGGTCGTGATCTCCAGCGAGCATGAGCCCGGAGCGTTCACAGTGGA
>JAJZYS010000273.1 GCA_021797925.1 Bacillota bacterium
TCTCCCTTGATCCGGCGGGCCAGCTCCAGCGCGCCGTGGGCGTGGGGCAGCCAGTGCAGGTCGATCGCGAAGATGGGGGCGGCGAGCCGGCGGAGGTGCGCGTCGACGTCGTAGCCCGGATCGCTGACCACGTGATTGGCCACGTTGACCAGGATCACCCGGTAGCCCGAGCGGTCCAGGTAGTCCAGCAGGCTGGTGAGGCCCACCGGGTACATGTCGAACACGGCGCTCGAGGGGATGACGTCGGCCAGAGGCCCCCAGAGCCTGGGCCGCTCCCGGAAGTCGAACACCGCCGGAGCGTGCAGGAGGACCACGTCTGCCTTCATGCGGGCACCTCTTTCCCGATCCCAGGGTCTCAGGCCCGCGCGGCTCAGCCCGAGCCGAGGGCGGATGTCCCGACGGGGTGGCCCGCCTGCGCGCTGGCGAGCAGCGCCCGGATCGTGTCCACGAGGGCGAGAAGGATCAGCGCGAATCCGAGCGCCGTGACCCAGAAGGCCGGTCCGAACCGGCTCGGGTCCGTGAGCACGTAGCCCAGGCCGCCCAGGAAGGCGACGCCGCCCCCGGCGATGGAGAGGGCGGTGATCCGGACGCGATCTCTGACCTCGTGCACCATCCGGTGCACGATCTGCAGCAGCACCATGACAGAGGGGACGATGAAGAAGGCGAAATCCTGGTGCCAGAAGGTGAAGACCGCGTCCGCCGCCGACCCCGGGGCCGCGGCCCCGGCGCCGAAGACCGTCTCGTGAAGCTCGATGTAGTAGCCGACCACCACGACCGTCACGAGGATCATGGCGCTGAACGCGGCGCTGGCCCAGCGCGCCGGCGCGTCCTCGAGCTTTTCGAGCGCCACGCCCACCAGCGCCAGCGTGCCGCCGAGCATCACGCCCAGGCCGGTCACGAGGTCGTCGCCGGCGATGCCGTTGATCCCGTGGGGGCCGGACGCGAACAGGGTCGGCGGCTGCGCCTGGGTGAAGCCCGCGACCACGTAGATGAGGGTCATGAGCACGGTGCCGGCGAGGGCGTCCCACAGGCCGATCCTGACCCAGGGGCCGAGGGTGGCCGCCTCCCTGTGGGTGAAGCCGGCGACCAGGGTCGCGGCCAGCAGCGCCAGCACCGCGGCGACCATCTCGTGGGAGTGGGAGGTGACGAGGAAGCCCGTCCACGTGGCCACGCTCACGCCCATGAAGTGCGCGTACGCCGTCAGGGCCGGCGGCCACGCGCCGAACTCGATGAGCCACCCCGCCAGGTGGCCCATGATCGCGGCGAGAAACGCGCTGGCCGCGGCGGCGGTGCCCACCCACGCCGTCAGCTGCCCCGTGGCCCGGGCGCGAATGAACAGGCTGACCGTCAGCGTGACGAGAATCTCGTCCAGGAACATGAACGACGCGATCTGGATCCAGAGCGCCACGCTGTCGTGGACGCTGCGGTCGAAGATGCCGCCGACGCCGCTCAGCACGGTCGCCCCCAGCGTCCCCCAGAGGACCAGCGATCTCAGGCCCCGGTGCTGGCACTGGAACACGTCCATGGCGACCAGGGCCAGAAGGCCCACCATCCCGATCAGAAGACCGTGCAGGTACATGACGTGGCCGTAGGCGACGGCGGCCGCCGCCGAGGCCTCACTGAAGTACGGAAGCGACACGAACACGCTGCCGATGGACAGAAGCCCCAGCCAGACCAGCATGCCGATGACCACCCGGTACTCGACGCTGAGGCCCATGGGGTTCAATCCGGTTCGATGCGACTCGGTTTTCATCCTCCACACCTCTCCTCGCGTCCGCTGGAACGATGCCCTCGGGTCGCCGCCGCCCGTTTCCCGGACCCACTTGCCCTGTTCGGGCGCGGCCCGGAATCGAGGGCCGCCGGAGTTCCCAGCTGTTCCAGTTTCTAGCATGGACCTGTCCCGAGCCGCGCACAAGCGACAAAAGTCCCGGGATCGGGCGGCAACCGTGCCGAGGACGAACCGCCTTTGGGGCGCGAGTCCCTGCGACCCTCGGCCCCGCCGCGGCCGCCGGTCGACGCAAGCGCCGTGCCGCCGCGCCGAGCACGCGCTCGAGGTTTTGCGCGAGTCGAGGGACCGTGGAAGATCAGATCGAAATTCCCCAGTTTCAACAGGGTGAAATTCCCCAGGGTCTGTAACTGCTCGTCACGGCACGCACGGTTCAAGCCAGTTCGGGACAGTCGATATCCAAACGTCCATTCGTTCGCATGGGCGTATGGACCCGCTGATTCCGGTGGAACGCGCAGCGAAGATGCTCGGCGTGCATCCGCGCTATTGGGACGAGCAGGGCAAGATCCGTGTTGTCCGCACGCCGGGGGGCAAGCGCTGGATCCCCGAGAGCGGGATCTGCCGCCTGCGCGGGGAAGCGCCGCTGGCCACCCGGCGCTCGGCCCTCGCCGTCTGCGGCCGGGTCTCCTCGCGCGACCAGAAAGCGCCTGGCGACCTGCAGCGGCAGGTGGCTCACATCCGCGCTGTCATGGAGCAGGCTGCCGAGCCCCCGTTTACGGAGGTCATTCCGATCACCGACGTGGCCTCCGGCCTCTCGGACAGGTCGCACGCGGCATGGAGGGCACGCAAACGAGGCTCGCCGACCTGCACCAGTGCTGACGCATGAGTGGGGTATGCGGGCTTGGATGGACCCCGACCATCGGGTGACCTGGTCGGTGGGCGGGCGTGAACGGCCATGGTGGGCGAGCTGATGCGGCGTAGGGCGGGTCTTGACGGCGTTGCCAGCAGGGTACGGCATGACGTAGGCGTGGGTCGGCAGGCCTTGCGGTGCAAGGCCGTCGTCACGGGGCGCAGCCGTGCT
>JAJZYS010000274.1 GCA_021797925.1 Bacillota bacterium
CGCCCCATGACCGGCTGGTGCTCGCCCACGAGAAAGCCCGTGGACATGGTCGTGACGCCGTGCAGCGCCAGCGCGCGCACACGAGGACGTGCACCTGGGCCGCCTCCCCGTCGCGCTCGACGAGGACATGGGGCACCCGGCCCGCGCGCAGCGGGTCGGCACCGTCGACGAGCGGGGCCCGCCACACGTCGGACCGGCTCACCGTGACCACCTCCCCGCCGCCAAGGGGGCTTCGCCCTTGGCACCAGGGTGCATCCGCCCGGCGGGCGACACCGTGACGGCCGTCACCACCTGAGGGGTGTGACCGCCGTCACGGTGTCGGGCAGCGCTTCACGGCATTCTGCAACCAGGGCAGTGTCGTCACCCTGCCCGAGGAGGTCGGCTCCATGGCCTACGTCATCACTGAGGCCTGCATCGGCGTGAAGGACGCGTCGTGCGTGACCGTGTGCCCGGTCGACTGCATCCACCCCGCCCCCGGCGAGGCGGACTTCGAGGCGCAGGAGCAGCTGTTCATCGACCCGGAGGTCTGCATCGACTGCGGGGCCTGTCAGCCCGAGTGTCCCGTCGCGGCGATCTATCCGGCGGAGGAGGTGCCGGCGGCCCTCGTGGCTTATATCGAGAAGAACGCAGCCTACTACCGGCGCTGAGCCCGGGGTCATCCCCGGGGAAGCCGCGGTGGCCGTGGGCCGGAAGGAGGGCGGGGAGTGACCCCAGAGGAGATCCGGTCGTTTCCCCTCTTCGCCCGCCTGGGCGCCACCGAGGCCGCGGCCGTCGCGGGGCGGGTCGCGACCCACCGCGCGCAGCGGGGGGACTTCCTCTTCCGCCAGGGCGAACCGGCGCACCACCTGGTGCTCCTGCGCTCGGGCCAGGCCAAGATGGAATCCGCCGCAGCCGACGGGACGGTGGCCATCGTGGAGATCCTCGGCCCCGGCAACGTGCTCGCCGCGGCCAACTTTCTCGTGCAGGAACCTTACCCGGTGACGGCGGTGGCCCTGGACACCGTCGAATACGGGACCCTGGCGTATTCCGACTTCGAGGCCATGGTGCGTGCGCACCCGGACATCGCCCTGGGGCTGTTGGGTTACCTGGCGAGGCGCCTGCACCGGGCGTACGCCGTCCGCCGACCCTCGGCGCGCTCGCGGGTGCGCCTGGCGGACGCCCTGGCGCGCATCGCGGCCGATACGGCGACTCCCGCGGGCCAGGTCCCCGTCGTCGCCCTCTCCCACGAGGATCTCGCCGGGGTGGCCGGCATGGCGCGCGAGACCGTCACCCGGCACCTGCAGCGCTGGCAGGCCCAGGGCGTCGTGGAACTCGGGACGCGGTCGATCCGGGTGGTGGACCTTGAGCGGCTGCGGCGGATCGCGGACGAGGCGTGACCCTCGACCCGCGGCCGCAGAAGGCCTCCCGAGCGACGGGGCCGTTGCGCCCCGCCTGGCGCTTCGGGGGAGCGCGGTCAGAGGCGCCGGCCGCTCACCACGCCTGACGGTTGATCCAGTCCATGCACCACTTCAGGGCGTCGTTCTGGGAACGGGCCCGCTCCGTGTGCAGGACGGGCCCGTCGGCGCTGCCCTCGTGAACCTCGCCCACCCAGGTGCTGCCGGTGTCGTGGTCGTCGGCGACGACCACGAGCTGGGCCTTGCCGCGACGGATCGGCCCCGAATCGTACCGCATCCGGCATCCCACTCCTTCCCAGCCGCTGAACGCGGTGGCGCTCACCCCACGGTGCACCGCCGGCCCCGGCCGCCGGGAACCCGAGTCACGGACGACGCGGACGGAACCCCACACTTCACTCAACTCAGAAAACTCTATGCGCCGTCGTGTCCTCCGATGCGCTCCCGACTCGCTCCGGTCTGTGGGGCGCTCGCGAGGTAACTACGGTGTCGCGGGTGCGACTCCTGCCTCGGACGGCTGTCGGCGCGCTCGCCCATCCTGGGGGCCGCGTTCTCGAGCCAGAGATAGAAGGCGAAGAGGCTGCGCCAGCCGATCAGCTCATCGCCGGCGCGGCGCAGTTCCTCCTCGGTGGCCGCGGCGCCGAGGTCCGCGACCCGACCCCACGCCCGCCTGAGCCCCACGTCGCCTGCGGGAAGGACGTCCCGGTGCCCGAACACCCGCACCAGCGCGTACTCGGCGGACCAGGGGCCGATGCCGGGCACCGCGTCGAGCTCCTCCAGGGCCGCGCTCGCCGGGAGCCGGCGGATCCGCTCCACATCCCAGCCGCGAAGGCGCATCCGCGCCAGCCGCAGCAGCGTCGCCGCCTTCTGCCGGCTCACCCCCGCGAGGCGCAGCGCCTCGGTGTCCAGGCCCGCGAGCACCTCGGCGGACGGGAAGGACCGCAGCGGCGGATGCCCGGATCCGACCACGGCCTCGCCGAACATGTCCACGATCCGGCGACGGATCCCCGCGGCGGCCGCCACGCTCACCTGCTGCGCCAGCACCGTCCAGCACATGCCCTCGAGGGGGTCGGCAAAGAGCACCGCTCGCACGCCTCGGTATCGGGCGTGCAGCGCCCGCACGGGGTGCGATGCGGGCAGCCCCGCCACCAGGGTGTCGAACGGCAAAAGGTCCAGGTCCGCCTGCAGGACGCGTGCGGCCACCCGCGGATCGCCCACCGCCCGGATCTGGGCGTCGCGGCCGGGCTCCAACCATCCCAGGCTCCGAGGGCCGACGCGGTCCTGGTACGCGAGCCACGTGGCCCCGCCGGTCTCGACGGCGCCGTAGGCCGGGTGGGCCCGGAGAAAGGCCAGCTGCAGGCTGGGGGCGGCGGGCAGGCGCACGGCCACCGGCCGCGAACGGCCGGTGGCGGCG
>JAJZYS010000043.1 GCA_021797925.1 Bacillota bacterium
CATCGCCACTCCCTCCGACAACGACGCAGCCGATCACCTGCTTGTGAGGTCGATCGAAACCCCCGCCATCTCAACGTCGCTCGTTCGGAACTACCGTGCGGCAGCCGCATGCGCCGGGTGAGGCGGAGAGCGGCCGGATCGGAGCTCGCCGCCATTCTCCCGAGAGACTGACATCGATCCACCGTCCCGGGGGAGCGGCCGTGGCGATCTCATGCGCCATGGCTCCGTCGCGGAAGGCCGCCGGGGCCGACGCCGGGCGGGCCGGGCAGCCGGCGGGAACTGCCCCGCCCGATGCGCAGAACCATCTCGACGTCGTCTAGGGCATCCTGCGCACGGCCCGCAACTGACGGGTCCGGGTCCGCCTGCAGACGCCGCAGCGCCGGCAGCACGGCGTCGAGGTCCAGGACGCGGTGGATGCGGGCCAGGTGACCGAGGCTGGTGGCCGCGAGCCCCCGCACGTCCGGGTCCCCATGTTGCACGACATCGAGGCAGCGGGCCTGCGCCCAGCGCCAGTCGGGTTCATGGAAGGCCACGCGCACCAGCGCTCGGCAGATGGCATCGGCGTTGCCTGGGCCGAGGGCGGCCTCCGCCTCGCCCCGGCTCATTGGCTCAACCACCTCGTACCTCAACATCCCCTGACCTTCCCCCCTCCCGTGCCTGCCACCGGCCGGCAGCCGTCCGCCGCCGGCCTCGTTGTCCCCGTACGGCGCTGGATCGCCCGAGCCCACTCCATCTGGGCGAGCAACGCCGGATCGTCCACACGCCCGAAGCGGCGCACCACCTCCGCCGCCAGCCCCAGCGCGCGCTCGGCGCCCGGCAGGCCGCCCAGCCTTTGCTCCACGTCAGCCCAGATGAGCAGCTGCCACGCCGCGCGCTCGCGCGGCTCGGAGGCCGGTGCCCCCGGCCAGCGTTCCGCCAGGGCCGCGTGGAGCAGCGCCACCGACTCGCCGAGCCGGCCGGCGCGCTGACGCAGGACCGCCTACCGCAGCAGGTCGTCGCCCACCTGCCCCGGCTCGTCGAGGGTCGCCAGTGCGCGCCCCGCTTGCACCAGGGCCTTGGTTGCGGCGGCAACGATCTGTGGCCCCCCGGTCTCTGAGAACCGACCCTCCATCTCCGCGCAGGCCGCCAACACAGCCCGCCAGTGGCCGAGCCGGGCCTTTGTGGCGATCCGCCTCGCCAGGCGGCAGGCGACCGCGACGTCAAGCTCCAAACGGATGCCCTCCCGCGCGCGTGCACTGCGCCGCCCCGTGTCCTGCGCCTCACCCACCGGCCGTCCCCAAACCTGGTGGCGTTTCCGTCGCCTGAGGCGCCTTGCAGTCCGGCTGCCGTTTCACCTGGGCAACCGGTCCCGGGAGGCGCGGGCGGCATCCCCTGTGCCACCGGAACCGCGGCACGGGCGCCAGCATCGTCATCGGGACAAGGGCACGCCAGACCCACGATCGCCGCCGGTTCGCGCTCCACGGGCGCCCCAGCTACTCCCGCCGCCAGCGGCGCCAGCGGCGGGCCGCCGCGCCCCGTCCGGCCTCCGTCCGCTGCAGGTAGGCCAGGACCTCGTCGTAGGTGCCCGCCTCGTCGGCGTACTTGGCGTAGCGCCGCGCCGTCTCGAACCACTCCACGGTGGACGGCCGGGCCTCGGCCAGGGCCGCCTCCAGGTGCCGGCGCGCCACGGGGAGCACCTCGCCCCGGGCGGCGGCCTCAGCCATGGCCCGGTCGGTGGCCGACTCGGCCACCGCCACCAGGTCGGCTCCGGAGAACCCCTCCGTGCGCTCCGCCACCGACTCCAGGTCGAGGTCGGGGGCACAGGGTCGCCCCCGCAGCGCCAGGTGCACGATGGCGACCCGGGCGCCGCGGTCGGGGGGCGGCACGAAGAGCGTGCGGTCGAAACGGCCCGGACGGCGCAGGGCGGGGTCCACCTGCCACGGGCTGTTGGTCGCGCCGATCACCAGCACGTCCTCGTTCCCCTCGGTGGCACCATCCAGCTCCATCAGCAGCTGGCTCACCCAGCGGCGCACATGGTCGTCGCGCGCCCCTTGGCGGCTGGTCCCGAGGGCGTCCACCTCGTCCAGGAACAGGATCGATGGGGCCGAACGCCGTGCCTCGGCGAAGCGCTCGTGGAGGTTTCTCTCCGGGTCGCCGATCCACATGGTGAGGACGTCGTGCAGCTCGACGGCGACGAAGTGGGCGCCGCACTCCCCGGCCGTCGCCCGCACGATGCGCGTCTTGCCGCAGCCCGGCGGCCCGAAGAGCAGCAGCCCGCCCCCCGCCCGCCGCCCGTAGGCGCGATACAGCTCGGGTCGCTCGAAGGGGTCGATGATGCGCCGCCGCAGCTCGGCCTTCAGGTCGTCCATGCCGCCCACGTCGTCGAAGCCCAGGCGCCCGCGGCCACCTTGGCGCCGCTCCGCCCCCCGACCGCGACGCTGTCCCGGCAGCACCTTCAGCACCGCCCCCGCGGCCGACTCGGCCCCCAGGGCGGCGGCCAGATCCAAGTCGGCCGCCTCGGGTTGGCGGGCCACCGCCTCGGCGTACGCCTGCCGACCTTCCGCCAAGGTGAGGCCGGGGACGCGATCCCGTGCCCAGCGCGCCAGGGTCAGCCGGGCCTCGACCGCCACGGCCGCAGCCTCCCCTTCCGGCCCGATATCAGCCGCGATCTCGATGGCGCGCCGCAGCCAGGCCACCCCGCCGTCGTCGCCCTCCAGCTCGCCCGCGGCGCGCTGACAGTGGGCCAGCCGCAGTGCGGCCTCCGCACGGCCCGCCCCTCCCCCGGGCAGGTGCTCCCAGAGCCAGCGCCACTGCTCGGCCGCCTCCGCCCACACCCCGCCCTCGAGCAGCACCCGCCCCAGGTGGCGCCGCAACGGCGCGTTCTCCGGACTGACGGCCAGCGCCGCTCGCAGGGCCTCGGCCGTCTCGTGCCAGTCGCTCACAGGAACCACCCCCGCCTCACCGCCAGGCGGAACACGGGGCCCGCCAGGAGGAGGTAGTAGAACGCCACGGTGTAGGCGATGGGCAGCAGGATGCCCACGGCGGGGACGTGGTCGGCGAGAGCGCCCATGACGAGGAGGAATCCCCCGATGGCGGCCAGCCGCCAGTACCACCGCCAACGCCCCACGGTCCAGGTCCACCACGCCAGCGGGCGGAAGGGGCCGAGCAGCCAGCCGACGCAGCGCGCGTAGATCCGCTCCGCCTCTGGGTCGGCGGGGGCCAGGCGGATCAGTTCGCGGGCCACGGCTCGGGCATCGCCGAATCGCAACTGCGCCAGGGCGCAGTCGACCTGCACCGCGAGGCACGTGCGGTCCTGCGGGTCGCACCGCAGGCCCTCCCGCGCCTCGGCCAGGGCCTCCTCTGTTCGCCGCTGCCGGAACAGGGCCCGCCCGAGCATGCCATGCGCCCTGGCGCGAGCCGGCGCCAGCCTCACCCATTCCCGGGCCGCCGCCTCCGCGGCCCGCGCGTCGCCACGGCGCAGATGCACCAGGGTGGCCACGTACCAGGTCGCGGGCTGGTCGGGTGCCGACGCCACCACGCCCCTCACCTCGCCCTCGGCCTCCCGCACCCGGCCGAGGTTCAGCAGGCACAACGGCACCAGCCACGCGAGCCGGCCATCGTCGGGACGCAGCCGGCACGCCTCCCTGGCCGCCGCCAGCGCCTCGCGGTGACGGCCCAGCCCCGTCAGGGCGCGGCCCAGCACGTAATACCCCGCGGCCTCCTCCGGGGCCAGCCGGATGGCCGCGCGGGCTAGGGACGCCGCCATGTCGGCGCGTCCCAACTCCAGGGCGAGATCTGCGCGCCGCAGGATCCCCTGCCGCTCCTGGGCCGTCCTCTGCTGCACCGCCACCGCGCTCGCCCCCTCCCGTCACCTTTCGCTCCGCCCCCTCAAGATGCTTCGATCCGGTTCCGGCAGGCTGACCGTGAGGGGATGGCGGCCTGAACATCCGCCGAACCCACCTCGGACCGTCCGGCGACGGCGGAGCACAGCGGTCGGGGGTCGCGCCTGACCCGAAGCCTCGCATCCGGACCGGTTGGCCGCGATCGGCAGGTGCTGCGCTCCGCGCACCCGGCAGACGCCGGCGGCCCCGGCCGTCGCCACACCGCTGCGGCTGCGCGGCCTTGCATCCGCCGTAACCGACCGAGCCGGCAGGGCCCGCCGCCCTGCGGCCCCCAACCCCCTACTGGTCGATCTTACAGCAGTCCCGCACGTGCTCGAACGCCCCCGCCGCCAGCGCGGAAGCCGCCACGACGCCCAGCGCCAGCCCCACCGGCAACAGATCCTTCACCGTCCGCCCGAACGTGCTGCGGGGCTCCCAGTACGCCAGCACCGTGGTCATGAGGTTCTTCGGCATCGCTCCCGTCCCCTGTCGCGGATCGTTTCTGCCCTCATTTTCCTCTGCCGCCGAGGCCGTGTCCTGACCGCAGGCTGACCGCAAGCTGACCGTTCGCTGACCGGTCGGGGCGCGGGATGCCCGGCCCACCAGGCCGGCTATCCGGCAGGCGAGGGCTCCGGTGGCCCGCCAGCCGGACCACGGCCGACCATCAGCCGGAATACGAGCCAGAACGCACCCAGGGCGATCACGGCGTCGCCGGCGCTGAACACGCTGGCCAGCGGCCCCGGCAGGGGGATGACGTCGGCGAGGTAGCGCAGGCCCGCCAGGTGCGCGACGGGTGTGTGCCCGACCTGGGGCGACCGTGCGTGGGACGCTGTGGGCTCGGGGGGCGCACCGCCCACGCTGACCGCGAGCCGTCGGTCCGGGCGGGCTCTCGGCCGATCTTCCCCGGAACCGGCCCTTTGCGTCGTCCCCGCATCCCCGGCGGGCTGACGCCGCCGATCGGCCGCGACGCCAAGCGCCGATGACCTGTTGACAGGAAAGCTTCCACGGTGCATCATAGCTGCATGACATCGGATGTCCAACAACCCCTGATCGAGACCCTGGGCCGGCGGCGGGAGTCCCTCTCCGCCCAGGTGGCCCAGCGCCTCGAGGCGAGCATCGTCGAGGGCAAGCTCCTTCCGGGCACCCGGCTGCCCAGCGAACCCAAGCTGGCGGAGATGCTCGAGGTCAGCCGCAACACCGTCCGGGAGGCGCTCAACGGGCTTCTGGCCCGGGGCCTGCTGGAACGGCGGCCGGGCGTGGGCACCTTCGTGCGGGCCGAGCAAAAGGCCGCGTGGCCGGTGGAGACCGGCATCGAGGAGCTCGTGAGCACCACGGAGATGCTGGTGCGGGCGGGGCGCAAGCCCGGAACCCGATCGTACCGGATGGACAGCGTCACCGCGGGGCCCCCGGTGGCGGAGGCCCTGGGCATCGCCGTGGGTGACGCCGTGGTGCGCCTGAGCCGGGTGCGCCTGGCCGACGGGGAGCCCCTGATGATCTGCGAGGACTACCTGGCGGCGGCGAGGTTCGAGCCCCAGGCCATGAAGGGCTACCGGGGCAAGGAATCGCTCTTCGCCTTTCTCGCGGAGCATTTCGGGGTGACCGTCATGGTGGCGCGGACCGTGGTGGAGCCGGTGCTGCCCGCGCCGGAGGTGGCCAGCGCGCTGCGAATCGGCCGGGAGCAGCCCATCTTCCTCCTGCACCAGACCCACTTCGACTCCGAGAGCCGTCCCTTCCTCTACAGCGACAACTACATCAACCCCAGGTTCCTCTCCTTCGAGGTCCGAAGGATCGCCCGACCGTTCACCGCTCCGTCGAACCTGATCGACTGAACCGCGAGGGGGAGCGTTCCATGGCCAGAGGACAGGCCAACCTGATGGACGTGGCGGACCACGTGGTGGGCACGTGCACCGGGGCGAAGCCGGGAGAGCGGGCGCTCGTGCTCGCGGACGAGACCGCCGACGCCGAGCTCGTCGGGTGCCTCGGGGCGGCGCTGCGCCGCAGGGGCCTGTGGGCGGCGATGCTCACCGTCCCGCGCATCCCCCCGGCCCCCCACGGATATCTCACCTGGGGGGAACCCGACACCCTGACGGGCTCGGTGCTGCTGCAGCACGAGCTCGTCATCGTGGTCATGTCCACGCTCATCTGCCTCAGCGGTGCCGTCAAGGCGGCGCGGGGGCAGGGCACCCGGCTGCTCTTCATCCCCGCCGACTACGACCTTGCGTCCTGTCCCATGCTCCACGAAGACCTCGACGCCCTGGCGGGCCTGGGCCGGGCGGTGGTCCGCCGGCTGGCGGGGGCGCGGCGCCTCGAGGTCACGAGCCCCGACGGGACCCGGCTCAGCCTGGGGGCGCTCTCGGCCCTGGGCTTCGACGACGCCCGGCTCCTGGGCCCGGGCGAGCTCGACTTCTTCCCCGGGGGCATGTGGAACGGCATCCCGGACCCCGTGACCGTGGAGGGCGTGGTCCGGTTCAACGCCAGCCTCTATCCCCTCGGACGGCTGCGCGAGGCCGTGGAGGTGCACTTCGAGCGCGGGCGCATCGTCCGCGTCGCCGGGGGATGGGAGGCCAGGGCGTGGGAGCGCTGGCTCCACGCCCAGGGGGATGCGGGCATTTTCGACTTCTCTCACTTCAGCGGCGGGCTCTCCGCCACGACCCGCACGGTGGGCCATGACTGGGAGGACCTCATCGTCCGCGGAGGGCTGCTCATCTCCGGGGGCGAGAACGTCCTCTACGGTGGGGGCAACGCGGCCCGAGCCCACTTCGACGGAGTCGTCCGCGGGGCGACGCTGACGGTGGACGGCGAGGAGCTGCTCGCTGACGGCGTCTACCGGCTCGGGGAGGAAGGGGGGATGTAAAGGAGCTTCAAGGTCGCGCAGACATCGACGAGGGAGGTTTCCGGCATGCGGATCCGGACGCGACTTCGTGCGGCGACCCATCTGGCCCTGGCCACGCTCGTGCTCGCGGTCGGCGCGGGTTCGTGGATCACGGCGGGTGCGGGCGCGGCCATCCGGGCGACGAACCAGAAGGCGGTGCTGGTGAGCTCGCAGGCCACCGGCGACAAGGGCGTCATCGACCACCTGGTGGCGGGCTTCCGCAAGGGCGTGGCCATGTACCACTACGCCCTGGGGAAGGTCGTCGTGGACCAGGACCCCTCGACCTACGTGTCACTCTTGCGCACATTGGCCTCGGACGGCTTCACCTTCATCATGGTCACCTTCCCGCCCTTCATCCAGGCGCTGGACACCGTGGCGCCCGAATTCCCCAAGGTCCACTTTGTGCTCCTCGACGCCCAGCTGCCCAAGCCCCTGCCCAACGTGCAGAGCGAATTCTTCTATGAGAACCAGTCCTCGTTCCTGGCCGGAGCCCTGGCCGCGTACATGACCCGCACCGACAAGGTGGGTTTCATCGGCGGCATCGTCCAGAACGTCATCAACCGCTACCTGGCGGGATTCTATCAGGGCGTCAAGTACGTCAACCCCAGGGTGAACGTGTGCTGGACCTACACCAACAACCTGCAGGACCCCGCCCTGGGCAAGCAGGTGGCGCTTGAGATGTACCATCAGGGCATCGACGTGATCCACGCCGCCACGGCGGGGACGGAGCTGGGCATCTACGAGGCGTCGGCCCAGGCCCACAAGTACCTGATCGGAGCGGATGTCAACATCCTGCCCCTGGATCCCAAGTGGGGGCTGAGCGCCACCGGGCCCCACTTCGCCCACGCCGCGGAGCTGGTCCTCAAGCAGCAGGCCGAGGGCAAGTTCCGGCCGGGCACCTTCCAGTACGGCATCCGGTTCGGGGCGGTGGGGATCTACCCGTTCAACAACCGCCTCGTGCCCAAGAGCGTGCAGCAGAAGGTCCTGGCGCTCAAGAAGCTCCTCATCGAAGGCAAGATCCACGTGCACGGCGGCAGCGATCCCAACCAGTATGTCAAGCGCCTGGACAACTGCCACAACGGATGAGCCCGGGCCAGCCGACGGTGGCGGCGACATGAGCGTCACCAAGGCTCAGGGCCGGCCGGGGGAGGAGGCACCCCTGGCCGGCCCGGTCCCGGAGCTGCGGGTCGAGGGGATCTCAAAGGCGTTTGGGCCGGTGCGGGCCAACGTCGACGTCAGCTTTTCCGTGCGGCGGGCCACGATCCACGCGGTGGTGGGCGAGAACGGCGCGGGCAAGACGACGCTGATGCGCATCATCTACGGCCTGTATCGCCCCGACGCCGGCACCCTGGAGCTGGGGGGCCAGCCGGTGGTCTTCGACAGCCCCCGGGACGCCCTGCGCAAGGGCGTGGGCATGGTCCACCAGCACTCGCTCCTGGTCAAGGAGTTCACCGTGGTGGACAACGTGCTCCTCACGCTGTCGGGGGGCCGCCGGCCCGGGCGGCGGGAGGTGGCGGAGCGCCTTCGGCGCCTGTCCGATGCGAACGGGCTGCACGTGGACCCCTGGACGACCGTGGGCACGATGTCGGTGGGCGCGCGCCAGCGGACCGAGATCCTCGCCGCCCTGTACCACGGCGCCCGTCTCATGATCCTCGACGAGCCCACCACGGTGCTCACGCCCCAGGAGGCGGACAGGCTCTTTGACGTGCTCGCGGGCCTTAGGGCCCAGGGAAGCACGCTGCTCTTGGTGACCCACAAGCTGCGCGAGGTGATGCGCGTCAGCGACGAGGTGACCGTGCTCCGGCGCGGTCGCGTCGTCGCCCAGGTGTCGACGTCGGCCACCGACGAGCAGGAGCTGGTGCGCATGATGATCGGCAAGGACGTCCCGCTCGAGGTGACCCGTCCCCAGGCCCAGACGGCGACCGCGGGCTCGCCGCGGCTCGAGGTGAGGCGCCTTTGCGTCCTCGACCGCGAGGGGGTCGCCCGGGTCCAGGACGTCAGCTTCGACGTGTACCCGGGGGAGATCGTGGCGGTCACGGGCGTCGAGGGCAACGGCCAGACCGAGCTCACCCACGCGCTCATGGGGCTCTGGCGCCCGAGTTCGGGGGAGGTCCGGCTGGAGGGGGAGCCCGTCACCGACTGGAGCGTGGATCGAAGGCGCCGGGCGGGCATCGGCTACATCCCCGAGGACCGCATGCACCTGGGGATCAACCTGCTCGCCTCGGTCCGCGACAACCTGACCCTGGGCCGCCACCGCGATCCTCCCCTCGCCCGGCGGGGGGTGCGCAACCTCAGAGCCGTCGACGCCTTCGTGGAGCGGGCGCTCGCGGAGTACCAGGTGGTGGCGCCCTCGGCCCAGAGCCCGGCGGACACCCTCTCCGGCGGCAACCTCCAGAAGCTCCTGGTGGCCCGCGAGGTGCTGCGCTCGCCGAGGCTGCTCATCGCCGCCCAGCCCACCCAGGGGGTGGACGTGGCGGCGGCGCACTTCATCCGGTCCACGCTGGTGGAGCTCGCGCGGCAGGGAACCTCGATCCTCCTGGTCTCCTCGGACCTCGCCGAGGTGGCGAACCTTGCGGACCGGGCGGTGGTGCTCTACAACGGCCGGGTGTCCGGCACGCTGGTTCGCGCGGAACTCTCGGAGACCGCGATCGGCCGCCTGGCGATGGGCCTCGCCCGGGAGGAGGCGTCCCCGTGAGCGCGCGGCGAGTTCCCCTCGCCCGCCTCGCGCGGCCGGCGGCCCGGTTCGCGCTGGCCGTGGCGCTGGCGTGCCTGGTGGGGGCGGGGCTGCTCCTGGCCACGGGACAGAGCCCCGCCCAGGCCGCGGTGGGGATCTTTCAGGGCGCGTTCGGCTCGTCGATCACCACCCTGGCGTCGCTGGCCCTGAGCACCCCGCTCATCCTCTCGGCGCTGTCGTTCATCTTCGCGTTCCGCGCCGGGGTCTTCAACGCCGGCGGCCAGGGGCAGTTCGAGATGGGGGCGTTCGCGGCGGCGTGGGTGGGCTTCGCCTCGCCCTTCGCGCACCTTTCCCCCTGGATCCACGTGCCCCTGGTGGTGCTGGGCGGGGCCGTGGGGGGCGCGCTGTGGGCCCTGCCGCCGATCCTGTGGAAGGTCGCCGCCGGCATGAACGAGATCCTCACGACCCTCATGATGAGTTACGTGGCCTCGCTCCTCAACCAGTACCTGGTGGAGGACGTGTACCGGGCCACGGGCGTGCAGCCGGGAGCGAACACCCAGACCTTCCCCCTGGCGGCGGGGGCGCGCTTCCCCCCCCTCTTCCCCCAGTCCCAGGTCACCTTCATGCTGCCGCTCGCGATCGCGGCCGCCGTCTTCATCGCGTGGTTCTACGCGCGCACGGTGACTGGGTACGAGCTGGGCATGGTGGGCACGGGCCGCGAGGTGGCCGAGGGGGCGGGACTGAACGTGAGGCGTCTCATGGTGGTCGCCATGCTGGGCAGCGGGGCGTTGGCGGGCATGGCCGGAGCCGCGGTGACGGGCGGCGTGTTCTTCGCCGACATCACCCCCTTCAGCTCCAACGTGGGGTTCAACGGCATCCTGGCGGCGCTCCTGGCGGGCAACGTCCCCCTCCTGGCCCCGGTGACGGGCCTGTTCTTCGGGGCGCTGCAGAACGGCGGGCTGGGGCTTCAGATCTTCACCCCCATCTCCCGCTACATCGCCGACGTGCTCACCGCCGGGCTCGTGATGTTCGTCTCCGCCCGGTCGCTGCCCGGAGAAGGCTGGCGGAGGCGGCCCCGGCTGCCGGGAAGGAGCCGTTCCCATGCATGAGCTTTTGACCCTCATCGGCCCCGGGCTCCAGCTGACCTCGCCCCTGCTCTTCGCGAGCCTGGGCGGCCTGCTGAGCTACCGGGCGGGCATCTTCAACATCGCCCTGGAAGGGTTCATGCTGGTGGCGGCCTTCGCCGCCGTGGACGTCGCCGCCATCTCGCACTCGGTATGGATCGGCGTGGTGGGCGCGATGCTGGCCGCGGGGCTCCTGGCCGGGGTCATGGGGGTGCTGGTGCTGTCGTTCAGGGCGGACGAGGTCATCGTGGGACTGGCCCTGGACACCTTTGCCCTGGGCCTGACCTCCTACCTCCTGCGCGCCACCACCACCAGCGGCTACCTGAACCTGCCCCGGGGGCTGCCGGTGGTCCGGGCGCCGCTCCTGGCCCACGTGCCCGTGCTGGGGGAGATGATCAACGGTCAGAATCCGCTCGTCTTCCTGTCGTGGATCCTGGTGGCGGTGGTGGCCTGGACGCTGCGCAACACGCTCTTCGGCCTGAGGGTCCGGGCGGTGGGCGAGTCCCAGCTCGTGGCCCAGGCGGCGGGGACGCCGGTGCTCATGACCCGGATGGCCACGTTCCTCCTGTCGGGGGTCCTGTGCGGGCTGGGCGGCGCGGTGCTGTCGCTGGGATCGGTGCACCTGTTCTCCATGAACATGACCTCGGGCAGCGGGTTCATCGCCTTCGCCGCGGTGATCTTCGGCAACGGCGTGCCGGTCTACGTGGCGGCGGCGAGCCTCATCTTCGGCTTCTCCCAGGGATTCGCCACGCTCATGGAGATGAACCCCGCCTTCTCGCCCCAGTTCGTGCTCATGCTCCCGTACCTGCTGGCCATCGCCGCCCTGTTCTACGCGAACCGCCGCCGTCGCCGTCGCCGGCGCGCCGTCCCGCCGGAGCCTGCCCCCCAAGCGGCGGAGCCGGCGCCGTGACGGGGGCGGGCGGGCGCATCGTCGTCATGGGCCAGTGCACCATCGACGACATCTACCCCCTCGAGGGCGCCCCCATGCTGGGCACCGTGGGGGGAGCCGCGGTGTTCGCGGCGCTGGGGGCGGTCATGAGCCGGGTTCCCGTGACCCTGGTGAGCGTCGTGGGCCGCGACTACCCCATCGACGACCTCGCGGCCCAGGTGCGGGGGGTTCGCCTCGCCGTCCGCCGCACGGGGCGCGCGAGCATCCACGATGCGTGCCACTTCCTGCCGGACGGCACCCGCCGCTACGACTTCGAGGACTGGGGCGCCCTGGACGAGCTGACGCCCACGCCGGCGGACATTCCCGCGGACCTCGGGGGAGCGGGCCCGGCGCGGGTGCACCTGACCCCGGCGTCGGTCGCCATGCAGATCGAGCTGGCGGAGGCGCTCGTCAGCCTGGGGGCGGAGGTGGGCGCCGACACCGAGACCCACTTCTTCCGCGCCTGCCCGGAGCGGCTATTGCGCCTTGCGGCCATGTGCACCTACTTCATGCCGAGCCTGGAGCACCTCGAGCTCCTCTTCGGCCGGTCCGGGTCGGATTCCTCGGCGTGGGCGGACGACATCTTTGCGCTGGGCTGCCCCTGGGTGGTGGTCAAGGAGGGGGCCCGGGGGGCGCGGGTCTTCGACCGGGCGCGCCTGAGGTCGATCCACGTCGGCCCGGTGCCCGGTCTCGCGGTCCGGGACGTGACCGGCGCGGGCGACGCCTTCTGCGGGGGGTTCATGGCCGGCGTCGCCCGGGGGCTCGACCCCGTCCGGGCGGCCTGCGCGGGCACGGCCGCGGCGTCCTTCATCGTGGAGAGCACCGGGGCGAGGCTGCCGGCCCACTACACGCCCCGGCGCTTCGCGGCGCGCTACCGTCGCGTGTGCGCCGGGTCCGCCGTCCCGACGCGAGACGGGGAGAGGGGGAGCGATGGCGATGAAGGTTGACACCGTGATCGCCGGTGGGCGCGTGGTCACCGGCAACGGGGTGATCGAGGGATCCGTCGGGATTCGGGACGGGCGGATCGCCTGCCTCGCGGAGGGGGCGCATCCGGGCGACCTCACGGCCCCGGAGGTCATCGACGCCCGAGGGCGGTGGGTGCTGCCGGGGCTCATCGAGCCCCACTGCCACTTCTGGGACCCGGGGCCCACCCACCGGGAGGACTGGAGCACCGGCACCGCCGCCGCGGCGGCCGGGGGCATCACCACCGTCATCGAGATGCCGCTGAGCGACCCGCCCACGGTGGACGCGGCCGCCTTCACCCTGAAGCTGAACCGGGCGGCGGCCCAGGCCCGGGTCGACTGGGCGCTGTGGGGGGGCATCGTCCCCGAGAGCGCCGGAGACCTGGAGCGGCGGCTCGACGACATGGACGCGCTGGGCGCGGTGGCGTACAAGGCGTTCATGTGCTGGTCGGCGCGGGAGTTCCCGCCGGTGGACGACGGCGTGCTGGCGACGGCCCTCTCGAAGCTCGGGCAGCGCCAAGGCCTGTTGGCGGTGCACGCGGAGAACGACGCCATCATCCGGTTCGCCGAGGCCCGGCTTCGGGAGTCGGGGCGCCGCGACCCCGCCGCGTATCTCGCGTCCCGCCCGCCCCAGGCGGAGCTCGAGGCCATCGAGCGCGCGATGATGCTGGCGCGGGTGGCGGGGGCGCCGCTCTACATCGTGCACATGACCCTGGCCGAGGGGGCGCGGCGCATCCGCGCGGCCCGCGAGGGGGGCCAGGTGGTCTTCGTGGAGACCGCTCCCCAGTACCTGGCGCTGGACGAGGAAGCCGTGCTGCGCCAGGGGCCCTACGCCAAGTGCGCCCCGCCGCTGCGCTCGCGCGCCAACGTGGAGGCGCTGTGGACGGCGGTGCTCGACGGCACCGTGGACACCATCGGCTCCGACCACGCCCCGTTCACCCGGGAGGAGAAGGATGCCGGCGCCGCGGACATCTGGGAGGCGCCCAACGGACTGTCGGGGATCCAGACCATGCTGCCGGTGCTCCTCACCGAGGGCGTCCACCGGCGCGCCATGTCCATGGAGCGGCTGTGCGAGCTGACCTCCACCCACGCGGCCCGGATCTTCGGCCTGTATCCCCGCAAGGGCGTGATCTGGCCGGGATCCGACGCGGACCTGGTCATCGTCGACCTCGACCGGACGTGGCAGGTGAGCGGAGATCTGCTCTTTACCAAGCAGGCCTTCAGTCCCTATGATGGAATGGTCATGCACGGCGGCGTGGAGCGCACGATCCTGCGCGGGCGGACCGTGGCTCGCGGCGGGACGGTGCTGGCCGAGCCCGGATCGGGCCGGCAGGTGCGCCCGCTTCGGCCGCGGGGCGGCCCCGTCCGGCGCCCCGCCTTCGCCCCGTCCTGACCCGGTACCAGCCGGCTGCAAGGAGGTCACGTATGTGCAGGTCGACGAGAACGTCAGCCTGGAATGGGACAACATGCTCGCGGGCATCCACGCCCAGGTGGAGCTGCTCACGCGGGCGCCGCGGGAGCTCTACGCCCAGGTAAGCGACGCCCTTCCCCCCGACCGGGTCCCGGGTTTCATCTACGCCGCGGGCTGCGGGGACTCCTACTACGCCGCCATCGCCACGCGGCTGGCGCTGATGCGCTGGACGGGGCTCATGGTGGAACCCCTGGAGTCGCTGGAGTTCTCCCGGTACCTGGTGGACTTCGCCCCGCCCGACGCCATGGTGATCGCCATCTCCAACTCCGGCAAGGTGGCCCGGACCGTGGAGGCGGCCATGGCGGCCCGCGAGCGCGGACTCATGACGGTGGGGCTCAGCTACAACCGCCAGGGCCGTCTCGGCCAGGTGGTGGCGGCTCCCGTCTTCTACGCCTACCCGGAGGTGGGCTTCGGGCCCGGAACCCTCTCGTACCTGGGCACGCTGCTGGGCCTTTACGCCATCGGCCTCAGGGTGGCGCGCCTTCGCGGCCGTCTCACGGACGCCCAGGTGGACCACGAGCTCGCCCGGCTCGAGGCCCAGGCCGACGTGGTCCGCGCGACCATCGAGCGCGCTCGCGCGGCGCTGGTGAGCCTGGCTGAGGCCACGCCACGGGAGCGGCCCGTCTTTCTCGTCGGCGGGGGTCCGAGCTACGGGTCGGCGCTGTTCGGAATGGCCAAGCTCATCGAGGCCGCCCGCCAGAACGCCGTGGCGCAGGAACTCGAGGAGTGGGCCCACGAGCAGTACTTCTGCACCGGTCCGGGCACGCTCACGTTCATGTGGGCTCCGCCGGGGCGATCCTTGGGGCGGGCGAGGGAGCAGCTCGCCGCCGTGCGGGACGTGGGCGGCCAGTCGGTGGCCTTCGTCGCCGAGGGCGACCGGGAGACGGCATCCCTGGCGGACTTCACCGTGGCGATCCCCGGGGTCGACGACGAGATGCTCACGCCCATCAGCTACGTGGTCCCCATCGAGGTGTACGCGCACGCCTTCGCGTCCAGCAAGGGGCTCACCATGCTGGGCTTTGACGACCCCAACCGCATGTCCGTCAACTTCCGCCAGATCTTCGGCAGCCGCGTGGAGACCCGCCCGTGAAGTTCGCCCATGCACCGGCGCTTCTGGGCTGCGTGGGCGCCCGGCCCCTGCCCGGCTGCCACGCGTACGCGGGCGAGCCGGTGGCCGAGATCCGGGAGGCGGCGGTCCGCGACGCCGTGGCCATGGCCGAGGGCGGCCTCGACGGGATCATCCTGCAGGACATCGGCAACCTTCCGGTCCCCAGGCGCGCCCGGCCGGAGACCGTGGCGATGATGACCGCGCTGGGCCTGGCGATCCGGGAGGCGGTGAGCCTGCCCCTGGGGGTGAGCCTGCTGGAGGAGGATCCTTCGGCGGCCTTGGCCATCGCCCGGGCCATCGGCGCCGGCTTCGTGCGGATCAAGGTGTACGTGGGCGCCATGGTGGGTGCGGAGGGCATCGCGGAGGGCGGCGCGCTCGAGGCCCTGGAGGCCAGGCGCCGCCTGGGAGATCCGCTCATCGAGCTGTGGGCCGACGTGCACGACCGCACCCGCGTCCCCCTGGGGGAGATGTCCCTGGAGGAGGCGGCGTGGGATGCGGTGTGGTTCGGCAAGGCCGACGGGCTCATCGTCACCGGGCGCACGGTGGAGCAGTCGCTGGAGTGGATCCGCCGGGTCCGGGCGCGCACCGGCGCCCGGATCTGGATCGGGGGCAGCGTGAGCCCCGAGAACGTGCGCGAGGTTGCCCCCGAGGTGGACGGGATCATCGTGGCCACGAGCCTCAAGGTCGGGCACGACCTCCTGCGGCCGGTGGATCCCCAGGCGGTGCGCCGGCTGGTGACGGCCCTCAGGGCGGTGTAGGGTCTCGCGCGCCGGTGCGCGGGCCGTCGTCCTCGCCCGCGCGCACGGCCTGGAACATGCGCTCCAGGGCGTCGACGTTTGCCGGGAGCGCGCTGCGGCCCGCCGGGGTGGCCTGGCACGGGTTCGCGGGCGCCTTTTCACGAAGTCCTTGCGCACGGCGATGTAGCCCGGAGGCGACCGAACCTTTCGCGCACGTGGAGCAAGCCGAAAAGGCCGCCTCTGCCAGGCCGCATCCCAACGAGGGCGCCCCATGACGAACGGTCGAGGTCTGGCCCTTAAAAGTCCTGTGAAAAAGGTGGTTCAAGGTTAAGGATTTTGGGGGGTGGACGTCGGAGAGTGCTGGAGAGGTGAGGGGAGTGCTCGGCAAGGAGAGCCAGTCTGGGCAGATGTTCCAGTACGTACAGCTTGCAGACTTGGTGCCCGAGGAGGGACGGCACGCAAGGCTGCAGACCCTGACTTCCATGGGGAGCGATTCTCCAACCGGACGCACCGGTCCAAGACCGACCCGACGCCCGGCTGTTCAGCAAGGGCGATCGCGTTGGCGCCCAGCTCAGCTACCTCGTGCATGATCTCATGGACCTCAAGTCGGGAGTGATCCTCGACACCACGGCATCGCGGGCCTATGGTGCACGGGAACGGGAGGCTGCGCTCGCCTTGGTGCACAACGTCGCCAAGGTCCATGGCGGCCGAGTTGC
>JAJZYS010000275.1 GCA_021797925.1 Bacillota bacterium
GAACGCCCCGACAAGGAGGGAACCGGGCATGCGCGCCATGGGGAGGAGTGAATCCCTGGAGATGCGAGACCGTGTCCAACACGGGATGCGGGTGAGTGCCATCCGTCGAGAGACGGGGCGGGACCGCCAGACGATTCGCGAGATCGTCACCGCGGCGGCGCCCCGCGCGGACCACGGGCCCGCGCGGGTGCCCCAGCCCCGTTTCCTCGAGCCCTACACCGAGTATATCCGTCAGCGCACCCAAGACGGGTGCGGGAACAGCGTCGTGGTGTTTGACGCGATGCGCACGCAAGGGTACCCGGGCGGCCTCACGCTGGTGCGCGCGTTCATCGCGCGGCGGCGGCCCGTGGCGACGCCGGTTCCCGTGGTGCGCTATGAGACGCCCGCGGGACGTCAGGCGCAGTGCGCCGGGGCGGCCTTTGGCGAGACGGAGGCCCCCGACGGCACCGTCCGCCAGCGCTGGGCCTTCGTGTACACCCTGAGCTACTCCCGGTGCTTGTACGGGGAGTTCGTCCGGGACACCACGCAGGACACCCGGCTGACGTGCCTCGAGCACGCCTTCGCGCACTTTGGTGGGGTGCCGGCGGAGATCCTGTCGGACCACAGGCGGCCCATGGTGTGGGCCCAGCCACGGGGCGGCCCCGTCACCGGGCATCCCCGGTTTCTCGACTTCGCGCGCTTCCCAGGGTTCGTGCCGAACGCCGCGGAAGCGTATCGGGCCCAGACCCAAGGCCAGGGGGAGCGCCCCCTTCGGTACCTCCGCGGGCACTGCTGACCCCGGGTGCACCCGGTCGTGGATGACGCGGCCTGGAATCGCCCGGGGGCCCACTGGGTGGCCACGGTCGCGGACGCGCGGATCCCCGTGACGCTCCAGGCCTCGCCCGCCAGCCGGCGGGCGGCGGATACGGCGGCGCTCACGCCCTGGCGCCCCGACCACACGTACGCCGACCGTGAAGAGCGTCCCCGGCGGGTGGGCACGGACGGCCTGGTGGCGGTCGACGGCCACGCCTGGCGGGTGCCCCCCGCCTACGTCGCGACCCGGTCCCTGGAGCACTACGCCGCGGTGATGCCGTCATGACGCCGGTGCTCGACGACTTGTGTGCCCGGCTCCAGCGGGGCGAAGTGGGCCGGTTGGCCGCCGCCCGGGCGGAGGCCGCGGCGGCGGCCGGGACCCCGGACCACCGCCTACCTCACGGACCTCCTGCCAGCGGAGGCGGACCTGCGCCCGCAGCGGTACATCACCTCGCGGACGCCGCGGGCCCATCTCCCGTATCGCAAGACGCTGGACACGTTCGACTTCGCCTTCCAGCCCCGCGTGGACGAACGGCAGATCCGGGAGCTGGCCACCCTGCCCTGGGGGGATGCGGCGGCCCATCTCGTGGTCCTCGGCCCGCCCGGCGTCGGCAAAACCCATCTGGTGGTCGCGCTGGCCCTCGCCGCCATTCAGGCCCGGCACTCCGTGTACTTCATCACGGTGCAGGACTTGGTGGCCGACCGGCGCAAGGCCTGGCAGGAAAACCGCTTCACCCCACGGCTGGCGGTGTACACGCGTCCGACGCTCCTGTGCATCGATGAAGTGGGCTACCTGGCGCTCGACCGGGTGGAGGCGAACCGGTTGTTCCGCGTGGTCAGCGCCCGCTACGAAACCGGCAGCCTCGCCCTCCCCGCGAACAAGGGCTTCAGCGAACGGGGCGACGTCTGTGGGGATCCGGTGTTGGCGACGGCCATCCTGGACCGGCTGGTGAAGACCAGCTACCATGTCGTGTTACAAGGAAAGAGTTACCGGCCGCGCCGTCGGGGGTCGCCAAGACCAACCGGCCGACGATAGGCTCCGCCGCAGACGGGGACGCCAGGGGGACTGGCCGAAAAGGGGGAAACCCGGGACGGAGATTCGGGGTCCGCGCCCCATGTCCTGCCCGGGGTCATGTGGGCGATGGTCAGGCGGTCAGGGGTTTTGTTCCATACTCTCCGGGTGTATCCCGCCGCCAGCGTCCTCCTCTTCCGCGGTGCGCTCGGGAAAGCTCAGCAGGGTTACGACGTAGAGCGCCAGGCGTTCATCGCGTGGGTCCGACCGCGCTGCCCGCCTCCCCTCCGCCTGCAGCGTATCGGCCACCGCCGCCACCAGTCGGCGCCACTCGCTTTCCGTGAGCGCCAGCATCTCCGCGTGGAGCGCCACCGCGGTACTGCCGGCGCCGCCGTCCGCGTGGAGGCGTCCCTCCGCTGCCCGCGCCAGGAGCTCTACGCCCGGTGCCACCGCGGCGCCCAAGAGGCGTTCCACCACCTCCGGGCTTAAGGCTCCCGGCGGGATCGTGTACCGACCAGGCGACGCGGCCGCTGCCCGGCCCGTGAGACCCGCGCGGCGCTCGCTCCATGCCGCGGCGGCAAGGGCGGCCGCATCCACCAACGCTTCGGCGGCCGCAGGATCGGGGACAACCTGCTCGGGAGCGGGCAGACCGGCGGTGCCCGCGAGCCGCAGGAATCGGCCCCACCGCCACGACAGCTCCCCTCCGACTCCCGCCCTCAGTCGGTTCACGGCTCCCACAACACCAAGGGCGAGCGACAGCGCCGTGAGCAAGAGCCCCCCGTCCTGGACCACGCCAGAAATGCCCAGGGTGGGCACGAAGACGGCGGCCCCCGCCAACCCGATCATGTTGCCCACGTTAGCGCCCGCCTGCGTGAGGGCGGCCACCCGGCCAATCATCTCGCGGGGAGCGCTGGTCAAGAGCCGCGTCTGGGCGGTAACCGTCAGGAGGCCGACGAAGCAGCCGGCGAACGTCATCCAGGGGTACAGCCACGCCGACG
>JAJZYS010000276.1 GCA_021797925.1 Bacillota bacterium
CGGCGTCTGCTTCACCGCGCACGCGAGACCGAAGGCCACCGCGCTCACCCAAGGCCGGTCCCGGATGTAGCGGACCACCGCGAGCATGGGGACAAGGTAGATGGTGTCGGTGGCGCCCAGGGAGAAGGGCATGAGCCGGGCGACGAGGAAGATGGCCGGCGTGAAGGGACGAAGGGGCGGGGGCGACCACGCGTAGAGCAGGACGAGGGCGACCAGCGCGAGGATCAGGTTGACGAACGCGATGTTGTGCAGCCCCATGAGCACCGCGGGCACGTAGACGAGAAACGCCAGGGAGGGATAGGAGAAGTCGCGCATGAACCCTCCCTGCATCGTGGGGGTCAGCGGCCCCGTGGGAAATCTCCAGGGGCTTCCCATGGCGTGCAGGTAGGGATCCATCCCGTGGGCCACGAGCCGGGCGGCGTCGGCGGAGAACGCCATCTCGTCCGAGAAGAACGCGTGCGGCGAGCGGGCAATGGCGAACATGCCGGCCAGGACCACCACCAGGACGTAGGTCGTGGGGATGGACACTACCGCCAGGGGCGGGGCGGGCGTCCGCGGGCGGGCGGCGATGGCGAGCATCAGGCAGCCGAGGCTCACGATGAACAGGAGAAAGATCGGGCCGGTCCACTGGGGGTAGACCTGCAGCGGGATGACGTTGAGGTCCACGGCTTCGCGGAAGCTGAAGACCGCGGCGAGGAGCGCCCCGATCCGCCACGGCACCGAACCGACGGGCGCGGGGGTGTCGATCTCAAGCATCGCCGGCGATGGCGGGATCGCTGCTGGCCGGGCGCACCCGGTGCGCGGGCGCGGGAAGGACCCCACGCCGCCGGACCGCGGCCCGGCTCACGGACATGAGCGCGATCCTGAGGAGATTGGTCAGCACCGGGTCGGCTCCAGCCCAGGCCGCGAGGAGCAGGCCGCCCGCCACCGGCAGGGCCCCCAGCGCCTCCGCCGCGAGGCGCGGGCGCGGCCACGTCCGGCTCCCCGTGAGGCGGTCCACGGCCAGCGCGGCGCCGGGAGCGAGGAGCCCGGCGGCCCCCGCCGCCAGAGGGTCGGCCCCGATCAGGACCCACAACAGGTTGAAGGCCGCGACCTCGGTGGCCTCGTCGAGGATCCTCGCTCCCAGGCGCCAGAGGCGGCCCGAGCGCTCCGGTGAGCGGCGCCACATGGCCCGGGCGGCGCCGAGGGCGTCGACGATCTTCTGAAGGTCCATGCTGCTGCGGCCGCTCCTGCGCTCGAGGAACGCAAAGGGGACCTCCGCGAGGCGCAACCCGCGCCAATGGGCCCACAGGTTGAGTTCCGCCTGGACGAAGAAGCCGTTGGCGACCGGATCGGGTCGCAGCGCCACATCGAGTGCCGAGGCCCGCCAGGCCTTGAACCCGCCCGTGGGATCGCGCAGCGGCAGCCCGAGCCCCGGGCCCAGGAGCACCGCGGCCGAGCGGCTCAGCAGGCGGCGGCGCCAGGGCAGGCCCGGGGTCCGGCTGCCCGGGAGAAAGCGGCTGGCGACGGCCACGTCCGCCCGGCTCAGCGCGGCCACAAGCGCCGCCACGCTCTGGGGGGGATGGCTGCCGTCGGCGTCCATCTGCACGATGGGATCCAGTCCCTGCTCCAGCGCCCAGCGCAGCCCCTGGCGCAGGCCGCGGGCAAACCCCGGCTCCTGCTGCACGACGAGGCTGATCAGCGGGTCGCCCGCCGCCATGGCGCGGACCACCTCGCGGCTGGCATCGCTGGAATGGCCGTCCACCACGCAGATGACCGCGGACGGGAAGTCTCGTCGCAGCTCGGCGAGCAGCGGGCCCACGCCCGCCTCCTCGTTGCGCACGGGAATCACGATGCCCAGCATAGGGGTGCTCCACCTGCCTCTCCTCCGTCGTCCCCCCGGTGAGGGCATGTGACCGGGGGATTCGCGATGGCGGCGGGAATTCCTGTCGGATCCAGGCGAACGCTGTCGATAAAGTCGTCATGAGTGCGGGGTCCCCGCAGGCGAAGTGCCGAAGCGTGTCGATTTTTAGTGTATCCTGGCAGGAGTCGCGGGTGGGCGCGTCGAACCCATGGGCCGATCCACAACTTGCATCCCGAGGGAGGGCTCCAGAGTGGGTGTGCTCGCAAGCGTCGTGACCGGACGAGGGTGGAGGTGGTCAGGGCGGCTGGGCCGCATCGCCAACCGGTGCGGATCCGGCGAGTCCGGCCAGACCATGGTGGAGTACGGGCTGATCCTGGCCGTGGTCGCCGTGGTCGTGGTGGGGGCCATCATCACCCTGGGCCACGGCCTCAACGGGATCTTCGGCAGCGTCAACACCGACCTGGGCTGATCCCTGGCCCGTCTTGACGCCTCGGCGCACGTGTGGAGTCCAAGGGCGCGTGCGGGATCCGCGCCGCCCTCAACGAAGGAGGTTCTGCGATGAGCATGCTGGCAGCAACGGTCGCCGGACAGGCCAGCCGGTGGCGGCAGTGGGCCCGGGGCATGGCGCGGCGCGCCGGAGGGGAGTCCGGCCAGACCATGGTGGAGTACGGGCTGATCCTGGCGCTCGTGGCCGTGGTCGTGGTGGGGGCCATCATCACCCTGGGCCACGGCCTCAACGGGATCTTCGGCAGCGTCAACACCGACCTGGGCTGATCGCCGCGACCCCCACCCGGCGGCGTCCGTGACCTCCGACGCCGGGACGTCCTCTTCACCCTTCACCGTCGCCATCATCATCGGTCGTGACCGTGCTCGCCCCGCGATCTGCCCTCGCCGTCCACGGTTCCCATCGAGCGGCCACATCGCCG
>JAJZYS010000277.1 GCA_021797925.1 Bacillota bacterium
GGCCCCGTGCGTGGGCACGGGGCCGGCCTTGCGGTCGCGTGGCTACGGGGCGCCCGCCGCCCGCCCGCGCCGGCCCACGAGGCGAAAGCCCAGCGGCAGCAGGCTCGCGGCCAAGAGCAGCTTGAGCGCGTCGCCCGGGATGAAGGGCACCAGCCCGTCCGCCAGGAGCCGCGACGGCGGGACGTACCGGGAGAGGACCGCGAGCCCCAGAGCGTAGATGGCGGCCTCCCCCGCCAGCATGGCGAGGACCGAGCGCCAAACGCCCGTGAGCCAGCCGCGCTCCGCCGCCCACCCCACCAACCCGGACGCCAGGATGCCGCCCAGGAGGTAGCCGCCCGTGGCCCCCAGGAGCACGAGCACGCCGTGGCTCCCGCCGGCGAACACCGGCAGGCCAAAGACTCCCATGAGCACGTACACGACCTGCGCCAGCACGCCCCGGCGCACCCCCAGCAGCCCGCCTCCCAGCAGGAAGGCGAAGGTCTGCCCCGTCACCGGGACCGGGGTGAACGGCAACCGGATCACCGCCTGGGCGGCCAGGGCGGTGAGGACCGCGAACCCCGCCACCCAGCCCACGTCCCGGGCCAGCGATTTCCCGGGCGCCAGGGCGTCGACGAACGCACCGCCGGGGACCGTTTCCACCATCCTGTCGCGCGCCGCCGGGCGGCGCTGCCCTCCCCTGCCCAGATCTCGGCGGCCGTGCGCCACCGGTCGAGTTCATTCGCCGGCATGCCCTGCTCTCCCTGCTCACGCCGCGGCCGCAGCCTCGGGCGCGGCCGCGAGCCCTCACGGAACTGGATCGCCCGAGCCGAGTAGCGGCCTCGCCGCTGCGCACACTATCCCCCGTGTCTCGCACCATCGGACGCCGAGAAAGGGGAATCCAGCATGACCGACGCGATGGGCCCCGCCGCCGGCGGGTCCGCCCACTGCTGCTGCGCCGGATGTCAGTCCGGCAACTGCCAGCAGGAGTGCACCTGCAGCCGAAGCTGCAACTGCCAGACCTGCAACTGTCACCACCGCCCGGCGGCCCACGGCTCGAGCCCCACCGTCATCGCCGGCTGAACCCGGGGACCGGGCGCCGCGCCGGCCCCGGCGACGCGGCGCCCCGCCTTGCCCTCAGCGGACGTCGACAATCGCCGCCGAACGGCCCTCCAGCCTCCAGATTTCCCCGTCCCGCGCGAGCACTCCGGGCCGGGTCGCGAGGAGGATCTCGCCGCCTGGTCCCGGGATCCGCATGGGCCGGGCCTCGGGGTTGACCATCACCCACGTGCGCTCCCGGGGCGCGAGGCGCTCGTAGGCCAGCGCGCCGCCGGCGGCGACCTCCCGGTACGCGCCTTCGGTCAGGGAAGGCCGGGAGCGGCGCAGGGCGATGAGCGCGCGGTAGAGCGCCAGCAGGGAGTCGTCCCTTCGCTCCTGGACACTGACGGCGTGCCGCAGGTAGCCCGGGGGGATCTCAAGCCACGGCGCCGCGCCGGAGAACCCTCCTCCCGGAGCGTCGGTCCAGGGCATGGGCATGCGGGCGCCGTCGCGGCCGAACCGGGTGCCGTCCCGACCCACGGGATCCTGCTGGGCCTCGGGCGGCACGGGGGGGCTCCACAGCCCCAGCTCCTGGCCGTAGTACACGATCGGCGTGCCCCGCAGCGTCAGCAGCAGCACCGCGACCACGCGCAGCAGCTCGGGGTCGGGCACTCTCGCCGGCAGCCGGGGGATGTCGTGATTCTCGAGAAAGTAGCACGGCCAGCGCCCCTCGCCCAGCGCCGACTCCGTCTCGTCCACCACCGTCCGCCACGCGGCGGCGGTGGGCTCGGCCTCCATGAGGGCGAAGTTCATGGGCAGCTGCAGCTCGTCCCCGTCGCCGTAGAAGGCCGCCAGGTCGGCGATGCGGTTCACCCACGTCTCCCCCACGAGCACCCGGTCTCCGAAGGTGTCGGCCACGGCCCTGAGCGACCGCAGCACCCGGTGCATGAGCGGGCTGCGCGGCGCGGTGTGCAGAAACTCCCTGAGGTCCGCCGCCTCGGGGCGGGTCCCGTCGTCGAGGAGGTAGGTGTCCTTGGCCAGCGCCGTGACGGCGTCGACCCTGAACCCGTCCACGCCCCGGCGAAACCAGGTGGCCATGGCCTCCTGCATGGCGCGCACGACCTCGGGCTCCTCCCAGTTGAGGTCGGGCTGCTCCGCCAGGAAGGAGTGAAGGTAGTACTGCCCGCGCTCGGGGTCGAGCGACCACGCCGAGCCGCCGAAGATGCTGGTGAGATCCCCCGACGGCGCGTGCGCCCGGCTTCCCCGCCAGATGTAGTGCCGGCCCATGGGCCCCCCGCTCTCCCGGCGCGAGGCTTCAAACCACGGGTGGCGGTCCGAGGAATGGTTGGGGACGAAGTCGAGGATCAGGCGGATGTGGCGCCGGTGCAGGGCGTCCACGAGCGCGTCGAGGTCCTCGAGGGTTCCGAACCGGGGATCCACCCCGGTGAAGTCCGCCACGTCGTAGCCCATGTCCCGCATGGGGGACGGATAGATGGGGTTGAGCCACACGGCGTCGACTCCGAGCCGCTCGATGTAGTCCACGTGGGCCAGGATCCCCGGCAGGTCGCCGACCCCATCCCCCGAGGCGTCGGCAAAGCTGCGAGGATAGATCTGGTAGATGACCGCATGCTTCCACCAAGGCGTCACCGGCTGAACTCCTCCTCATGGGGGCGCGCTGCCGCCCCGTCGTTTCGCGAGCATTCGAGAACCGCAAGGCCGCGATCGGGGGGGATGGGAACCCGCCCGTCCACG
>JAJZYS010000044.1 GCA_021797925.1 Bacillota bacterium
CACGTCGCTGCCCCGCAGCGGCCCGGAACGCCGGCGGCTCGACTGCCCCACGCCGCCGCCGAAGAAGGCGTCGAAGATGTCCCCGATGTCCCCCATGGACCCGAAGTTGGCGCCAAAGCCCGACCCCGGCCCGAACCCCGCGGAGGGGTCCGCGGTCCCGAACTGGTCGTAGGCCGCCCGGCGCTGAGGGTCCGAGAGCACCGAGTACGCCTCCCCGATCTCCTTGAAGCGCTCCTCGGCGGTGGGGTCGCCAGGGTTGGCGTCGGGATGATGCTGCCGGGCGAGCCGCCGATAGGCTCGCTTGATCTCCTCGTCGCTGGCGCCCCGCTCGACGCCGAGCACCGCGTAGTAGTCCTTGCTGGCCACGCCTGCACCTCCTCGAGGGGCGCCGGATCACGGACGCTGGATCAGCACGCTCAGATGAACGGGCTCCTCGCCGTCCGCCGCGAGGAAGGGAAGGGTCACCTCGACCCGCGACTCATGGCGCAGGCGGGCCTCGGCGCCCGCGGCGGCACGGCGCAGCGCCGCCGCCACCTCGGGATGCTCCGCCGCCCGGATCCCGCGGGTGAACTCGAGCTCGTCGGCCAGCCGCCGGTAGATGCGCTCGGCATCCATCACGCGTCCGGCCGGCCCCGAGCCACCTTCACCCGGGCCGGGCGCAGCACCCGGTCGCCGATCCGGTATCCCACCTCGAAGGTCTCCAGCACCCGGCCCTCGGGGACGTCCGCGCGCTCCTCCTGGGAGAGGGCCTCGTGCCAGCGCGGGTCGAACGCCTCGCCGTCGGAGGGGATGGCCTCCACCCCGCCCTGGGCGAACACCGTCTGCATCTGCCGGAGCGTCAGCTCGACCCCTTCGCGCAGGCCCGGGGCGTCGGGAGCCTCGACCGCCCGGGTCAGGCTGTCGAGCACCGGCAGAAACCGCCGGAAAAGCTCCGCCCGCAGCCGGTCCTCGTCCTCGACGCGCTCGCGGGCCAGCCGCTTGCGCATGTTCTCCACGTCCGCGCGCAGCCGGAGGAACGACTCCCGCTCCTCCTTCAGCTCCGCGGTGATCGCTTCGATCTTGGCCTCGAGCGCCGCGATCTCGGTCTCGGGCTCACCCTCGGCCACCTCGTCGGGCACCGGCGGGTCCTGCACCAGCACTCACCCCGATTGCGACAGATTCCACGCCTCGCGGACCACCTGCACCAGCCGCTCCACGAGCGACACCACGTGCGCGTAATCCATGCGCTTGGGCCCCACCACCGCGAACCGCCCCAGCGACTGGCCCTGGGCGGTCACCTCGGCGGACACCAGCCCGCACTCTTGGATCTCGGGCACCTGGTTCTCCTCGCCGATGCGCACCGACAGCCCGGATCCCTCGCTGGCGCCCAGGAGGAACGCCACCACCCGCTCGTCCGCCTCGAGGAGGCTCAGGATCTGCCGGTAGCGCTCCATGTCCCGGAACTCCGGGTGGTTGAGCATGTTGAGGGTGCCGCTGCGGGCGATGCGCTCCTCCTCCCCGAGCCCGGTGGCCAGGACGAAGGAGACCACCTCCTCGAGCACCCGGCGGCGCGCCTCCACGCCCTCCGCCAGATCCTCCAGCAGCCCCCGGTCCACCCGGTGCAGGTTCATGCCCCGCAGCCTCTGGCCCAGAAGGGCCACCGCGTGCTCCAGCGTCTCGAAGCGCACGCCCTCGGGCAGGTCCACCACCCGGTGCTGGACGCTGCCGCGGGCGCTGACCACGAGCAGCAGGATCCGCCGCCCCTCCAGCTCCAGCACCCGGAACGTCTGGATGACGTCCGTCGGCTCCGACGGCACCATGCCCACGGTCACGTAACCGGTGGCGGCCGAGAGCAGCTTCACCACCTGCTGCACGAGCCACTGAAGCTCCCGCACCCGCCGGTCGTAGATGGCCCGGAGCATGGCCACGTCGGACCCGTACACCCGGTCGTGGGGCATCAGGCAGTCCACGTAGTAGCGGTAGCCCTTGTCCGAGGGGATGCGGCCCGACGAGGTGTGGGGCTGGGACAGATAGCCCAGTTCCGCCAGGTCCGCCATCTCGTTGCGGATCGTGGCGGGCGACACCCCCAGGCCATACTTGCGGGCCACGGTCCGGGAACCCACCGGCTCGCCCGAGGACACGTAGTCCTCGATGACGGCTCTGAGTACCTCGCGCTTGCGCTCATCCAGCACCAGGGAGTCACCTCCTTGCCACGCTTAGCACTCCATCGGAGAGAGTGCTAAAATCCTGATCCTACACTAAGCGCTGGGCGGCAGTGCTGTCAAGTCGATGCGTCGCGCGCTCAGCTCCAGCACCACCCGGTTCATGAGCATGCGCCCCCGGGCGGAGAGCCGCACGCGGCCGGCGCCGCGCACGAGGAGGCCCAGCGCGCAGAGCTCGGCGAGGACCCCGGGGAACGCCTCCGACACCGTGAGCCCGAACGCCCGGCGAAAGGCCGCCTCGGAGAACCCCTCCACCAGCCTCAGCCGCAGCGCCAGCCACTCGTCGGCCGCCTCGTTGCGATCGGGGCGCTCCCACCCCTGCCGCGCCAGCCCCCCGTCCGCCAGCGCCCGGGCGTAGCGCGACGGCGAGCTGAGGTTCCACGAGCGCACCCCGCCGACGAACGAGTGCGCCCCCGCCCCCAGGCCCAGGTACTCGCCCCGGCGCCAGTAGTTGAGGTTGTGGCGCGACCTACAGCCCGGCCGAGCCCAGCCCGACACCTCGTACTGCACGTAGCCCGCCCGCGCCAGCCGGCGCCGCGCCAGGGCGCCCATGGCCAGCACACTCGCCTCGTCGGGAAGCTTGAGCCGCCCCTGGCGGTGAAGCGTCGCGAACCGGGTGCCCGCCTCGATCTCGAGCCCGTAGAGCGACAGATGGCTCGGCCCCAGCGCCACGGCCTGCTCCAGGTCCGCCTGCCACTCGGCCAGCTCCTGGCCCGGCAGCGCCCACATGAGGTCGAGGTTCACCTGGGCGAAGACCTCTTGCGCCGCCGTCACCGCCGCCGCGATCTCCCCGGGTCCGTGGATGCGCCCGAGCACCCGGAGCCGGTCGGGATGGAAGGACTGCCCGCCGATGGACACCCGGGTGAAACCGCCGCGGCGCAGGCGGACGAAGTCGGCCGGGGCGACCGTGCCGGGGTTGGCCTCGACCGTGACCTCGCAGTCGGGCGCGAAGCCGTAGACGCTCCGCAGCGTCGAGAGGATCCGGACCAGCGCTTGGGCGGGATAGACGGTGGGAGTGCCCCCGCCGAAGAAGACGCTGGTCACGGGTCGGTCCGCCTCGGCCCGGCGGCGGCGCGCCTCGAGTTCCAGGGCCGCGGCGTAGCCCTCCAGGGAGTCCTCGGCGGTGAGGGCGTGGGAGTTGAACGCGCAGTAGGGACACTTGCGCACGCAGAACGGCAGGTGCACGTACAGCCCCAGCGGCCTACTCACGGCGCAGCACCGCCATGAACGCCTCCTGGGGCACCTCCACCCTGCCGATGCGGCGCATGCGGCGTTTGCCCTCCTTCTGCTTCTCGAGGAGCTTGCGCTTGCGGGTCACGTCCCCCCCGTAGCACTTGGACAGGACGTCCTTGCGCAGGGCCCGCACCGTCTCCCGGGCGATGATCCGGTGCCCGATGGCCGCCTGGATCGCCACCTCGAACAGCTGCCGCGGCAGGATGCCCACCAGGCGCTCGCACACCTCGCGGCCCCGGGCGGCCGCCCGGTCCCGGTGGCAGATGAAGGAGAGCGCGTCCACCACCTCGCCCTGCAGGAGGATGTCCACCTTCACGAGGTCCGCGGGCTCGTAGCCGGACAGGGTGTAGTCGAAGGACGCGTATCCCCGGGTGCGGGACTTGAGCGCGTCGAAGAAGTCGTACATGATCTCGCCCAGCGGCAGGCTGTAGCGCACGACCACCCGGCGGGGGTCCGGGTAGGTGAGGTCGATGTAGCGGCCCCTGCGCTCCTGGCACAGTTCCATGATCGCCCCCACGCAGTCGGCCGGGGCGATCACGGTCGCCGCCACCACCGGCTCCTCCACGAGCTGGGGGGGCCGGTCCGAGGACATGTCCGCCGGGTTCTGGATCACCTGGACCTGGCCGTGATCGTCGGTGACGCGATAGGTCACGTTGGGGGCGGTGGTGACAAGCTCCAGCCCGTACTCGCGCTCGAGCCGCTCCTGGACGATGTCCAGGTGCAACAGCCCCAGAAACCCCGCCCGGAAGCCGAAGCCCAGGGCGGCCGAGGTCTCGGGCTCGAAGGAGAGCGCCGCGTCGTTGAGCTGCAGCTTCTCCAGCGCCTCGCGCAGGGCGTCGTACTGGCCGGGATCCGCCGGATAGAGTCCGGCGAAGACCATGGGGATCACGGGCCGGTAGCCGGCGAGCCGTTCGCGGGCCGGCCGCTGGGCGTCGGTGACCGTGTCGCCCACCCTCGCGTCGGCGATGCGCTTGATGCTCGCGGCCAGGTACCCCACTTCCCCCACGCCCAGGACCTCCACGTTCACCGGCCGGGGGGTGAACACTCCCAGCTCGGCCACGGTGAAGCTCGCGCCCTGCGCCATCATGCGGATCCCCTGCCCCACCCGCAGCGAGCCGTCCACGACCCGGACGTGGGCGATGACGCCCCGGTAGGGATCGAAGTGGGAGTCGAAGATGAGGGCCTTGAGCGGCGCCTCGGGGTCGCCCGCCGGGGGCGGGATGCGCTCCACCACCGCCCGCAGGAGCTCGTCGATCCCCGTGCCGAGCTTCGCCGAGGTGAGGATGGCCTCCGAGCCGTCGATGGCGAGGGTCTCCTCCAGCGCGTCTCGCACGCCGTCGGGATCCGCGCCGGGCAGGTCGATCTTGTTGATCACCGGGATGATGGCGAGGCGGTGCTGGTCGGCCAGGTAGAAGTTGGCCAGGGTCTGGGCCTCGATCCCCTGGGCGGCGTCGATGACGAGCAGCGCCCCCTCGCACGCCGCCAGCGACCGGGAGACCTCGTAGCTGAAGTCCACGTGGCCCGGGGTGTCGATGAGGTTGAGAAAATACTGCGTCGCACCGACGGCGTGCACGAGGCGCACCGCCTGGGCCTTGATGGTGATCCCCCGCTCGCGCTCGAGGTCCATGGTGTCGAGCACCTGGTCGGTCATCTCCCGGGCCGAGAGCGCGTGGGTCGCCTCGAGGATCCGGTCGGCCAGCGTGGACTTGCCGTGGTCGATGTGGGCGATGATGCAGAAGTTGCGGATGTGCCGCCGGTCCGTCAAGCCCGGCTCACCACGTCACCCGGGCCGGGCGACCCCCGGCTCCCCGCGACGGCATCCAAGGCACCGCCTCCTTCGCGGCTCAACCGTCGGAAACCCTCAGAGCCGGACGGACCGGGACGCGTGCACCGCAGCCCCGGGGATGGGTCGCCCCCGGGGCCTCTCGACACCGGATGCTCCCGGGCGTCGCGCCCGGTCGGGGCGAAGAAGACGCGAAGGGCGAGCCGACGCCCGCAACCGGCCCACCCTGTCCATGGGCCCAGTATAGCAGAGCGCTCGCGGATCCGCCATCGGGCCCACGCCCCAGGCTTACTCGACCGGCCGCTCTCCCCGCACGGCGGCCTGGGTCAGCACGCCCTCGGTGACCACGATGGGGACGCCGGCGCGCACCGCGATGGCCACGCCGTCGCTGGGGCGGCAGTCCACCTCCATGAGGCCCATGGCGGTGTCGATCTCCAGCACCGCGATGAAGGCGTCGGCCTTGAGGTCGTGGATCACCACCCGGCGGATCTCCCCGCGCAGCCGGGAGATGACGGCCACAAGGAGATCGTGGGTCATGGGCCGGCCCACGTGCACGTCCTGCACGGGCAGGGCGATGGCCATGGCCTCGCACGGGCCGATCCCGATGACGAGCATCCGGTCCCCGTTCTTCTCGCGCAGGATGAGCACGTGGTCGCGGCTCTCCTGGACCTGGCCGACCACGAGCACCTCCATCTCCACCATCGGCTTCCGCCTCGCTTTGGTGCGTCAGGCGCCTCGGGCGCTCTGCACGGACCGTGTCAGCGTATGCTTCGCGCCATCGGGCGGCGATCCTGCCGGTCGGGACCCGTACCCGGGGATGTCAGGACACAGGGCGGAGCCCGGAGCGCTCCGCCCTTGAAGCTGCCCTTGCCTTGGGGCCTTGGCTACGCCGTCGCCGACGCCGCGATGTACCGGTCGAGCTCTCGCTCCAGGGCGGGACGGGGCTTGTAGCCCACGATGCGCCCCACCAGCTGGCCGCCGCGAAACACGCCCAGCGTGGGAATGTTCATGATCTGGTACCGCGAGGCCGTGTGGGGGTTCTCGTCCACGTTGAGCTTGTACACGTGCAGGCTGGACGAGCGCGCCGTCGCGATCTCGTCCACGATGGGGGACACCATGCGACAGGGCCCGCACCAGGGCGCCCAGAAGTCCACCAGCACCGGCGTCTTGGCCTCGAGGACCTTGGACTGGAACTCGCGATCGGTGACCGCTTCGACCATGGATCCACCTCCTTGGCTCCGCCCCGGGGGCGCCGCGCCGAAGGCATTGTACTACACATTGGGAAGCATGGCAAGAGTCCGGCGCCGCCGTGCGGGCCTCACGGCGGCGCCAGGGGCACCCCGGCCGCCACCAGGGCCGCCCGCACCCGCCGGGCCAGCTCATCGGCCCCCGGAGTGTCCCCGTGAAGGGAGATCGTGTCCACCTGCACGCGGATCTGCGTCCCGTCCACCGCGGTCACGCGGCCCTCCTGCGCCAGGCGCACCGCCTGGGCCGCCGCGGCCTCGGGGTCGGTGATGACCGCGCCCGCCTCCCCCCGCGGGACCAGGGTGCCGTCGCTGCGGTAGCGCCGGTCGGCAAAGCCCTCCCGCACCACCGTGAGCCCGGCCCGCCGGGCGCAGTCGGCCAGCGCGCTCGGCGCCGGCACGAAGAGCCGCCGCGGGCCGTCCAGCGCCGCCAGCGCCGCCACGAGGGCGCGGGCCGTGACGGGGTCGCCGAGGGCGCGGTGGTACAGCGCGCCGTGCAGCTTCACGTGGCGCGGCTCGACGCCCGTCCACCGGGCCAGGGCGCAGAACGCCCCCACCTGGTAGACGAGCTCCGCCTGTAGGACCGACGGCGCCACCTCCAGGGGCCGGCGCCCGAACCCGGCGGGATCCCGGTACCCGGGATGGGCCCCCGCCCCCACCCCGCGCTCCCGGGCAGCGCGCAGCGTGCGGGCCATGGCGCCGGGGTCGCCCGCGTGAAAGGCGCAGGCGACGCTGCAGGAGGTGACCACGTCGAGGAGCGCCCGCTCACGCCGCAGCGCCTCGGGCGTCGCAGCCTCGCCCATGTCGGCGTTGAGGTCCACACCACCACCCCGCGGCTTCCTTCCACGCGCCCGACCCGCGTCCCTTCCACCGCCTCGGGCCGGGCGCGCCGCCAACTCACGGCCGGGTGACAAGGTCCGCCGCGGCCACGGCCAGGTAGGCCGCCGCCCGGTCCTCCTCGCCCAGGGTGTTGTCCACGCCCCCGATCTCCACCGTCAGGGCGAAGGGACTGACCTGCTGGTTCAACGGGTCGGGAGAGATCCGGATCTTGCGGCTCAGTCCCGGCGCGTCGCGCTCCAGCGCCGCCTCGAGGCGGCGCGCGGTGGCCAGGTTGTCGCGCCAGCGCGGGTTCGGCAGCCTTCGGTCCGAGCCCACGACGATGCGCACCCTCGCCACCGAGCGCCCGTGGATCCGGACGGTCGTGGCCTGGCGGGGGCCGCGGCCGCGGGCGATGTCCAGGAGCAGCCCGAGGTGCGGGTAGCGGTGGAGCAGGGCGCGCGCGGTGCGCAGGGAGTTCAGGTACGCGCCGATGATGCCCTGGGGGTCGTTGACCGCGAGGGAGTGGGCGCTGGCCACGCCCAGGCCCGCGAGCGCCCGCTGCAGCGCCCCGCCCACCGCCACCACCGAGATGGCCTGCTCGAAGCTGCGGGCAAAGGCGGGGTGCCCTCGACCCGCAGCCAGGAGCGCAGGGTAGAACGACTCCATGGACCGGGTGTGGTAGATCCCCACGCGCACCGGTCCCCGCCCCGCCACCACCGCGGGCGGCACGGCGGGAAAGGGGGGGACGGCCAGGGGGGAGTTGCGCACGGCGGCGCTGGGCGGCGGCGCCGCCAGCGGGGCGATCATCCCCAGGACCGACCGGACGGTGGGCGCCGAGTAGGTCGGCGGCGGCTGACCGACGCCGGCGAGCCCCTGGAACAGGAAGCTCCCGGGGTCGCCGACGCGCAGGGAGTCCAAGTCCCAGGCCAGGGCGGCGGTCACCAGGCGCAGGAGTTCGGCCTCGGCCTGCACCCGGGGCCGGGGCCCCAGCCAGTCGTAGAGCGGCAGCGCCGAGCCCAGGGCGCCCTCCAGCACCGACGCGGGCAGGCTGATCCCGATGGGCGGCCCCGCCCGCCCCGTGCTCAGCGCCGGGGCCACGTCGAGCGGCCCGTGGTTCCACAGGGCAAGGAGCAGTCCGCCGAGGACGAGGAGATACCCCGTCACCGGGCCGGTGAGCGGCGGCGCCCACCGGCCGTGCCGTCGCGGTGTCTCCATGCGGCCACCCCCTGCCCTGACGTATGGACAGGGCCGGGGTTTCATGCCGGGCGCGAATTGCGCCGGGCAGCGGGGGCTGGTAAGATGGGCGGGGAGGTGCACGATCAATGGCCAACATCAAATCCGCCGCCAAGCGCGTGAAGCTGACCGAGATCCGCACGCTGCGCAACCGTGCCCGCAAGACCGCCATTCGCAACGCGATCCGGCGGGTGGAGAGTGCCCTGGCGAGCGACAATCCCGCGGCCGCGGAGGGCGCCTTCCGGGTGGCCTGCGGCGTGCTGGACCGGGCCGCGGTGCGTGGCACCATTCACCGCAACAAGGCCGCCCGCAAGAAGTCCCAGCTGTGGAAGCGCATCGGTCATCACCAGAGCGCGCACACCGGTTGAGCGTTGCCCCTTCAGGGGCCGGAGCGTGAGCCGGTGAGCGCGGCGGACGCGCCCCAGACCCTGGAGGGCTCGTGGGTGCTGCACGAGGTGTTCGCGGTCGACTGGCCGCGCTGGCGCGCCGCACCGGAACCGGACCGCCGGCGGATCCTCGACGAGGCCGTGACGCTTCTGACCGGCGTCCTGACGCCTCAGGGCCCCGAGGGCTCGGCGGCGCTGTATCATGTGCTCACGGGCAAGGGCGACCTGGGGCTGGTGCTCGTGCGACCCGAGGCCGCGGCGCTGTGGGAGCTCGAGCTCGCCGTGGAGAAGCTCGCGCTCGGGGACTTCATGCGCCTCACCTGGAGCTATCTCTCGGTGGTGGAGCTCTCGCGGCACGCGGCGGACGCGCTCGCCGACGACAACCCGGTCCTTCAGGCGAGGCTGCACCCGGTGCTGCCCGCGACCGCCTTCGCGTGCTTCTACCCCATGAACAAGCGCCGCGGGGAGCAGGTCAACTGGTACGACCTCACCGCGGCGGAGCGGCGTTCGCTCATGGCCGAGCACGGCCGGGTGGGCCACCGCCACGCCGACCGGGTGACGCAGATCGTCTCGGGTTCGCAGGGCCTGGACGACTGGGAGTGGGCGGTGGACCTCTTCGCCGAGGACCCCGTGCACTTCAAGCGGCTCATCTACGAGATGCGGTTCGACCCGGCCAGCGCCCGCTACGCGGAGTTCGGGCCGTTCATCGTGGGGCGAAGGCTCAAGGTCGCCGAGCTGCCGGGGTTTCTGGCGCCGCCGGAGCCAGGGGCCCGAGGAGCCGCAGGATCAGCCGCTCCAGCGCCCAGGGCGCGTCGGTCCCGGTCTTGATGGCCCGGTCGGTCTCGTAGAGCGCCATCACCGCCGCGTCCAGCGCCTTTTCGCCAAGGCGCCGCTCGGCGTCGAGATAGCGGCCCAGGGCGAAGGGCGGGATCCCGGCGCGGCTGGGCAGTTCGGCGCGGGCGCACCCGGCCCGCAGGGCGTCGCGCACGGCGGCCACGAGGCGGTACTCCCGCTCGAGGAGGGACACGATCCCCAGCGGCTTCTCCCCCTGGGCCAGGAGGTCGTCGAGGCGTCCCAGCGCGTCGCGGGCGGAGCCCGCCAGCACCGCCGCCATCAGCGCGAACACGCCCTCGTGCGGGACCGGGGCGGCGAGGAGATCGACCCACGCCGGGTCGAGCTCCTCGCCGCCGTATGCCCGCGCCTTCTCGAGCTCCTGGGCGATGCGCCCCGGGGAGGGGCCGATGCGGTGCACGAGCCGCTCCAGGTACCCCGGCCGGGGCGAGAGCCCCCGCTCCCTGGCCTCGGCCGCGGCCCACCGGACCGCCTGGGCCACGGTCATGGGCCCGCACGCAAAGGCGTGGGCCGCACTGGCGAGCAGCCGTCCCAGGCGCGTGCGGCCGTCGAGCCGGCGCACCCCGAGGACGAGCAACGTCGCGGGCAGCGGCGAGCGGATGCGCGCCTCGAGTCCCCCGGCCGCGCTCTCGCCGGGGAGCTCCTCGAGGTCCAGCACCACGACCCTGAGCGGACCCAGCGGGCGCACCATGAGCAGCGCCGCCGCCTGGTCCGCCTGGGCGGAAGGGAGCCAGCCCACGTCCCAGGCCACGTCCTCGGGGGCGACGGCGCGGGCCACGAGCCGCCGCATCCCCTCCACGCGCAGGTACCCGTCCTCGCCGTGAAAAAGCGCCACCGCGGGCAGCGGGGAGGGCACCGGGGCGTGGTACCAGTCGACGGGGCTACGGGCGGGGGGCATCGGCCACCACGTTGACCAGCCGGTCGGGGATGACCACCACCCGGCGCGGCGCTCGCCCGCCCAGCGCCTCGACGATGCGCTCGCGCGCGAGCGCCGCGCGCTCGAGCTCCTCGCTCGCGAGTCCCACGGGCACCTCGATGCGGTCGCGCACCCGACCGTTCACCTGGATCACCACCTCCGAGGTGCGCGGGCGCACGTCCTCGGGGTCGTAGACGGGCCAGGAGGCGAGGTGGACGCTTCGGGCCTCGCCCAGGAGCTCCCGCCAGATCGCCTCGGTGATGAAGGGGGCGAAGGGGGCCGTGAGCCGCACCACGTCCCGGACGGCGGCGGAAAAGGCCGGCCCGCGTCCCGGTTGGTCCAAAAGATCCCGCACCGCCTCCATCAGCGCGGCGATGGCGGTGTTGAAGGCGTGGCGCTCGATGTCCTCGGTGACCTTCTTGACCGCGTGAGCCGCGATCCTGCGGATGGCCCGGGCCGCCTCCGGGGTCTCAGGGCCGCTCTTCTCCTGGCCGAGGCGCCACAGCCGCCCCAGGAACCGCGCCGCACCCTCCGGGCGCGGGTCCACCCACTCCACGTCCCGGTCCGGGGGACCGGCGAAGAGCATGTGCACCCGGGTCGCGTCCGCCCCCACCCGGTCCATCCACGCCTCGGGGGAGACGATGTTGCCCTTGGACTTGGACATCTTCGCCCCGTTCTGCACCAGCATGCCCTGGGTGAACAGCCGGTGGAACGGCTCGGTGACCCGGGTGAGCCCGGCGTCGAAGAGCACCTTCTGGAAGAAGCGCGCGTACAAAAGGTGCAGCACCGCGTGCTCGGGGCCGCCCACGTACTCGTCCACGGGCATGTAGCGCTCCACCGCCTCGGGGTCGAAGGGCCGCCGGTCGTCGTGGGGCGAGCAGAAGCGCAGGAAGTACCAGGAGGAGTCGACGAAGGTGTCCATGGTGTCGGTCTCGCGGCGGGCGGGTCCCCCGCAGCGGGGGCAGGTGGTCCGCCAGAAGGGCTCGTGCTCCGCCAGCGGCGAGCCGTGGCCGAACCGCACCCCCGGGGGCAGGAGGACCGGCAGCGCCTCCACCGGGACGGGGACGAGATCGCACCGGGGGCAGTGGATCATGGGGATGGGCGCCCCCCAGTAGCGCTGGCGGGAGATGAGCCAGTCGCGCAGGTGATACGTGGTGCGGCCCTGGCCCATGCCGCGCGCCTCGAGCTCCGCCACGATGGCGGCCCGGGCCGCGTCGCTGGCCATGCCGTCAAAGCCCGGCGAGTTCACCAGCACGCCCTCGCCGGTGTACGCTCCCTCGCCGGGGTCCACTCCCGGGGGCGGGGCGATCACCGGGCGAATCGTGAGGCCGTAGCGGCGGGCGAAGGCGAAGTCCCGCGTGTCGTGGGCCGGCACGCCCATCACCGCGCCGGTGCCGTAGCTCATCAGGACGTAGTTGCCCACCAGGATGGGAACGAGCTCCCCGGTCAGGGGATGGCGGGCGAAGGCGCCCGTGGGCACCCCGATCTTCTCGGTCTCCTCGGAGGCGCGCTGGAACTCCGCCAGCCGGCCCGCAGCGGCGATGAGCCCCTCCACCGCCGGGCGGTGGGCCGGGTCCACCAGGGTCTCGACCAGGGGATGCTCCGGCGCCAGCACGAGGAACGTCACCCCGAACAGCGTGTCGGGCCGGGTCGTGAACACGGGGATGCTCCGCCCGTCCTCGGTGGTGAACTTGACCTCGGCGCCCTGGGAGCGGCCGATCCAGTGGGTCTGCATGAGGCGGATGCGCTCGGGCCAGCCGTCGAGGAGCGCGATGTCGTCGAGCAGCCGGTCCGCGTAGGCGGTGATGCGGAAAAACCACTGGTTGAGCCGCCGCTGCTCCACCTCGGCGCCGCAGCGCCAGCAGCGCCCGTCCTCCACCTGTTCGTTGGCCAGCACCGTCTCGTCCACGGGGCAGTAGTTGACGCTGGCCTCCTTGCGGTACGCGAGGCCGCGCTCGTAGAAGAGCAGAAACAGCCACTGGGTCCAGCGGTAGTAGTCGGGATGGGAGGTGACCACTTCCCGGGACCAGTCGTAGCTCCAGCCCATCCGCCGGCACTGGGTGCGCACCCGCTCGATGTTGCGCTCGGTGAACACGTTGGGATCCACGCCCCGCTCGATGGCCGCGTTCTCCGCGGGCATGCCGAAGGCGTCGAAGCCCATGGGGTGCAGCACCGCATGGCCCTGCATCCGCCGAAAGCGCGCCATGACGTCGCCGATGCTGTAGTTGCGCACGTGACCCATGTGCAGCTCTCCGGACGGATACGGGAACATCTCCAGCTGGTAGAAGGTCTTCTGGCCCGCAGCGGGGGCAGGGGTCCGGTAGAGCTCCTCCTCGTCCCAGCGGCGAAGCCACCGGGCTTCGACGGCGACGGGGTCGTAGCGCTCCTGCACTCGGCTGTCTGGCATGCCTTGCCGCCTCTCCAAGAGTCGACCGGGCTCCTCCTCCAAGCCAGGTTCGCTCCCTTCGCTTGTCGTCGTTTGTTCTCGGCCCGCGGGATCGAGGAGGGGACGCCCGCGGCGCCCGGGCGGCCGCGCGCGCGGCCGGCCGCGGAGTGCCGCGCCTTTCCCTCAGGGTACCATTGAGGCGGTCCGGGGGCAACCGGTGGCGGACCGGCTCACTCGGCCCCCGCCGAAACCCGGGTCGCGACCCTCTGCCCCTCGTCCTTCGCCCGCTCGCGGCGCATCAGCCCGTACTCGTAGCTCTCGGACAGGGCCTGATAGCTGGCGTCGATGACGTTGTCCGACACCCCGATGGTCGTCCACGAGCCGTGGCCGTCCTCGGTCTCGATGAGGACGCGCACCCGGGCTCCGGTCCCCTCCTCCCCGTCGAGCACCCGGACCTTGTAGTCCACCAGGCGCATCGCCTCGATCTCGGGGAACGCGGGGATCAGGGCCAGGCGCAGCGCCCGGTCCAGGGCCGCCACCGGGCCGTCGCCCCCCGCCACGGTGTGGGCGAGCTCCCCTCGCACCTCGATGCGGACCGTGGCCTCGCTGAGCGGCACGCCGTCCTGGTGCCCCTCCACCCGGACGTGGTAGCCCACCAGGTCGAAGTGGGGCACGTGGTCCTCGAGGACCCGGCGGGCGAGCAGCTCGAAGGACGCCTCCGCGGCCTCGTAGTGGTACCCCAGGTGCTCCAGGCGCTTGACCTCCTCGAGCAGCCGGGCCACGCGGGCGCGGTCGCGGGCGTCGATGCCCAGCTCCCGGGCCCGCTCCAGGAGGTTCGAGCGGCCCGAGAGGTCCGAGACGACCACCTGCCGGCGGTTTCCCACCCGCTGCGGGGGCACGTGCTCGTAGGTCTCGGGCTCGCGCATCACCGCGCTCACGTGGACGCCGCCCTTGTGGGCGAAGGCGCGCTCGCCCACGAAGGGGAGCGAGGGGCTCAGGGCCTGGTTGGCCACCTCCGCCACGTACCGGCTGAGGTCGGTGATCTGCTCGAGCCGCCCCGGCGGCAGGATCGACATGCCCAGCTTCAGCTCCGCCACCGCCAGGAAGGTGATCAGGTTGAGGTTGCCGGTGCGCTCGCCGTAGCCGTTGAGGGTGCCCTGCACCTGCTGGGCCCCGGCGCGGACGGCCTCGAGCGCCACGGCCAGCGCCAGCCCGCAGTCGTCGTGGGGGTGGATGCCCAGCGGCGTCTTCACCGCCGCGGCCACCGCCGCCATGATGGGGGCCACCTCCTGGGGCAGGGTGCCGCCGTTGGTGTCGCACAGGACGATCCAGTCGGCGCCCGCCGCCTCGGCCGCCTGGAGGGTCTCGATGGCGTACGCGCGATTGCGGCGGAACCCGTCGAAGAAGTGCTCCGCGTCGTAGACGACCTCCTTGCCCTCGCCCTTGAGGAAGGCGATGGACGAGCCGATCATCTGGATGTTCTCCTCGAGGGTCGTGCCCAGGGCCTTGTCCACGTGCAGGTCCCAGCTCTTGCCCACCAGGCACGTCACCTCGGTGCCCGCCTCCACCAGCGCCCGCAGGCTGGGATCGTCACCGGGCGCCACGTGGGGGCGGCGGGTGCTGCTGAACGCCGCGATGCGCGCCCCCTGGAAGTCCTCGTGGCGGGCCGCCGCGAAGAACGCCGCGTCCCGGGGATTGGACCCCGGCCAGCCGCCCTCGATGTAGGGGATGCCGAACGCCGCCAGCCGGTGGGCGATCTTCAGCTTGTCGGCCACGCTGAAGCTCACCCCGAGGCCCTGGGTCCCGTCGCGCAGGGTGGTGTCGTAGGGTACCGGTGCCTTGCGCCCCCCGCTCATGCCCGCTCTCCCGCCGGGATGGGGGCCTGGTCCGCGAGCGCCCGGTTCATGGCGTCCACGTACGCCCGGATCCCCGAGAGCACGATGTCGGTCTCCGCGGCGCTGCCGGTGTAGATGCGCTCGCCCACCTGGATGCGGGCGTGCACCTGGGCCTGGGCGTCGATCCCCTCGGTCACGGACCTGAGGCCGAACTCCAGCAGCTTGCACTCCAGCGGGATGATCCGGCCCACCGCCCGGTAGGCCGCGTCCACGGGGCCGTCCCCCTCGGCCTCCTCCACCGCCTCGGTGCCGTCCGGCCGGACGATGCACACCCGGCTGCGGGGCCTGGAACCGGGGACGCAGTGCACCTCGGCCCACGCCAGGGCGTACCCCCGCTCCTGGCCGGCGTCGTGCTCCTGGCTGCGCACCAGCTGCACCAGATCCCCGTCGAAGACCTCCTTCTTGCGGTCCGCCAGCTCCAGAAACCGCCGGTGGATCTCCTCGAAGGCCTCCCCCTCGATCGTGTACCCCAGGTCCTCCAGCCGGGCCCGGAGCGCGTGGCGCCCGGAGCGCGCGGTGAGCACGATGGAGGACTCGGGCACCCCCACGTCCCTGGGGTCGATGATCTCGTACGTGAGCCGCTGCTTGAGCACCCCGTCCTGGTGGATCCCGGAGGAGTGGGCGAAGGCGTTGGCACCCACGATGGCCTTGTTGCGCTGTACCCATACGCCGGTGAGGGACGATACCAGCTGGCTGGTGCGGTACAGTTCGCTGGTGACGATGCCCGTCTGCACGCCGTAGCGGTCCGGCCGCACCTTGATGGCCATCACCGCCTCCTCCAGCGCGCAGTTGCCCGCCCGCTCGCCCAGGCCGTTGATGGTCACCTCGATCCGCCGGGCCCCGGCGCGCACCGCGGCCAGGGTGTTGGCCGTCGCCTGGCCCAGGTCGTTGTGGCAGTGCACCGAGACCAGCGCCCGGTGGATGTTGGGCACGTGCTCGAAGAGGTAGCGGATGATGCCGGCGAACTCGTCGGGCCCGCAGTAGCCGGTGGTGTCGGGAATGTTCACCACGCTGGCGCCCGCGTCGATCACCGCCTCCACGGTACGCGCCAGGTACGCGAGGTCGGCGCGGCCCGCGTCCTCGGTGGAGTACTGGATGCTCGAGGTGTAGCGCCGGGCGTAGCGCACGGCGTCCACGCCCATCTGCAGGATCTCCTCGCGGCTGCGGGCGAACTTGCCCTGGATGTGGATGTCGGAGACCCCGAGGACCATGTGGATCTGCGGGTCCTCCGCCTCCCGGATGGCCTCCCACACCGCGTCGATGTCGGAACGAACCGCCCGCGCCAGGGCG
>JAJZYS010000278.1 GCA_021797925.1 Bacillota bacterium
TGTGGGATCGAGCCCATTCTGTCCTCCGCATCATCGGCGTCTCTCTCGACGTGTACCGCTCCCTTCCCCAACTCCCCAGCGGTCCATAAATCCCTCCTAACCGCCTCCAAGGGTGTCGAAGATGTGGTGGATCACGGCCGTGCGATCCGTTCGACGCCACAGGGTCACTACGTCGGGCAGACGCACGGGTCTCCACCACAGGCCCTCGCCGCGGCCGGATGCGCCGGGACCTGCCGCGCGATGGCCGTGGCGACCCGCGTCGCCGTTGCACGCACGCATGGGCCCCTGCCTGTGCACACAGTCCACAGCCAGGATGTCCCGCAGTGCGCACGCCCGGCGTGGCGTCGCGCAGACGGCGCCGACCTCCCGATGCGCTTCCATGGGTCCCATGTGGTGGCCCCGGCGAGTACATGAACGGGTTCATAACCTCACATGAGCGATGGCTGAAGGGGAGAGGGCATAGAGAACGTTGCCGCACTCAGCAGCCATCGACCCCACTCGGGGTCCGTATGATCCAGCAGAGGTCGACGCGAGTTTCCGGACTGAGCGGGATATCCCGGTGATCGAGGGCGTAGCCGGCCCTCTCGAAGGTGGTGGAGTCCTGATGGGGCTGCGTCCGAGACGACAGCACAGGGTGCTGGTGCGTGATATCTGCTGTCAGGCTCCACATGACGGTGGGCCACCGGTTGAGGGCCTACATGGACCAGGTTCGCGTCCGGCAGGGGTCCGGCCGCAGTCCCCGCTTGATCGCCGCCCTGCCCCACCCCCTCACGCTTCATCCCACCGAAACCGCACGATCCCCACGATCCCCATCACCCCTGCCCAGCCGAGAAGCCCCGCCAGGTACGCCCAGTCGGTCCCCGTCCACGGGCCCACCCCGAGGCCCGCGGCCACGGTGCGCTGGACAAGCTGGACCGGCGACCAGCGGGCCAGGGTCTGAAGCGCGGCCGGCCACCGGTGCACGTTCAGGAAGAAGCCGTCGAGGAGGAACACCGCCACCAGAAGAAACCGGGCGACGGCCAGGGCGCTCTGGGCCCGCGCGGTGAGGGCCACCACGAGCTGGCCCAGGGCCAGCGCCGAAATCCCGCCCAGGGCCACCGCGACGAGCGTGCGCGCGAGGTCGCCCGCCCCGGCGGACACCCGGTAGAGGGCGGCGACGACGACCATGACCACCGCAAACTGCAGGATCATCGCGGCGAACTGCACGAAGAACCTCGACAGCAGGATGAGCGCCGGGGACACGGGGCAGGCGCGGATGAGGTCGAGGACCCCGCGCTCGCGGGCGCTGGCGAGGCTCTGCGCGTGACCGAACAGGCCCAGGGCGAACATGCCGGTGCTCATCGCCGCCGCCGCGATCTCGAACATGGGCGTGGCGGTGTCCTGGAGGCGGTGGGGCACCTGGGACGCGCCCAGGACCACGATGAGGACGGGAACCGCCAGCGTCCAGATGACCGCCCGCCACGTGCGGCGAAAGGCCAGGATGTCCGCCCACACGAGCGCCCCAAAGGCCGCACAGGCGGTGGGCACCACCCCGCTACCGCTCGGCCGGCTCACGAGCGGACCTCGGCGCCGGTCAGGGCCAGGAAGACGTCCTCCAGGGTCGGCGCGCCGTGCGCGATCGCCCGGACCCGGGGGTCGGCGGCGAAGTTCGCGACAAGCGCCGGCGGTGTGTCCTCGGCCAGGATCCGGCCGTGGTGCATGATCGCGATGCGGTCGCTCAAGGCTTGGGCCTCCTCCATGGAATGGGTCGTGAGCAGGACGCCGCGGCCCTCGCGCCGGCGGCGGGTCACAAGCTCCCACAGGCCTCGCCGTGCCCGGGGATCCAGGCCCGTCGTGGGCTCGTCCAGGATCGCGAGCCGGGGATCGTGGACGAAGGCGACCGCCAGGGCAAGGCGCTGGCGCTGGCCGCCGGACACCTGGGAGGCGCGCAGGGACTGCGCGTCCCCGAGGCCCGCGTCGGCGAGCTGGCGCCGGGCGTCCGCGGCCGATATCCGCCGGCCGTGAAGCGCGGAAAAGAGCATCAGGATCTCCGTGAGCGTCAGCTCCGGCGGGAGGGCCGCCGACTGCAGCTGCACCCCGATGCGCGCCCGCGCGGCCATGACCGAGCGGGAAACGTCGACGCCGTCGACCCGCACCCGGCCCTGAAGCGCCGGGAGGAGCCCCTCGACCACCCTGAGGGTGGTCGTCTTGCCGGCGCCGTTGGGGCCGAGCAGGCCGAAGACCTCCCCCTCGCGCACCGCGAAGCTCACGCCGTCGACCACCGTGCGCTGCCCGTAGGCCACGACGAGCCCGTCCACTTCCAAGACGTCCAAGCGCCTCACTCCCGGACCCGAGGATACGGCGGGGGCGAGGGCGCGCCCAGAACCGTCGATCCTGTCTTGGGGCGGGAGGATGGGGCCGGCGGTGGGGGGAGAAAGGTCCTGGGGCGCCTCAGACGACGGGCCGGCAGCGGCGGTTCAGGGCCCAGCGCTGTGCGCCCGACGTCACGCCGAGGTAGAGCATAAGGCTCACGGCGCTGCGCGCGTCGAGCACGAGGTGCACGGCGAGTTGGCGAGCCACAGCACGGCGGTGAGCCACGTTCCCTGGCGGTAGGCCCGCCCCCTCCCGCCAGACCCTGACGGTCCGCGCGCGCAAGATGCGCAGGCCGCCGACAAGGCCGATCACGGTGAGGACGACGGCGATCCAGGCGTCGACGCTCACCGGGTTCCCGGCGGCGAACGACGCAAGGCTCGAAAGGCCCGTGGCCA
>JAJZYS010000279.1 GCA_021797925.1 Bacillota bacterium
TCCCGAGGACCCGCCGGGGATGCACTCAGGCCGCCAGGGGTTGCGGGTCGGCGCCGTGATCACGCCGAAGGCCAGCTCCTCGGTGTTGAGCTTGCCCACGAGGACCGCCCCGGCTCGCCGCAGCCTTGCCACCACCGCCGCGTCCTCGCCGGCGGGCGACTCCCCGTAGGCCCGCGAGCCGCCGGTGGTGGCCAGGCCCCGCACGTCGAAGAGATCCTTGACGCCCACCGTGAGGCCCGCCACCGATCCCCTCGCGCCCAGGTCCGCGCGCAGGGCCGCCGCGTCGGCAGCCGACCGCGCTCCCGGGGCGTCCACCGCGATCCACGCCCGCACCAGCGGATCGAGCCGCTCCACGCGCAAAAGCTGCGCTTCAAGCACCTCACGGGGACTCGCCGATCCCAGGGCAAAGCGCTCCGCGAGCGAGCGCGCGTCGGCCAGCGCGAGGCCGGGGTCCGCGCTCATCGGCCCGGCTCCGGGCCCCGGTGGCCCCCGGGGACCCCAGCGCCCGGGGCGCGGGGGAAGATGCCATCCACCACGTCATCGGCCTCCTTGCGCCGTCGCGCCGGTCCCGGGGCGCTCCGACCGCGCGGCTCTTGGCTTCGATGCCCGCCCATCCCGCCCCTGTCGCCGCGCCGGCGTCGCCTTCTTCTCCCGGAGACCGACCCGCGCTGCGCGCCCGCTCAAGAACTCCGGCGATCCGTGTCAGGTTCCAGCAGGAGACCGGTTCCGCAGAGCGAACTTCCGACATCATGGAACTCAGTTCCGCTCAGCGGAAGAATCTCGGCGGACTCCAGACCGTCCAGCGGGTGACCGCGGTGCTGGAGCTTTGCGCCCGGCAACCCGACGGTGTGGAACTGGGACGGTGCGCGGCCGACATCGGCCTGCCCAAGAGCACGGTGCACCGGCTCTTCCAGCAGCTCTGCCAGCAGGGCTACCTGACGCACCCGCGCGGCCACGGACCCTACGTCATCGGACCCAAGTTCGTCCAGGTGGCGAGTCAGGTCATGGGCGGGCTCGACGTGAGGTCCCGGGCGCGCCCGGCGCTCGAGGCGCTGTCAGGCTCGCTCCGGGCCAACACGTTCCTGGCCGTTCCCGCGCAGGGACAGGTGGTGTGCGTGGACTCGGTGGAGCGCCCGGGTGGCTTGCGCTTTTACGTCCAGGTGGGCCGGATGCTGCCCGTCAACGCGTCGGCCCCGGCCAAGGTGCTCGCCGCCTATCTCCCGGAAGCCGGTCTCGTCGAGTCGGCCGACCTCGCCCGGCCGGCGACCGGGCGGACCCTGACCTCCCGCGCGGCCCTGGAGGAGGAGCTGGCCACGGTGCGCCGGCAGGGATACGGGGTGTGCGACGAGGAGCTCGAATCCGGGGTCCGGGCGCTGGCCGCCCCGATATGGGGTGCCGACGGGCGGGTGGTGGCCGCCATGGCGGTGCTGGGAACCACCGAGTCGCTGCGCCAGGAAGCGTGGCCCTCGGTGCTCGACGCGCTCCGCAAGGCCACCCGTGCGGTCACCGCCAGCCTCGGAGGCAAGCCGGACCCGGATCTTGAGGTGCAAGGAGGCGCTGCCACGTGATTGCCCAGAGCCTGGTCGACGGCCTCATCCTGGGGGGCGTGTACGCGCTCATCGGTCTGGGGTTCTCGGTGGTCTGGGGCATGGCCAACGTGATCAACCTGGCCCAGGGGGCGTTCGTGATGCTGGGAGCGTACACCACGTACTACCTCTTCACCCTCGCCCACGTCGACCCCTTTCTCTCCCTGCCCATCTCCGCGGCGCTCCTCTTCGGCCTGGGCTACGTGACCCAGCGCTATCTGGTCAACCTCGTGATGCGCTCGGGCGTGTTCATGACGCTGGTGCTCACCTTCGGACTCAACCTGCTGCTCGAGAACATCGCCGTGGTCGCCTTCAGCGCCAACGACCGGTCCGTGAGCCCCAGCTACGCCGGCGACAGCCTGCAGCTCGGGTCGGTGGTCATCCCCGACGTCAACCTGATCGCCTTCGGCATCGCCGTGGTGATGACGGGCGTGGTGCACCTGTTCATGCACCGCACCCGGCCGGGACGGGCCATCCAGGCCACGGCCCTCAACCGCGGCGCCGCGGAGCTCGTGGGCATCCCGGTGGGCAAGAGCTACGCCCTGGCCTACGCCGTGGGCGCAGCGGTGGCGGGGATGGCCGGGACGCTGCTGGGCACCATCTCCACCATCACGCCGTACATGGGCGAGCCGCTCATCGGGGTCTCCTTCATCGTCGCCTGCCTGGGCGGCCTGGGGTCCACCGGCGGCTCCCTCGTGGCCGGACTGCTCCTGGGCGTCGTCGAGGTCGTGGGCGCCACCTTCCTGGGGGCTAGCTTCCAGCAGGGCATCGGCTTTCTGGCCCTGGTGATCGTGCTCGTGGTCCGGCCCGGCGGCCTGTTCGGCCGGCGCTTCTTCGGCGAGATCCTCTCGGAGGAGTTCTGAGATGAATTCCTCCCTCCGGCGCGATCCCGTGCGCACCCTGCTGGAGCGCTTCCCCGCCATCCCGTGGCGGCCGCCGGTGTGGGCGCTGCTCGCCGCCCTCGCGGTGCTGGCGGCGCTTCCCGCCACCGGGGCGCTCAACGGGTACTGGCTCAACCTCTTGACCTACACCTTCATGTACGCGGCCCTCGCGTCGGGGGTCAACATCATCAGCGGGTACGCCGGGTACGCGGACTTCGGCAACGTGGTGTTCGTGGGGGTCGGCGCGTACACCGCCGCGCTGCTCCTGGGGCGGG
>JAJZYS010000280.1 GCA_021797925.1 Bacillota bacterium
CCATCATGGCAAGCGAGGGGGTCACCCGTGCATCCCGCATCCCTGGGGGCTCGCAGCCCGCCACGCCCACTGGAGCCGCACCGACCCACGAGAGACCACGAGAGGAGGCAAGCGCATGAAAGGACTGGCGCGCCGGCTCCGGCGCAGTGAAGAAGGCTTCACCCTCATCGAACTCATGGTCGTGCTCGCCATCATCGCCATCTTCACCGCGCTCATCGTCCCTCGCCTGATCGCCGCGATCGGCAACAGCCAGGCGGACGACGCCATCAATCAGGTCCGCGTCGTCGAGGCCGGGATCGAAGAGTACTACTACGCCAACGACACGCTGCCCACGCTGAGCTCCGCGAGCTGGCCCCAGCTGACCTCGGCCCTCGCGCCGTACGTCTCGCTCAACCCGAACGAACCGACGCTGTACCAGCCGCAGGCGACAAACCCCCCCTACAAGTTCACCTACACATCAAGCAACAACACCGTGACCATCACCTGGACGGACCTGCACCTGGGCAACCAGACGTACACGATCACCCTCACGTCCAACGATCCGAGTGCGCCGACGAGCCCCGGAATGTACACGATCGACGAGGCCGTCGGCGGCGCGGCCCCGCAGCAGGTCGCGTCCGGCAGCTGGTAACGGCGCCGGGGAGCTACGGAGCGGTGCCCTCCGTGCCGCCGCTCGTACACCAGGGGTCGCTCGCCGGCGCCGGCACCGGCACCTGCCACTGGCGGAACGAGCGCACGGTGGCGCCGCTCCCCCCGTCCCCGTGCTGGTCGCCCTGCTTGCCCCCCGTCGCAAGCTCCACCTCGATCTCGAAGGAGACCGGACGCCCGGTGGAAGCCGGCCACGCGTACTCGCTGGCGCACGCCGCGATCTGCACCGTGCAGGCGTGACCGCCGGAGCAGCGCCTGTCGCCTTGATTGCCCACCGGCGCCGCCGACGCCACCAGCGCGGCCTGACGCGGCACGCTCCACGGCAAGGGCAGCGCCCCGCCGGGCGCAGTCCCCTGGGCGAGATCGTCGACGGCCTCGGCCAGGCCCGCCTGGGCCAGGCCCTGGGCGGCGGCGGACAGCGCGGCGAGGTGCGACTGGTCCTCAAGGCGGGCCGCCGCCGAGACCGCCGCCGCCCCGAAGGCGAGCAGCGTCGCCAGGAGCACCAGCTGCAGCAGGAACACCTGCCCTGCCTGCCCCTTCACAGGCCCGCACCCGTCGGGCGGCCCGCCTGCGGCTGCACCACGGCGTCAAGGGGCGCCAGGTGCGCGCTGGCGCACGCACCGGCGAATCCGGCGATGTGCAGCGTCACCGGGGGCGAGGACGCTCCTTGGTCCCCGTTCCCGCCGGCCGCGACCAGGAGAGGTTCCAGCGCGGCCCCGGGCTGCCAGGCGACGCCGGTCTGCGTGGACAGGACCGCGCCGTTGCTCGCCTTCAGTTCCAGCGCCAGCGGGTAGAGCGGGGCCCCCGCGGCCGTTTGACACCGGGTGGCGGCGCCCGGCGCGCCCGTGGTGGGGCTGGCGTAGTCGACCACCAGCGTCTCGCGGCGCGGCCCCTGATCGCCCGGAGCGGGAAGCTGCAGGGTCAGCGACTCCACCGTCGAGCTCCCAGGCTGGTTACCGCCGCTTGCCTCGTTTTTCTTGGTCCCCGAACAGCGGTAGCCGCCGCCGTCCCCGGACTGTGGTCCGGAGACGCACTGGGCCGCGCGGATCCACGTGGTGAGGGTGAGGGCCGCCGCCTGGGCACGGGCCTGCGCCAGCGCCTGGTTCGCGACGTGGCGGTTCTGCCCCGCGACGAGGATCCACAGCCCGGTCAGCGCTCCGGCGAGCATGCCCAGGACGAGCAGCCCCACGGCGAGCTCCACGAGGGTGGCGCCGCGCTCGCGGCCGCCCGCGGCGCTCACGGCTGGGCCCAGCCGGTGGCGATCTCGAGGCTGTCGGACGCGCCGCCGGGTTTTTGCCACTCCACGCTCACCTCGAGCGGGTACGCGGCGGCCTTGGGGTGGCTGCCCACGCAGATGCGGTAGCGCACAGGCCCCGAAAGCCCCGAGACGCCCGTCACCGTCTCTTCGGTGCACGAAGCGGTCTTGGGCGGCCCGCCCCCCGCCTCCCACGCGTCGAGCTGGGTGGCCGCAAGGATCGCGGCCTCCCCGCGTTCGGCGGTGACGATCCGGGTCCGCTGCACCAGCAGCAGCACCGTGGCCAGGCCCGCGACCACAAGTCCCGTGAGAAAGATGGCGACCAGCGCCTCGATGAGAAGCGTACCCTCCTGGCGCTTCACGCTGGCACCTCCCGCACAGCTCGCCAATTCGTGACAGGCGTTGTCGCCCCCTGCGTGGAACACCACAGACGTTTGCCGGCAACTGGGGGATGATGGACGATGGCCGAGGAGCCGGCACGGTCGCCGCGGGTGCTTCGCATCGGCGACGTGCTCGTATCCGCCGGGGTCATCACCGAGCAGCAGCTCATCACCGCGCTCAACGTGCAGCGGCGCTCGGGCGGCGCCCGCCTGGGGCAGGTGCTCGTCGCGCTGGGCTACCTCACCGAGGTCGACCTCGCCGAGACCGTCGCGCGCATCGCCCGGCTCGAGTTCCGGGGCGGGCCGCTCGAGGTCGACGTCAAGGTCGCGCGCCTTGTCACCCCGGAACAGGCACGGCGCTGGCAGGCGCTTCCCATCGCCCGGGAGGAGGGGGCGGTCGTCGTCGCGTGCTCGGACCCCTTCGACGTGCTGGCGCTGGAGGACATCC
>JAJZYS010000281.1 GCA_021797925.1 Bacillota bacterium
ATCGCCGGCCGGCGTCATAATTGTGGCTCGCGATGCCCAATACTGCACCTGATGAACGCGTACACGAGCCGCCGGGACCGCAGGCGGGAACAGGGGGCCCCGCGCCGGCGCCGCTGGACGGCGGCGCTGGCGCTGGTCGGGGCCCTCACGGTCCTCGCGGGCGGCGCCGTCGCGGCTGAGATCGTCCTGCCGATCCCCATCCCCGCCGCCGGCAGACCCACCGTGGTGCTCAGCCGCTCCGGGCGGCTCGTGGGCTACTGGAGTCGCCACCACCGCATCCCCATCCCCTACGGGGACATTCCCCGCACCATGAAGGAAGCCATCGTGGCCACCGAGGACGCCACCTTCTGGACCAATCTCGGCTTCAACCTCAAGGGCATCGCCCGCGCGGCCCTGGTGGACCTCTTGCACCGCCGCATCATCCAGGGCGGGTCCACCATCACCCAGCAGCTGGCGAAGAACCTGTACCTGACCCCGAGCCGCACCCTGGGCCGCAAGCTCGAGGAGGCGCTCGTCACCATCCGGCTCACCGCGCATCTCACCAAGGCGCAGATCCTCACCCTCTACCTGAACACCGTGTACTTCGGCGAGGGCGCCTACGGGCTCGAGGCCGCGAGCCAGGTGTACTTCGGGCGCGACGCCCCCACCCTGACCCTCGCCCAGTCGGCGCTCCTGGCCGGGCTCGTCGAGGCGCCCAGCGCCTACGATCCCTACGTGCATCCCCGGGCGGCCCTCCGGCGCCGGGCCCAGGTCGTGGGCCGGATGCTCGCGGTGGGGGACATCACCCCCCGCGAGGCCCGGCGCCTTGACGCCATGCCCCTGGGCCTGGCCGGAACCCGCCGTCCGCCCGAGACGAGCTCGGGGGTGGCCCCCTACTTCATCGACTACGCCGTGGCCCTCATCGCCCAGACCGATCCTCAGCTGGCCCGTGACCTGGCTCTGGGCGGCTACACGATCCACACCACCCTGAGCCTCCACGACCAGCGCGCCGCGGTGCGAGCGATGGCGGACCAGATGCCCCCGGGGCACCCGGACCGTCAGGGTGTCGTCGAGCCCGAGGGGGCGCTGGTGGCCGTCGATCCGCGCACCGGGGGCATCCTGGCCATGGTGGGCGGTCGCAGCTACCGCCGCTCGCCGTTCAACCGGGCCGTGTACGCCCTGCGCCAGCCGGGATCCACCTTCAAGCTCTTCCTCTACGCCACCCTGCTCTCCACCCCCGGCTACACGGCCGCGAGCATGATGACCGACGCCCCGGTGGCGTTCCCCGGTGCCCACGGCGGGCTCTACCGCCCCCACAACGCCAGCGGCCGGCACCTGGGCCCCATTCCCGTGCGCCGGGCCCTGGAGGTGTCCGACAACGTGGTGGCGGTCAAGTGGGCCGACCTCGTGGGTCTTGACCCCATCATCCGCACGGCCCGCTCCATGGGCATCGATACACCCCTCGCCCACAACCTCACCCTGGTCCTGGGCTCCTCGCCGGTGACGCCCCTGGCCATGGCCGGCGCCTACGCGGCTCTCGCCGACGGCGGCGTCTACCACGTGCCCTTCGCCGTGACCTCCGTCACCGACGCGACCGGCCGGACCGTGTGGACACCGCCCGCTGCGCTGCCCACCCGGGCCCTCAGCCCTCAGGTCGCGTACATCCTCACCGGGCTCCTGCGGGCGGTGCTCGGGCCTTACGGCACCGGGGCCGGCCTCGCCTCCCGTTTCGGCTTCGAGGCCGCGGGCAAGACCGGCACCTCCAGCCACGACGTGGACGGATGGTTCGACGGCTACACCACCCGGATCGCGGCGGTGGTCTGGGTCGGCTACGACGCGGGCGACGTGCCCCTGCCCGGGGAAGGGAGCGCCACCGCGGGGCCGGTCTGGTCCGACTTCATGCGCCGGGCGGCCGCGGGCCACCCGCCGCCGCCGTTTCCCCGCCCCGAAGGGGTCGTCACCCGCTGGATCTCCCCCCTGGACGGCCTCCTCGCGAACTCCACCGAACCCGCCTACCCCGAGAACTTCATCCGGGGCACCGAGCCCACCGCCGTCTCGCCCATCCGCTACACCGGGTCCTGGCAGGGGCTGTGGCCCCGTCATCCGGGCCGCTACTACTTCCGCCACTTTGGACCCGTCCCGGGAAAGCCGCTCTACAACCGGCTGATGGGCTTCAAGACCCCATCGGGCTCCCCCTGACCGGCGACCAGCCGGGCTCGGGGACCCTTCGCCCCAAGGTATTTCCTGCCTCCCTCGCGAAGAGAACCCCGCTTCGTGGGGCGCATCCCGGCCCGGGTCGGGGCGGTGCCCCCGGTCACGGGGCGCCGCGCCACGGGGCGTTCGGCCCGTGCCCCTCCACGGGGGCCGGGCGGGCGGCCCGCCGCCGGCACCGACAGAAAGCTCCGCGGCGAAGCGAACCTGTCTTGCGGATGGATCGTCAGGAAATGGGATGGGTCGACTCGGTCAGAAAACGGCGCCACGTGCGGTCGAGCGCTCCTCGTGTCAGCTCCGCCGGCCACGCGTCCGATCCGCCGGAGGCCCCAAAGCCCAGCCACCTTCCGCCATCAAGAGGAGGAGAGACCGTGCACCAGCGAAGGGGCAGCATCGCCGGCATCGTGATGGGAGGGGTGCTGCTCGGGGTATCCGCCCTGGCTCCGGGCGTCGCCTCGGCCCAGACCACCAGCACCAGCACCAGCACCACCACCAGCTCGATGTTCTCCACGTTCAGCGA
>JAJZYS010000045.1 GCA_021797925.1 Bacillota bacterium
GCGGATGGCCTTGTACAGGCCGATCATGCCCTCCTGGATGATGTCCTCCCGGTCCGCCCCGATCAAAAAGTAGGATCGAGCCTTGGCCCGCACAAAATTTCTATACTTGTTGATCAAAAACTCCAGAGCGACGCTGGCGCCTTCTCGCGCATACTCGACGACCTGCTCATCCATCATGTCCTCGTAATCGCGCATGACCTGAGCCTCGGCCTGGGCGCTCACCACCCGCTCATCCCCTCTCTCCCGCGAGCTGTCGCGTGCACCCGATCCCATCGGCTCCTTATGTTGCGTTGGCACCCCGGATTATAAGACACCAGTAAATTTCCCGTCAAGGCAGCCCTTGCCGAGCGCGCATCTCGGCCACGCTACCCGCGCGCGCCAGTCGACACCGTGCGCCGCTGTCGCAGGATCTCGTAGAGAATCAACGCCCCGGCCACCGCGACGTTGAGCGAGTGCACCGCGCCGACCACGGGGATGCGCACCAAAAGGTCGCAGCGCTCGCGCACGAGCCGCCCGAGCCCCCTCCCTTCGGACCCCAGCACCAGGGCCACGGGACCGTCCAGCCGCGCGCCGGTGTACTCGGTGGGCGCGGCGGGATCCGCCCCCACGATCCACACGCCCTGCTTCTTTAGGCCCAGGGCGCACTGCCCGATGTTCGCGACCTGCGCCGTGGGCACGGTGAGGGCGGCCCCGGCCGATGCGCGCACCACGGCCTCGGTCACCCCCGCGGCCCGGCGGCGGGGCAGCACCACGCCGTGAACGCCCGCGCACGCGGCGGTGCGCAGGAGCGAGCCCAGGTTGTGGGGGTCTTGGACCCCGTCGAGCAGGAGCAGGAACGGATCCTGCCCGAGGCCCGCGGCCCGGGCCAGGATCCCCGCGACGTCGGCCTCGGGGGCGGCCTCGAGCCGCGCGGCCACGCCCTGGTGGTGGGTGACGGGCAGCCGGTCCAGGGCGGCCCGGGGCACCGCGCGCACGGGGATCCCGCGCGCTCGCGCGAGGGTGAGGATCTCCGCGACGCCCCCGGGGCGCACGTCGTCCGCGACGCGCAGCTCGCCCACGCCCCGGGCCGACCGCAGCGCCTCGACCACCGGCCGGCGCCCACCCACCCACTCGTTCGCCACGGGCCACCTCCTCGCGGTTGGCTTGCGCGCGTTCGGGACAGACTACGTCCGGCAACCACGAAAGGGGAGGTCAGGTCGTGGAGAACACCGACTCCTTCGAACAGTTCCGCCAGGAGCTGCACGCGAAGGTGCGAACGGCCCAGAAGGTGGGGATGAGCCGGGAGGACATCGCCATGCGGGCCAAGCAGGTGGGTGACTGGCTGGAGCGGGACGTCGCGCCCCGCAACCCGGAACAGCGGCTGCTCAGGGAGCTGTGGCACGTGTCCGACGACCACGAGCGCCACACCTTGAGCGAGGTCCTGACGAAGATGGCCGCCGAGGATCCCCAGCATCACTGAGCGGGCGGGCACCCCCCACGGGTGCCCGCCTGCGCCGTCAGGCGCGGCGCCAGCGCACCCCCTGGGCGGTGTCCTCGAGCAGCACGCCGGCGCGGGCCAGCTCGTCGCGGATGCGGTCCGCCTCGGCCCAGTCCCGGCGGCCCCGCGCCAGCTCCCGCTGCCGGATCATCGCCGCGAAGTGCGGCTCCAATTCGCCCGGGTCGGTGAACTCGAGCCCCAGGACCCCCGCGAACTCCCGCAGCGCCCCGCGCAGCCGGCGGGTGGCGGCGGCGCCCACGCCGGGGCCCATGGACGTGTTGATCTCCCGGGCGAGGTCGAAGACGCCCGCCAGGGCGTCGGCGGTGTTGAAGTCGTCGCGCATGGCGCGGTAGAAGTTCTCGTGGGCCAGCCGCGCCGCCTCGAGGAGCCGCCGGTCGAGCGCCTGCGCTCCCTCCTCGGCCTGCCCCTGGACGGTGAGGCGCCCGTACGCCTCGTCGAGGCGGGCCCAGGCGGAGGCCGCCGACTGGAGGAGCTCCTCGGAGAAGACCAGCGGCGAGCGGTAATGGGCGCTGAGGAGGAACAGGCGCAGCACCTGCGGGGCGTAGCGCTGGCGAAGGCTCGAGACCTGCATCACGTTGCCCTCGGACCGGGACATCTTGGCGCCCTTGAGCGTCAGCATCCCGTTGTGCAGCCAGTAGCGGGCGAAGCGGCCCCCGTGCCAGGCCTCGCTCTGGGCGATCTCGTTCTCGTGGTGGGGGAAGATGAGGTCGTGTCCGCCGGCGTGGATGTCGAAGTCCATCCCCAGGTAGGTCTCGGCCATCGCGGAGCACTCGATGTGCCAGCCCGGGCGCCCCTGTCCCCAGGGGCTCGGCCAGGACGGCTCGCCGGGGCGCCAGTGCTTCCACAGCGCGAAGTCGGCCGGATGGCGCTTGCGCTCGTCCACCTCGATCCGCGCCCCCGCCTCGATCTCGTCGAGGCGCTGGCCGGAGAGCGCCCCGTAGCGCGGAAAGCTGAGGACGTCGAAGTACACGTCCCCCTCCACCTCGTAGGCGTGGCCGCTGTCCACAAGTCCCTGGATGTGGCGGATGATGGCGTCCATGTGCTCGGTGGCCCGCGGGTGAACCTGGGCCCTGAGGATGCCCAGCGCCTCGGCCTCCTCGTGGTAGTGGGCGATGTAGCGCTCGGCGAGGGCGGCCACGGTGGTGTGCTCGCGCTGGGCCCGCTCGATCATGCGGTCGTCGATGTCGGTGAAGTTCTGCACCCGGGTCACCGTGTAGCCCTCCGCGGTGAGAAAGCGCGCCACGGTGTCGAAGACCACGAAGCAGCGGAAGTTGCCGATGTGCAGCTGCCCGTACACGGTGGGACCGCAGACGTACATGCCCACCCGGCCGGGGTCGCGCACCTCGAGGGGCTCGCGCCGGCGGGTCATCGAGTTGTACACACTGATCAGCGCCGCTCACCGTCCCTTTCCTGCGGCCACGGCCGCCGTCGGGCCCGGGCGTCCGGGGGCGAGCGGCGCCGGGCGCCACGGTGCGCCCGGGCGCTCGCCCCGCGGCCCGGCCGCGCGACGGACGTGTCCACGGCCAGGATATCACAACGCGCCGCGGCGCCCGGCAAGGCGCCGTCACCGCGTCGTCGGCCGGGGCCGCGCCCATGGCCGGCGTCTCCCGCACGCCGTGGGCAAAAGTATAGAAAACGGGCCGGAGCCCTGTCAAATGGGCCCCGGCCGGCCGTCAGCCCTTCAGGACCACGGCCTGCACGGGATCGACGCCGGTCAGTCCGATGGCCTGGGCCGCCGCCTGGGAGAGGTCGAGGACCCGCCCCCCGACCCAGGGGCCCCGGTCGTCCACGCGCACCTGGACCGCGCGTCCCGTCCGCAGGTCCACCACCCTCAGCCGGGTCCCGAAGGGAAGCCATGGGCTCGCGGCCGTCAGCGCCAGAGGATCGTAGCGTTCGCCGTCCGCGGTCAGGCGCCCGGCGAAGCTCGGGCCGTACCAGGAGGCCAGGCCGTCAAAGCCCGGGGGCGTCGCCCGCACGGCAGGACGCACGGCGGGCGGGGCGTTCCGCAGACGGCGCTCCGTGGCCGCGGCCACGCGGGGCGGATCCGGCGCACGCGGCCGCGGGAGGGGCGTCAGCCCGACCAGGGCGCCCAGGAGCGCGCCCACGATGGTACCGATCACGGTTCACCTCCTCCTGGCTTGCATGGTTACAGAAAAACTCCGGGTCTATACACCGGTCTTCAGGTGCAGGGAACGATGCGGCTGCGTGGTAGTATTCATCCATGCTTAACTCGTCGGGCCCCGACGGTGGTCCCCATTGACCGCCTGACCGCATCCCACGGTCAGGTGGTTCGCAGCGAGGCCGGGGTGCTGCTCCCGCTCATCGCGGGGGTGCACGTGTTCAACAACGTCTATGTGGGCCAGAGGATCCTCGACGAGGTCCCCTTGGCGCTGGCCATGTGGGACCGGGAGGATCGGCTGGTGCACCTCAACCCCGCCGCCCAGGCGCTCTTGCAGGTGGAGGCGTGGCAGGTGGGCCAGCCGCTGGCGGAGGTGCTCCCGCGGGTGAAGCCCCCCGCCCAGCCCGGGGGCCCCTTCGAGCTCGTGATCGGCGAGGGCCAGGGCCCCAGGGTGGCGGGGACGGCCCATCCGTGGCGGGACTTCTCGGGACAGGTCCTGGGCACGGTGGCGTACTTCCTGCCCGCCGACCAGGGGGCGCCCATGGCGGAGCTCGACGTCCTCGACGAGCTCAAGATCGGGTACATGGCGCTGGGGTTCACGGGCCACCTGGTGTCGGTGAACCGGACCATGGCCAAGCTCGTGGGGCTGACCCCCGCGGACCTCGTGGGCCAGGACTACGAGACGGTCCTGCGCCAGTTCATGGGGGCGTCGCGCACGAGCCACGTGCTCCGGGCGCTGCGCGCGGGCGAGCCCGTGCGGACGGTGGAGACCTTCGACTCCCCCATGGGCCGGGTGGAGCTCGAGGTCCTGGCCGTGACCCGGGCGTCGGGGCCGGTCCGGGTGGCCTGCATGGTGCGCGACGTGACCCAGGAGCGCGCCCGGGAGGAGCACGCGCGGCTGTCGGTGGTGGGCGAGATCGCCGCGGCCGCCGCCCACGAGATCCGAAACCCTCTGAGCACGGTCCGCGGCTACATGCAGCTCGTGGCCCGGGGGCAGGAGTTGACCGACAAGCACCGCCAGTACCTGGAGGGCGCCATCCGGGAGCTTGACCGCATGAACCTCCTGCTCGACGACCTTTTGCACCTCTCGCGTCCCGCCAAGCCCGGCAAGGCGGCGATCGACCTGGCGGCCGTGGTCGAGGGCGTCCTGGCGCCGCTCTCGTCCCAGCCCGAGGGGCCGCCCGTGGAGGTGGTCTTCCGGCGCCAGAGCGTGCCGCTGGTGCACGGCAACGAGCACCAGCTGCGCCAGCTGGTGCTGAACCTGGTGCGCAACGCCGTCGAGGCCATGCCTCAGGGCGGGCGCCTCAGCGTGGACCTGGCGGCGTCTCCCGACATGAGCGTGGTCGTCCTGCGGGTGGGGGACACCGGGGTGGGGATCCCCGAGGAGGACCTGGGCCGCATCTTCGAGCCCTTCTTCACCTCCAAGGAGGAGGGGACGGGGCTCGGCCTCGTGGTCTCCCGCCAGATCGTCGAGGCGCACGGCGGCCACATCACCGTGGACTCGCGCCCGGGCGAGGGCACGGTGTTCTCGGTGACCCTGCCCGTCCTTTCGGAGCAGGGGGCGGCCGGCGTCACCCCCCCTCCGCGGGACCTCCCGGGCCGCTCGCCCTCAGCCTGAGGAGCAGGGCCACCTGCGCGGCGATGCCCTCCTCCCGGCCCAGCGCCCCGAGACGGTCGGCGGTCTTGGCCTTGACGGACACGCGCGCCGGCTCGACCCCCAGGGCGTCGGCCAGCCGGCGCCGGATCGCCGGCAGGTGGGGCGAAAGGCGCGGCGCCTGGAGCACCACGGTGGCGTCCACGTTCACCAGCGTCACCGCCTCGCCCAGGTGCGCCAGGGTGCGGGCCAGCAGCTGCAGCGACGGTGCGCCCGCGTGCGCGCGCCCGCCGGGCGGAAAGAGCGTGCCGATGTCCCCCTGTCCGCACGCCCCGAGCAGCGCGTCGATCACGGCGTGGGTGAGGGGATCGCCGTCCGAGTCCCCGGCCGGACCCCGCTCGGGGTCCACGAGGTGCCCCGCCAGCACCAGGGGCCGGCCGGCCACCAGCGGGTGGATGTCGAGCCCCGTCCCCACCCGCAGCTCGCCGAGGCGCTCCTCGGCGAGCTGCCAGTCGAGGGGGGTGGTCAGCTTCACGTTGCCCGGGTCCGCCGCCACGAGGGTCACCTCCACGCCCAGCGCTTCCACCAGCGCCGCGTCGTCGGGCGCGTAGCGGTCCGTCCCCACCTCGCGGTGCGCCCGGGCGAGCGTGGCCACGCGAAACCGCTGGGGGGTCTGCACGCACACGAGCCGCTCGCGGCGCAGGGTGCGGACGCCGTCTTCGCCCACCTCCTTGACCGTGTCCGTGATCGGCAGGGCGGGCACCACCGCCTCGGCCCGGGGCGCGAGCACCCGGTCGAGGAGCGGGCGGGTGAGGAAGGGACGCGCGGCGTCGTGCACCAGGACGTCGACGGCGTCCTCGGGCAGGGCCGCGATCCCCGCCCACACCGACTCCCGGCGCTCTTCGCCCCCGGGGACCAGCCGCACGCGCTCATCCCCGGGGGCGAAGCTCGCCTCGTCCCCCCGGGGCACCACCAGGACGACCCCGGCCACGGACGGGTGCGCCAGGAGGGTCTCCAGGGCGAAGCGGTACAGGGGCCGGCCGCCCAGGAGCCTGCGCCCCTTGGGCACGCCGCCCCCGAGCCGCGTCCCCCGGCCCGCCGCCACCAGGACCGCCCAGGTCACGGGAGCCTCCGCGTCAGGGCTGGGCGTGCACCTTGCCCTCGCCCAGCTTGGGCTTGGCGAAGATCATGCGGCCCGCCGCCGTCTGCAGCACCGACGTCACCAGGACGCCGACCGTTTCTCCGATGTACTTCTTGCCACCGTCCACGACGATCATGGTTCCATCGTCGAGGTACGCCACGCCCTGGCCGGTTTCCTTTCCGTCCTTGATCACGTGCACCGTCATGTCCTCGCCGGGGAGGACCACGGGCTTGACCGCGTTGGCCAGCTCGTTGAGGTTGAGCACCGCCACTCCTTGCAGCTCCGCCACCTTGTTGAGGTTGTAGTCGTTGGTGAGCACCTGTCCCCCCAGGAGCATGGCCAGGCGCAGGAGCTTGGAGTCCACCTCCAGGCCGGGGCCCACGTCCCGCTCGTAGACCGTGACGGGCATGGAGAGCTCCTTCTGGATCCGGTTGAGGATGTCGAGCCCCCTGCGGCCCCGGTTGCGCTTGAGGACGTCGGCCGAGTCGGCGATGTGGCGCAGCTCCTCGAGGACGAACCCGGGCACCACCAGCTCGCCCTCGATGAACCCCGTGCGGCACACGTCCAGGATGCGGCCGTCGATGATGACGCTGGTGTCGAGGATCTTCGGCCGGCTCCTGGGGGGCGCGGACGGCGCCATGGCGCCCGCCTCGCGCGGCGGCCGCGCTCGGGCCAAAAGGGTCCAGATGTCGTCGCGCTTGCGCACCGCCAGCACCACCCCGACGTAGCCCAGGGTGACGCTGGTGATGGTGGGCAGGATGTGGCCCACCACCGGGATCTGCGACAGCGGCGAGCTCATGAGGTCGCCGGCGCCCAGGCCCACCAGGGCGCCCAGCGCTCCCAGGAGGAAGTCCTGCCCGCCGATGCGGCGGGCGTAGCCCTCCACCGACCCGGTGAACGCCCGGGCGGCCCGGGCCAGCACCGGCGTCACGCCGTAGCCCACCAGTCCGCAGCCGGCCACCCCCATGAGCACGATGCCCAGGTCCTGAGCCAGCGTGAGGCGCACGGAGGCACCCAGGCCGTCGTCCATGACGGTGATGGCGAGCACGAGCCCCACCGTCATCCCCAGGACGGCGGTGGCGACGCGCAGCCGATGCGATGGCCGGGTGGTCAAACGAATCACCGCCCATCCGAGTGTTGCTGTCCGCGGCCGCGTGCGAGGCCGGCGGCCGCGCGGACATTTGTAGGATGTGCCTGGGGTGGTAAAAAAAATACACCCGATCGGGTGTATTCGCCGCTCAGGCCAGCGCTTCGGTGAGCAGCCGGCTGGCCGTGCCCTCCTCCATCCCGTCGGCGAGGCTGAGCTCGGAGAGCAGGATCTGCTGCGCGGAGTCCAGCATGCGCCGCTCGCCGGTGGACAGCCCCTTCTCGCGGTCGCGGTGCACCAGCGCCCGCACCACCTCGGCCACCTCGAACACGTCGCCGGTGCGGATCTTCTCCAGGTTGGCGCGGTAGCGTCGGTTCCAGTTCGCCGGCAGCGGCTGGTCCTTCCCCCGCAGCACCTGCAGGACGGTGGCGATGCGGTCCGGTGAGATCACGCTGCGGATCCCGAGATCATCCACATTATCGATGGGTATCATGACTTGCATATCGCCGTATGGTAGCTTCAGGATGTAATATTCTTTTCGGTTGCCCAGGACTTCGCGTTCCTCGATGGCCTGGATGACCCCGGCACCATGCATCGGGTAGACCACGCGGTCACCGATCTGAAACACGCACCCACCCCCTTGTCTGGAAATACTCTACCATGTCACCCCCCCGCTGTCAAGGCGCGGGGGCGCTCGCCACAAACCCCGGCGGCGGTCAGGCCGCGGTCTGGGCGCATTGACACCCTCCCAGGCCCGTTGGTAGAATGCGCACAGACCAGAGGAGCGAGGTGGCCCGCGTGAAGGACCTCTTGTGCGACGAGTTCCAGCAAACGGTCGGCGAGTCCTTGTTCCGGCATAAGAGCGTCCTGGACGGACTGACGAAGTTGCAGGAGTCGGCGGCGCGGGTGAGCCGAGCGGTCTCCAAGGCCGTCACCACGTGCGGCTGCGTCCAGCTGGTGGCCAGGCAGCAGCGGATCCCCGAGGGCGTGGCCCTCGCCGACATCGGCCAGTACCTGGAGTCGCACCTGCAGGGCAGCCTTTGCGAACAGTGCCGCGAGGTCATCGAGACCGAGGCCGGGTCCACCCTCTTCTACCTGACGGCGCTGCTGGACACCATGGACCTGAACCTGTACGACTGCGTCATCAAGGAGCACCAGCGGGTCAGCCTGCTGGGCCGTTTTCACTGCCTCTGATCCTCTCGCTCTTTTTGGCGGGCGCGGCCGCTCGGCGGCTCGGCCCGCCCTTCGTGTGCCCCGGACGGCGCTTCAGAGGTGGCGGTCCACCAGGAACTGGGCGCGAAGCCGACCCAGCCCCTCGTGGATCGAGCGAGCCCGCACCGCCCCGATGCCCTCCACGTCGTCGAGCTGTTCCAGGGTCGCGTCCTGGATCACGGGGAAGCGCTTGAAGGTGGCCACGAGGTTCTCGATCACCGGTTCGGGCAGGCGGGGAATGCGCCGCAGCAACCGGTGGCCCCGCGGGCTGACGGAGCTGCCCGGGGAGGGGGCCACCCCGGTCCCCAGGATGAGGCGGGCCACCGCGTCGGCGTCCAGGAGCTCCTCCCCCGACCAGCTCGCGAGCTCCCGGCGCACCTCGTCGCAGCGGGCCTCGCTGGCGTCTCCCGCCAGGTAGTCGCGGATCACCAGCCGGGCCTCGTCCACCACCCCGTGTTCCAGCTCGCGCAGCTGCATGGAGATGAGGCGCCCCTCCACCCCCAGTTCGGCGATGAAGTGCTCCACCTCGCGCACGATGCGGCTGACGCTCTCGCCGCGCTGCACCACGGTCACCACGTCGGCTGCGGTCACGAGGTCTTCGAACTCCAGGGCCCCGAGGTTCGTGAGCGCCTGGTCCAGGACCGTCCGGTAGCGCTCCAGGGTCTGCAGCGCCTGGTTGGCCTTGGCCAGCATGACGCTGGTGTCGCGCAGCACGTACTTCTGGGGGCCCTTGAACAGCGTGATGATGTTGCGCCGCTGGCTGATGGCCACCACCAGCTCGCCGGTCTGCTTGGCGGCGCGCTCCGCCGTCCGGTGGCGGATCCCGGTCTCGAAGGACGGGATCGCGGGATCGGGAACCAGCTGGGCGTTGGCGTGCAGGATGCGCTTGGCATCCCGGGAGAGGATGATCGCGCCGTCCATCTTGGCCAGCTCGTAGAGGTAGGCCGGGATCAGCTCGGCGTCGATGCGGAAGCCGCCGTCCATCATGTCCAGCACGGGCTTGCTGTCGCCGACGACGATGAGGGCTCCCGTCCGGGCGTTGAGGACGTTCTCCAGCCCTTCCCTGAGGTCGGTGCCCGGGGCCACGGTCCGAAGCACCCGCAGCCAGTCGTGTTCCTCTTCCTCGGTCACGATGTCCCCTAGTTCCGAAGAGTGGCCGGTCCCGCCGAGGACCTGGGCCGAGTGTCCTTCGCAAGACCGGTGTCGGATTCCTGCTCCCTAGCTGTGCACGCTCTCCACCGGAGCGCTGGGCGCGGGGGTCTCGATGACGGTGAAGGTGAGGCGATCCTCGCCCTGAGCCACGTCCACCCGCAGCCGCTGGCCCGGCTTGACCTCGCCCGACAGCAGCGCCTCGGATAGCGGGTCCTCCAGCATCCGCTGGATCGTGCGGCGCAGCGGCCGCGCCCCGAACTGGGGGTCGTAGCCGTTCTTGGCCAGAAGCGCCTTGGCCTCGGGGGTCACCTGGATCTCGAGGCTGTTCTCCTTGAGGCGCTCGTCCAGCCGGGCGATCATGATCCCCACGATCTCCTTGAGATCGTCGGCCGTCAGAGAATGAAAGACGATGATGTCGTCGATCCGGTTGAGGAACTCCGGACGGAAGGTGTGCTTGACCTCGCTCATGATCTTCTCCTTCATGGCCTCGAAGCGCACCTCCTCCCCCGAGGGACGAAAGCCCAGCCCCCCGTCGTTCTTGAGGTTCTCCGCCCCGGCGTTGGAGGTCATGATGACCACCGTGTTGCGAAAGTCGATCGTGCGCCCCTTCGCCTCGGTGAGGCGCCCCTCTTCGAGGACCTGCAGGAGGACGTTGAACACCTCGGGGTGGGCCTTCTCGATCTCGTCGAGGAGCACCACCGAGTACGGGTGGCGCCGGACCGCCTCGGTGAGCTGGCCGCCCTCCTCGTAGCCCACGTAGCCCGGAGGGGCCCCCACGAGCCGCGAGACCGTGTGCCGCTCCATGTACTCGGACATGTCGATGGTGACCATGGCGTCCTCGTCCCCGAACAGGGTCTCCGCCAGCGCGCGGGCGAGCTCGGTCTTTCCCACCCCGGTGGGGCCCAGGAAGATGAACGAGCCGATGGGCCGCTTGGGGTCCTTGAGTCCCGCCCGGGTGCGGCGGATGGCCTTGGAGACGGCGCGGACCGCCTCCTCCTGGCCCACGACCCGCCGGTGCAGCTCCTCTTCCAGGTGCAACAGCCGTTCCGACTCCTCCACCTGCAGGCGGCGGACCGGGATGCCCGTCCAACTGGAGACGATGTGGGCCACATCCTCCTCGGTCACCACGCTGGTGGCCGAGGCGTTCTTCTTCTCCCAGGCCTCCTTCTGCCGCTCCAGCTCCTCGCGCAGCGTCTGCTCCTGGTCGCGCAGGCGCGCGGCCTTCTCGAACTCCTGGGCGCCGATGGAGGCCTCCTTCTCCTTGCGCACCTCCTCGAGGGTCTCCTCGAGCTTCTTCAGGTCGGGCGGGGCCACGAACGCCCGCAGCCGCACCCGCGAGGCCGCCTCGTCGATGAGGTCGATGGCCTTGTCGGGGAGGAACCGGTCGGAGACGTACCGGTCGGAGAGCCGCACCGCCGCCTCCAGCGCCTCGTCGGCGATCTTGACCCGGTGGTGCGCCTCGTACCGGTCCCTAAGCCCCACGAGGATCTGCAGCGCCTCCTCCTTGGAAGGCTCCTCCACCATGATGGGCTGGAAGCGCCGCTCCAGCGCCGCGTCCTTCTCCACGTGCTTGCGGTACTCGTCCAGGGTCGTGGCGCCGATGCACTGCAGCTCGCCGCGCGAGAGCGCCGGCTTGAGGATGTTGGAGGCGTCGATGGCGCCCTCCGCCGCCCCGGCGCCGATGATGGTGTGCATCTCGTCGATGAAGAGGATGATGTTGCCGGTGTGGCGGATCTCCTCCATCACCTTCTTCAGCCGGTCCTCGAACTCCCCCCGGTACTTGGATCCCGCCACCAGGGCGCCCAGGTCCAGGGTGACCACCCGCCGGTCCTTGAGGGTCTCGGGCACCTTGTTCTGGACGATCCGCTCCGCCAGACCCTCGGCGATGGCCGTCTTGCCCACCCCCGGCTCACCGATGAGCACGGGGTTGTTCTTGGTGCGGCGGGAGAGGATCTGGATCACCCGCTCGATCTCCTTGTCCCGGCCCACCACCGGGTCGAGCTTGCCCTCCTCGGCGAGGGACCCCAGGTCCCGGCCGAACTGGTCGAGGACCGGGGTCTGGCTGCGGGTCTTGGTCTTGCCCGGCGGCGCCGCCGTGGCGTTGCCCCCCAGCTGCTGGAGCACCTGCGCCCGCACGCGCTCCAGGTCCGCTCCCAGGTTCAGGAGCACCCGGGCCGCCACGCCCTCGCCCTCGCGGATGAGGCCCAGCAGGATGTGCTCGGTGCCGATGTAGCTGTGACCCAGGTGGCGGGCCTCCTCGGCGGCCAGTTCCAGGACCACCTTCTTGGCCCTGGGGGTCAGCCCGATCTCGCCCTCGGCGGGAGTCGAGCCCCGGCCGATCACCTTCTCCACCTCGCCCCGCACCTTGTCCAGACTGATGCCCATGGACAACAGCACCTTGGCCGCCACGCCCTCGCCCTCGCGGATGAGGCCCAGCAGCAGGTGCTCGGTGCCCACGAAGTTGTACTGCAGGCGCCGGGCCTCTTCCTGGGCGAGCACCAGCGAACGCTGGGCCCGCTCGGTGAACCGCTGAAACATCGCTGTCAACTCCTCTCGAGATCAGGCGAGATGGCGCTCACGCCACCCGCTCGCGAATCCACTGGGCCCGAAGCGCCCAGCGCTCCTTGCGTCCCAGCGGCCGGCCCGCATTGCGATCCAGGTAGCCCGGCAGGGTCACCACCAAGAGCTCGTTGAGCTTCTGCCGCTCGGGCCGGTCCAGAAGGCCCGACTCCACGCCCAGTCGAACGTCGGAGAGCAGCCGCATCGCTTCCTCCGCGGAGATGAGGTGGGCGTGACGAAGTACGCCATATGCCCTTCCCACTCGGTCGGCGATTTCCTGCCTGGACTCGGTGATCAGCAGTCCCCGGGCGTGCCGTTCCTGCTCCACCACCTGCCGCGTCACCTGCACCAGCCCCGCCGCGATCTCCGCCTCGGACGGGCCCAGGGTGATCTGGTTGGAGATCTGGAAGAGGTCCCCGGCCGCGTCGGTCCCCTCGCCGTACAGCCCGCGGACCGCGATGCCGAGCTTGCGCAGGGCGACCCAGACCCTGGGCGCCTGGCCCGTCAGGGTCAGCGCCGGCAGGTGCAGCATCACCGAAACCCTGAGCCCCGTGCCCACGTTGGTGGGGCACGCCGACAGGTACCCCTTCTCCTCGTCGAAGGCGAAGTCCAGTCGGCCGCCCAGGGCGCCCTCGGCGGCACTCGCGCCCGCGAGGGCGGTGTCGACCCCCAGGCCCGGCTCCAGGACCTGGATCCGCAGGTGGTCCTCCTCGTTGATCATGATGCTGCCGCTCTCGGAACTGTTGAGCGCGATGCCGCGGAAGCGGCGCTCCTGGGCGTGCTGGGGGCTGATGAGGTGCTTCTCCACCAGCACCCGGCAGTCCACCGGGTCCACCTCGCCCAGGCGATACACGTCCCACTCCGCGCCCAGCACCTCCACGGCGGCGCTCACCTGGTCGAGGAGGCGCTGGGCCATGTCCTCCCGCAGGTACTCGGGAAAGGGGTAGCCGCGGAGATTGCGGGCCAGCCGGACCCGGGTGGACACGACCACGTCGGCGTCCGCTCCCTCGCCGGCCATCCAGTGGGAGAAGGGTCGGCTGAGATGCTCCGCGAGGGTCATGGCAATCCCTCCCTTTCCAATTCTTTCTCGAGCGCCCGGATCCTATCCCTCAGCGCGGCCGCCTCCTCGTAGGCCTCGCGCTCCACCGCCTGGGCCAGCTGCGCCCTCAGGCGGGTCACCTCGTCGGGCTCGGCCGGCGTGAGCGCTCGCGCCGGCCGGGCGCCCGTGTGCCGCACGGAACCCTGCACCTGGCGGATCAGCGGATCCAGCTGGTCGTGGAAGTGGCGGTAGCACTCGGGGCAGCCGAGCCGTCCCGTCTTGGCGAAGGTCCGGTAGTCCATGCCGCACTCGGGGCAGGCGCGCTCGGGCACCGGCACCGAGCCCTGGACCGGCTGGGCCAGGCTCGACAGCAGCTCCTGCAGCGCCATGCCCGGATCCAGGACGAAGAAGAAGTCCCCGCGCTCGCGGGCACAGGCCTCGCACAGGTGAAACTCCTCGGTCTGCCCGTTCACGACCCGGCTCACGTGGACCGTGGCCGTGCGTCGCTTACACTCCTGGCACATCAACGGCCTCACCCCCCCGATCCAGGACCTCCAGCAACATGGCCCGAAGGAGGCTCCCCCGCACCCGGTCCCGGTCGGGAAGGGGAACCGCGATGGACTCGCGGCGCACCACCGCCATCATCAGGGCCGCCTCGCGCGCGGTCACGAGGCCCGCCTGCCAGATCAGCCGGATCAGCGCCCCGGCCTGCTCCTGGGTCACCGCGTCCCCCAGCTCGGCGACAAGCTCGCGCAGGTCGGCACGCTGGGGCAGCTTGACGCGGGTGACCCGGATGAACCCGGCGCCGCCGCGGCGCGTCTCCACCACATACCCATCCCCCCAGGCGAACCGGGTCATGAGCACGTAGTTGATCTGCGACGGTGCGCACCGGAAGCGCTCCGCGAGCTCCCGGCGGCGCATCACCACCGATCCCTGGCTCTCCAGCGCCGACTTGAGAAACGCCTCGATCGCGTCCGCCAGGCACATGGGCACCCCGATCCCTTCTGACCATTATCTGACCTTATCCTATGCGACGCCATACGGGCGGGCAATCCTCGTGAGAGCCGCCTCGTCGTTGCTGGACCGCGATTCTGACCTTTTCTGACCAAGTTCCGCGCGGGACGCGGCGAGACTCACCCGGACCCCGCCGGCGAGCCGGGCCCCCCCGACCGGATCCACTCGAGGAGCGCCGCCACCGTCCCCGACCGGTCGCCGGCGCCTTCGCCCACCGTGTACGGGCCCTCGACGAGAAACGTGCGGATCCCCACCCGCGCCGCCGCGAGGTCCCGGACGGCGTCGTTGCCGATCATCCACGCGCTCGTCGCCTCGGCCCCCAGCATGCGCAGGACCTCGGCGTAGAACCTCGGATCGGGCTTGACGGCGTCGTAGCGCTCGAAGGCGGTGATCTCGGCGAATTCGGCCGGGTCGAGCCCCGACCAGCGGATCCGGGCCTCCATGGCCACGCGCGGGTAGAGGGGATCGGTGACCACCGCGAGGGTGTAGCCGCGCTCGCGGGCGGCGGCCACGACCGCGCGCGCCAGGGGGACGGGCTCGGTCTCCACCCGCAGCTCTTCGAAGCCGGCGGTGTAGAATCCCATGGCGCGGGCCTCAAGCCCCAGGGGGTCCCCCTGCGGGACGAAGGCGGAGCGGAAGGCCTGGGCGTTGGTCACGCCGGGATGCGGGGCGAGCATGGCCGCGATCCCCGCCTCGATGCGCCGGCGGGCGACGTCGGGCGGCAGGAGCGGGCGCAGATGGCCGGTCATGGCGTTGAGGTAGCGCGGCAGGAAGCGGCGCACGTCGAGGCCGAGCAGCGTGCCGTCCAGGTCAAAGAGCAGGGTCGTCTCAGTCACCGGCGGCCTGGTGCAGGCGGTTGGCCTCCTCGATGATCTGCTGGGCCACCGCCGGCGGCGCCTCCTCGTGGCCCGAGGGCCGGGTGGTGAAGCTTCCCCGGCCCTGGGTCAGCGAGCGCAGGTCGATGGCGTAGCGCAGCATCTCCGCCTCGGGGACGATGGCGCGGATGCGCTCGCCGCCCCCGGTCGGTTCGATGCCCAGGATGCGGCCCCGCTTCTTGTTCAGGTCCGAGATCACCTCGCCCGTGTAGAGCGAGGGGCATTCGACCACAAGCTCCAGCATCGGCTCGAGGATGACGGGGTTCGCCGCGGCGGCCGCCTTCTTGAAGGCCAGGGACCCGGCGATCTTGAACGCCATCTCCGAGGAGTCCACCGGGTGGAAGGAGCCGTCGTAGAGGATCACCTCCACGCCGGTGACCGGATAGTGGGCCACGATCCCCTCGGCCATGGCCTCCACCACCCCCTTCTCCACCGCGGGCCGGTAGCTCTGGGGCACCGATCCGCCGAAGATCTTGTCGACGAACCGGAACGGCTCTTCGGTCTGCGGCCGGACCTCGAGCCACACGTGCCCGTACTGGCCGCGCCCGCCGGTCTGACGCTTGTGCTTGCCCTCGGCCTTCACCTGGCCCCGGATGGTCTCGCGGTACTGCACCCGGGGCAGGGCCAGGCTCACGGTGACCCCGAACTTGCGCTTGAGCCGCTCCGCCACGACC
>JAJZYS010000282.1 GCA_021797925.1 Bacillota bacterium
GGCCCGGCGCCCAACCGCTCGGCGCAGCGCTCCAGCGGGTCGCGCGCCTTCCAGGCGTCGATCTCCTCGCGGCTGCGATATCGACCGGGGTCGCCCACGTTGTGCCCTTCCCAGCGGTAGGTCGAGGCCACCAGGAGCGAGGGCCCCTCCCCGCGGCGGGCCCGATCCACCGCCAGGGCGGCGGCCCGGTACACCTCGCCCACGTCGTTGCCGTCCACCTCCACCCCGGGGATCCCGTAGGCCCGGGCGCGCTCGCTGAGCCGCTCCAGGTGGACCATGCGGGACACGGGGGAGGAGAGGGCGTACTGGTTGTTCTCGCAGACGAACACGACCGGCAGCGACCAGATGCTGGCCAGGTTGACCCCCTCGTGGAACGCGCCCGAGTTGAGGGCCCCGTCGCCGAAGAAGGCCACCGCCACCTGCCGGGTGCCCCGCAGCTGCGCGGACCACGCGGCACCCGCCGCGATGGGGATGCCCGCGCCCACGATGCCGTTGGCTCCAAGGATTCCCAGCTCCACGTCGGCGATGTGCATGGACCCGCCCCGTCCCCGGCAGTATCCGGTCTCGCGGGCCATGAGCTCCGCCATCATGCGGCCCGGGTCCGCCCCCTTGGCCAGGCAGTGCCCGTGCCCGCGGTGGGTGCTGGTGATCCAGTCGCTGGCGTCAAGGGCGCGGCACACCCCCGTGGCCACGGCCTCCTGCCCCACGTAGCTGTGCACGGTGCCCTGCACCTGACCCTCCATGAACAGCTTGACCGCCCGCCGCTCGAACTGGCGGATCGTGTCCATCGTCCGGTACGCGTCGAGGTAGAAACTCCGCTCGTCAATCACGTGTCATTCCCCCTGCTTGGGCAAACGCGTTCCCCGGGGTCACTTCACCGCCAGGGGATTCACCGGCGAGCCCACTGCGCCGGGCAGGACCAGCGCGGGGGCCGCCAGCAGGAACTCGTACACCCCGTCGCGGGCGCAGTCGGCGGCCAGGGCGTCCAGGTCGAAGGTCTCCCCCACGAGCAGCCCCATGGCCGGGATGACCACGATGTGCCAGGGGTTGAACACGTCGGGGGTCTCGTTGGGGATGACCTCCACCGCCCAGGTGTCCGCGGCCACCGCGGCCACCTCGAGGCGGTGGAGCCAGCGGGCCGTCAGGAGGCTCAGCCCCGGGGCCGGCCCGCCGGCGAACCCTTCCCACGTCCCCAACGATCGCGCGCGGCCGATGTGGCCGGTGCGCACCAGGAGGAAGTCGCCGCGCTCCACCTGGACCGACTGGTTCCGGCAGCAGCGCTCGAGGTCGGCCTCGCCGATGGGCTCGCCCGGCTCGAGGAACTCGACCCCGCGGTCGCGGGCGATGTCCAGCAGCACGCCCCGCCCGATGATGCGCTCGCGGGTCCGGTCGATGCCGTTGCGCCCGGCCCCCCGGGTGCTCACCAGCGCGGCCGCCCGGCCCATGTACATCCGGTCGCCGTCGAAGACGTGGGAGAGCGCGTCCCAGTGCGTGGCGCAGTGGGTGGGGGTCGCGATGAGATCGTCGGCGTAGCGCATCACCGAAAGGTGCGCCTGCGCCCCGGCCACGGCGTCGGTGCCGCTCATGATCATCGTGTGCACCGGGTCGAACCGCCCGGCCGCGCGCTGCGAGATCGCGGCGTCCAGCGGCACGGCCAGGGAGAACACGTCTCCACGGCGCACCAGGGACGCCGCCCGCGCCACCCGCTCGGCGGTGACGTAGTTGAGGGTGCCGATCTCGTCGTCGTCCCCCCAGCGCCCCCAGTTGCGGCACTCCTCGGCCAGCTGGCGCACGGTCGACAGGTCCATCTCCATCAGGCCTCCTCGTCGGGTCACCGGGCGTGGCACGCCACCCGGTGTCCCTCGCTTTCCCTGGGTTCCAGGGGCGGTGCCGTGCGGGCGCACACGTCCATGGCCAGCGGGCACTGGAACCGGTACCGGCAGCCCGCGGCCGCCTCGGCCCGCTCCTCGCCGTCGCCGGCCTGGGGCTCCTCGGCCACCTTGAGCCTGGACCGGGAGGCGTCCAGCGTGAGCACCGACGCCAGGAGCGCCTGGGTGTACGGGTGGGCGGGCCGGGCGTAGAGCACCTCGCGCGGGGCCACCTCCACGATGCGGCCGCGGTGCATGACCGCCACCCGGTCGCTGATGTGCTCCACGACGTTGAGGTTGTTCGCGATGAACACGTACGAGTGCTGGAGGCGTTCCTTCAGGTCGCTGAGGAGATTGAGGATCTGCGCCTGGATGGACACGTCCAGGGCCGACACCGGCTCGTCGAGCACGATCACCCTGGGGCTCGTGGCGATGGCCCGGGCGATCCCGATGCGCTGCGCCTGTCCTCCGCTGAACTCGTGCGGGTAGCGGTTCACGTGCCGAGGGTCGAGTCCCACGAGCTCCAGCAGCTCCATCACCCGCCGCCGGCGTTGCGGGGCGGTGCCCATGCGGAAGTTGCGCAGCGGCGCCTCGATGGACGCGCCCACGGTGAGGCGGGGGTTGAGCGAGCCAAAGGGATCCTGGAAGACCATCTGGACGTGGCGCCGGAAGTCGAAGAGCGCGGCCGCGTCCATGTGGGCGAGGGAGCGGCCCGCGAAGCGGATCTCGCCCGCGTCGGGCGCCATGAGCCTCAGGATGAGCCGGCCCAGCGTGGACTTGCCCGCTCCGGACTCGCCCACGACGCCGAGGGTCTCCC
>JAJZYS010000283.1 GCA_021797925.1 Bacillota bacterium
CGCGCCGCAGGTCCCCACCCGGACCAGGGTGCGGGCCCCGAGCTTGACCAGCTCCTCGACCGCGATCGCCGTCGAAGGCCCGCCGATCCCCGTCGAGGTCACGCTCACCTCGGTGCCGTCGAGCGATCCCGTGTAGGTCGTGTACTCGCGGTTCGCGGCCAGCCGGCGCGCGCCCTCCAGCCGGGAGGCGATCAGCTCGCAGCGGCCCGGGTCGCCGGGGAGCAGGACGTACGGGCCGACGTCGCCCGGCTCGAGCTGCAGATGGTACTGGCGATCGCTCACGCTTGCGCACTATGCCACCGGCGGCCGGGACGCCTGCGCCCGCGGCACGACGTCCCCGGCCGCCGCTCCCGGTGCCGGGTGCGCCGGGCGCGTAGCATCGCCTCATGGAGCATCCCCGCCGGGTCGCCGTCGGAAGCGACACGCGGCACCCGGTCGCGGACGGCCTCGCCGAGCGCCTGGAGGCTGCCGGCTACGCGGTCATCCGCTGCGGCGCCGTGGGGGGAGCGGACACCCCGTGGCCCGATGCGGCCGAACAGGTCGCCCGCCTGGTGGCGCAGCGCGCGGCCCAGGCCGGGATCGTCTGCTGCTGGACCGGGACCGGGGTCAGCATCGCCGCCAACAAGGTGCCGGGGATCCGGGCCGCTCTCTGCGCCGACCCCGAGACCGCCCGCGACGCCCGCCGGTGGAACGACGCCAACGTGCTGGCCCTGAGCCTCGCCGCCTCCACCCCCGAGCGGGCGGCCGAGATCGCGCATGCGTTCCTCGAGACGGGGGACGTCGACCCGGCCGAGGCCGCCAACATCGCCCGGGTCGACGCGATGGAGCGCCGCTACGGACGCTGAGGGACCCCGCCTCCGGGGCGGCGCGCGGCGCGTGGGCCCACGTCACGTCCGGACCCCGCCTCGCGGCGCACCCCGCTCCCCCGCCTCGCTCGGGCGCGGCCACGTCCCCTCCCCCTAGCATCCCGACCGTGGGCACCGCCGCGCGCGTCCTCTGCGTGATGGGCTCGGGGGAGACGGCCCCCACCATGGCCCCCGTCCACCGCGACCTTCTCGCCCGCGCCGGCGGCGAGGCGGCCACCGCCGTGCTGATCGACACGCCGTTCGGCTTCCAGGTGAACGCGGACGAGCTGGTGGCCCGGACCCGCGACCACTTCCGGCGCAGCATCGGCCACCCCCTGGAGGTGGCGAGCCTGCGCAGCGCCGAGGCGGCCTCGGAGGTGGAGCGGGAGGCGGCGTACAGCCGGATCGCCGCGGCGGACTACGTCTTCGCCGGCCCGGGCAGCCCCAGCTACGCGCTGCGCCAGTGGCGGCGGACGGAGGTCCCCCGCCTCCTCGCCGAGAAGCTTCGGACCGGTGGGTGCGTCACCTTCGCCTCCGCGGCGGCGATCAGCCTCGGGGTGGTGTCGCTCCCCGTCTACGAGATCTACAAGGTGGGCGAGGCGGTGCGCTGGCTGGAGGGGTTGGACGTGCTCGCCGTGGCGGGGATCCGCGCCGCGCTGGTCACCCACTGGGACAACGCCGAGGGCGGCACCCACGACACGCGGTTCTGCTACATGGGCGAGGCCCGTCTGCGCATCCTGGAGGAGCAGCTCCCCGAGGGCGCCGCGGTCCTCGGGGTGGACGAGCACACCGCGCTGATCCTCGACCTGGCCGGGGAGCGTGCCGAGGTGCGCGGTCGCGGGCGCGCGGTGGTGCGCCGCCACGGGCGGGAGACGGAGCTCGCGTCGGGCGCCGAGCTGGGCCTCGACGAGCTGCGCGCGCTCCTCGCCGGCGCGGACGCCCGGCGCGCGCCGGCCTCGCGCGAGGAACCGGCGCACCACCCCGGCGTGCCCCTGGCCCAGCCCGAGCCCTTCACGGCCCTGCTGGGGGAGCGCGAGGAGCGGTTCGAGCGCGCGCGCGAGGCCGGTGACCCGGAGCGGATGGTGGCTGCGATCCTCGCCCTCGACACGACCCTGGAGGAATGGGCGGATGAGACGTTCTCCGGCGACGAGCGCGACCGGGCCCGCGCCCTGCTGCGCCGGATGGTCACCCGCCTCGGCGAGGCCGCCGCCGCCGGGACCTCCGATCCGCGCGAGCGCGTCGCCCCCTTCGTGGATGCGATCCTCGGGCTGCGCACCCGCTTCCGCGAGGAGCGGCGCTTCGAGGACGCCGACCGCCTGCGCGACCTGCTCGCCGCCTGCGGGGTCGAGGTGCGCGACGGCCGCCGGGGCGAGGAGAGCGCCTGGGAGCTGGCCCCCGGGCGCTGAGAGCTCGGCGCGCGGGTCGCGGGGAGCTCCCCTCCGGCCCCCGGCGCCGCGGCTAGACTGTCGGGGCGCGCCCGCTGAGACCGGAGGAAGGAGGCTCGAGATGACCGCGACGCCGGAGATCGCCACCCACCGCCTGGGGCGCACCGACACCCGGCTGGGGCCCCTGGGCATCGGCTGCTGGGCCATCGGAGGTCCGGTGCACGGTGACGACGGTCACACCATCGGCTGGGGTCAGGTGGACGACGAGGAGTCCGTTCGAGGGATCCGGCGCGCGTTCGATCTCGGGGTGCGCTTCTTCGACACGGCCGACACCTACGGGGCCGGGCACAGCGAGCGCCTCGTCGCCCGGGCGCTGGAGGGGCACCGCGACGAGGTGACGGTCGCCACCAAGTTCGGGTGGACCTTCGCCGAGGACGGCAGCCGCCGCG
>JAJZYS010000046.1 GCA_021797925.1 Bacillota bacterium
CCTGGAGCGATGGAACCTGCTCCTCCCGCCGGTGTACGCGGGGCTGCAGAACTATGTGCTCGTCTTCACCGACCCGACCTTCTGGCAGGCCCTGCTCAACACGGTGATCTTCCTGGCTGGCACCTATATTCCCGCCAACGTCCTCGGCCTTATTCTGGCCGCCCTGCTCAACGCCCGCTTCCCGCTTCGGGGCCTCTACCGAACCCTCTTCTTCATCCCGGCGGTGACCTCGCAGGTGGTGGCAGCGGTGATGTGGTTGCTCATCTACAATGAAAACGGCCCCGTGAATGCCGTGCTCGCCGACCTGGGCATCCCGGCGATCCCGTGGTTGTTCAGCAACTGGGCCATGCCGGCGATCATCCTCATGACGGTCTGGGCTTCCATCGGCTACTTTGCAGTCCTATATCTGGCCGGACTGCAGTCCGTATCAGAGGACGTCCTCGAGGCGGCGAGCATCGACGGTGCGGGGCCGCTGCAGCGGTTCCTGCGCGTCACCATACCGCTGCTGCGCAACACCGTCACGTTCTGCCTGATCACATCGGTGGTTCAGGGACTGACCGTTTTCATCCCCGAGATGATGCTCACCAACGGCGGACCCAACAACGATACGATGGTGCTCTCGCTCATGGTGTACAACGACGGCTTCGTCTATCTGAACATGGGCAAGGCCGCTGCCATCGCGGTGGTCATCTTCGTCCTGGCCATGGGGGCGACGCTCTTCAGCTTGCGGCGCATTCTCCTCGGTTCGCGGGCGGCGGCCTGAGCTATGGCAGCAACCCGACCAATCCGCCGCGGGCCGTCGCTGCGGGCGCGCGCCCGCCCCTGGGGTCTGACGCTCCTGGGCGCGATCCTGCTCGCCCCCGTGGTGGCGCCGTTTGTCTGGATGCTTTCGAGTTCCCTCAAACCTTTGGAGGAGATCTTCTCGCTTCCCTTCACGCTGTGGCCGCATCCCTTTGTGTGGACCAACTACACTCAGCCGTTCCAGCTTGACGACTTCGGGCGCTACTTCCTCAACAGTGCGCTGGTCGCGACCGCAACGACGCTGGGCAACGTGGTCCTGGACACCCTGGCCGCGTACGCCATCGCCAAGTTCGTCTTTCCGGGCCGTCGCCTGTACTTCGCCTTCATCCTTGCCACCATGACCTTACCGCTGCAGGTGATCGTCGTCCCGCTATTCTTGACCGTCAAGGCTCTGGGCTGGCTCGACTCGTACGCCGCCCTGATTGTGCCGGGACTCATGAGCGGGTTCGGGGTGTTCCTGATGCACCAGTTCCTTCAGGACATTCCCGACGAAATTCTGAACGCCGCACGCGTGGACGGTGCCAGCGAGCCCCGCATCCTGCTGAGGATCGTGGTTCCCCTGGTCAGGCCGGCGCTGCTGACACTGGGGATCTTCAGCTTTGTCGCCAGCTGGGACAGCTTCCTCTGGCCTCTGCTGACGATCACCTCGAGTTCGCTGAAGACGTTGCCCCTGGGCATCGCCGGCTTCGAGAACAACTACACCACCCAGTATGGACAGCTGATGGCGGTGTCCGTGCTGGGGATGATGCCCATGCTGGTCATTTTCCTGTCCATGCAACGGCAGTTTCTTCGCGGCCTGATGCTGGGAGGGATCAAGGAATGAGCCGGCCGACGCGTGGCGACCCGGGTGAAGGGGATCGCCGCGACCACTGGCTCGGCATCGACGCCGGGGCGACGCATACCGCATTCGTCGTGCTGGACGCTGCACATGTCGCGTGCTGGCGTGGCGATGCCGGACCCGTCGACCACCTGGCGGGCGTCGCCGGGGAGATCCGGATGCGGACCACGCTGGGGCAGATCGTGGCGTCCGTTCCTTTGGCCCTGCGGGCCCTCATTGGACACGTGGCCGTGGGCTTGAGCGGACTGAGTATTCCGGGTAAGGCGGACCTGTGCCGCAGTATCTTGCGATCGAGCCTTCCCCAAGCCCGCACCCAGGTCACCAGCGATCTCGTGGCCGCACTGTGGGGATGCACTGGGGGTCAGGACGGTGCCATCCTGCTGTGCGGCACCGGGAGCGCCGCGCTCGGCCTTCGTGCTGGCGTCGAACTCCGCGCGGGGGGATACGGCAGCCAATTCAGCGACGAGGGAAGCGCTTATGATATCGCGGTCGGCGGCATTCGCGCAGCGATCCGCGCCGCCGAGGACCGAGGCCCTCCCACCAAGCTCGTGACCGCCCTCGCGCAGGCCGCCGAGGTGGACCATATCCACGCCCTCGCGGGCGCGGCCTTTGCCCAGGGGTGGGACGCTGCGCGCGTAGCGGGACTCGCCCGGGTCGTGGCGCGGGCCGCTGAGGATGGCGATGCGGTGGCCGGAACGATTCTTCGACGGGCGGGAAGGGAGCTTGCCGAACTCGCGGCTACAGTCCTGCGCAAGTCCGGCCCGGCAGTCCCGGTTTACCTGGTGGGACGCGGCTGGCGGCTGTCGCGCATTCTGGAGCGGACTGTCGAGGAACGGCTGCGGAGCCAGGGCACTTCGAATGCGGTGATCCGGGCGGCCGATGGATGCGGGGCGCTCGGGGCGGTGCTCTGGGCTGAAGCGAACCGCAGCGGCGATTGTGCCGTGGACTGACGGGCCGTGCTGCGGCGTGTGGCTCAGGAGCGATGGCTGGGTGCGTGGAGCGACAGTGCGACGTCTTCTCCGGATGCGAGCCTCGAAAAGGAGATGAGCGCGTTGGGCGAACCGTCTCGGGATGACCCCGGTCTGTGGGTTACCGAAGGCGTCAATCCGAGGACCGTCGACCTGGATCAGCGCACGACCCTGGAGGTGGTTCGGGCGCTGCACGCCGAGGATCACATCGCGGTGCGGGCGGTGGACGCGGTCCTGGGTCAGGTGGCGGCGGCCGCGGACCTGGCTGCCGACGTGTACCGCCGCGGGGGACGGTGGCTGTTCGTGGGCGCCGGCACCAGCGGCCGGATCGCCGCCGCCGAGGCCGCTGAATGCCCTCCGACGTTTGGTACCCCGGCTGAACGCGTGGTTGCGGTCATCGCCGGCGGCCCTGGGGCCCTGTCCCTGCCGGCCGAGGGGGCAGAGGACGACGCTGAGGCCGGTCGGAGCGACCTGGACGCGCTGCGGGTGGGCGCGGCGGACCTGGTGATGGGGATGACAGCGAGCGGTCGCACTCCGTACGTGCTTGGCGCCCTGCGCCATGCGCGTGCAACGGGGGCTTGCACGGTGGGGATCACGGCCAGCCCAGCCTCTCCGCTCGCCAGAGAGGTGGATATCGCCATCGAACCGTGCACCGGGCCCGAGGCGGTGCTGGGCTCAACCCGACTCAAGGCCGGCACCGCTGAGAAACTGATCGCCAACATGATCACCACGGCTGCGATGGTCCGCCTCGGTGGCGTCTACGGCAACCTCATGGTGGGCATGCACACCACCAACCGGAAGCTTCGCCAGCGGGCGGTGCGCATCGTCGCGCTGGCGGCCGGAACGGAGGTCGGGCCGGCGCGTCTGGCCCTCGAGGCCGCTGACGGCGACATCAGGGTCGCGATCTGTCACCTGGTGCTCGGTGTTCCGGTCCGCGAAGCGGCACGGCGTCTCGCCGAACGGGGCCAGAACCTGCGGACGGTGCTGACGCAAGGCTCGTCCCGAATGTGAGGCCGGAGGAACGACGAGGTCGGAGCGAGGCCAGCGCAACCCGAGGTGGGTGAGCTCCTCAGGGGAGCGCTGCCGTGACGGACGCGGGCGGGTCGGCGAGGTTCTGGCGTGCGGCCGCCGTGTTGACCAAAAGGCCGCGCCCGCGGCGTCAAGACGCGCTGGCGAAAAGGGCCCGCGGCGGATCCGGGACGAAGACGTACAGGCGCTGGCGATGGGAGTCGAAGGCGAAGGTGTGGGCGCCCCTGCCGGTGGGAACGGTCTGGGTCACGACGCCGCGCACGGTGTCGACGACGGCGAGGACTCCCTCGGCGGTCGCGACGTAGAGTTCGCGGGTGGCGTCGTTGTGGAAGATCACGTCCGGGCTCTTGCCCACGCGGCAGGCGAAGCGCTCCTCGCCGCCGTCGAGCGCGAAGGCGATCACCTGGCCGTCGTCGCAGGCGGTGAACCCGAGGCCGAGGGTCGCGCTGAGGTCGAGCCCGTGCGGGCCGATGGCCGGGATCACGAGGTGCGCCGAGACCTCGAGGTCGTCGGCGCGAAGGCCCATGACCTCCGCCGGCTCGCGGATCGCGACGAGGAAGCGGTCGCGCGCCGCGTCGAAGCTGCACCAGCGCGGTGCGCCGGGAAGATTCCGCGCGGCGCGCCGCCGCCCTGACGGGATCTCGTGCAGGCTCACGGCGTTCTCGCCGACATCGGTGACGAGAAGGCCCCCGCGGACCGGGTCGAAGGCAAGGCCGTTGGGCCGTCGCCCCACGGGGAACTGCCCGGCCACAGCGCCTTCGAGCGCGTTCACAAGGAGCACCTTCCCGTGACCGCGGCTCGCGACCGCGACCAGGGGTGTCCCCTCGAGCGTCAGGGCGCCGCTGCCCCGCGGGCAGCCGGGGACGGTCGCGAGGTGGCTGCCGTGCGGCCCGTCGAGGATCTCGACGGTGTCGGCGGCGGTGTGCGCGACGAAGACCCGACCGCTCGAGGGATGGACGCAGGCGTGGTCGAAACCGGGGCCGGGCGGCAGATCCACGGATCCGAGGACCGCAACGGGCACGCGCGCCACCTCCCCCGTTATCCCTGAACCTCGGCCGCGCACCAGCGGTAGAGGGCGTCGTACACCGGGGTCTCGAGCTTCAGCTTCTGGGAGTCGTCCTCGCCGTGGATCAGCGCGAAGCCGTGCGCCACGGCGTACAGCCCGGCCGCCTCGGGCACGATGCCGCGATCGGTCGAGATGTCCGCGCCGTGGACGATTCGGGCCAGGCGCACGAGCGCCGGGTCGTCGAGCCCGTACTTCAGCATGATCGATTCGAAGCTGCAGCGGCCGTCCACGTGGCCCAGCTCGACCCCCTTGACGTCGAAGGGGATGGCGCCCTCGCGCTCGGCCACGGCCATGACCTCGTCGGCTTCCACGAACAGGAACTCGGCGTCGCGGTCGACAAAGCGCCGGATCAGCCACGGACAGGCGATGCGGTCCACGTTGGCCCGCTTGCGGGTCACCCACTTCACCCGGAAAGCCCCCTTCGATTGCGCTATGAAACACAGGTTGCAACAATCCTAGCATCGTGGGTTGCAAAGAGCAAGACTTGCAGGTGGCGGTTCCACTGAGTACACTGCAACCACTGTTGCGAAGGCGGGGGTGAGGCTACGGCGCAGTGGCTGCTCTTCACCTACCGGCTGCCTTCCGCGCCGTCCACCGGGCGCGTGCTCGTCTGGCGCCGGCTGAGGCGCCTGGGAGCCATGGCCCAGCCCGAGGGCGGCCACCTGCTGCCCTTGACGCCGCGCACCCTGGAGCAGTTGCAGTGGCTTGCGGCCGAGGTGAGCGAGCTCGGCGGCGAAGCGTCGCTCTGGCGAGCGGAGCCCGTGTCCCCCGAGCGCGACGAGGCGCTCAAGGAGCGCTTCCGCCAGCAGCTCGAGGCCCCCTACGCCAGCGTAGAGGCGAGCGCCCAGCGCATCCTGGCGCGGCTGAGGCCGCCGCCCCACTCGCAGGAGGAGATCCTTGCGTGCGAGGAGGACTATCAGGCGGCCAGCCGCCGGTATCTGGCCCTGCGCGCCGTGGACTACCTCGGGTGTCCGGGCGGGGCCAGGGCGCGAGGAGCTCTCGAAGCCTGCAGCGCGGCCCTGCGCGCCGCGATCGAAGGGCAGCACGCCCCCAAGCCCCCCGAGGAGGACGCGCCGTGATCTGGACAACGTGGCAGGGCGTCAAGATCGACCGCCTCGCGTGCATCTGGCTGATCCGCCGCTTCATCGATCCCCGCGCGCAGTTTCGCTTCATCGCGCCGTATGCGCCGCTGCCGCCGGACGCGATCCCCTTCGACATCCCCGGGGTGCGCTTCAGCCACCACGACGGAGCGGCCAGCTTCCGGGCCATCTGCTCGGGTCACGGCCTGCACGACCCCGTCCTCGAACGCATCGCGGCCATCGTGGACGCGGCCGACGCCGCGGGTGACCCCACCCTCCATCCGGAGGCCGTGGGACTGGACGCGGTCTGCTCCAGCCTGCGCGACGTCGTGGGCTCCGACGAAGCGGCGGCCCGCATCGGCGACGCGCTGTTTCACGCGCTCTACCTTGCCCTGGGCGGACCCGCGGCGCCCGGATAAGGGGGGCGGGCTCAGTCCGCTCTCCCGTGTGGCTGCACCCCGTCCGGCAGACCGGCCCGGCGGATCTATGGGTCCGCCGGGGTATCTGCGTGCTCGCCGCCCGCCGGGACGAAACCGCCCTTTGCCGCCGTCATGCCGCGGCGCCGGCGGGTGTCGTGCCGTGGGCGGCTTGAAAAATGTTCAACCGTGTTTCGGCGCAGCGGAAGGCTCAGGGCAAAAGCAGCCACGACCCGAACCGCTGGTGCACCATGCGAGATTCCCCTCCCCGGGCGTTTCCCGCGTTTGTGTTCGCGCTCCGCCGTCCGTACGCTAGTCTCGATGTCAAAAGTCACGCGCTGACAAGAATCAGGCTGCCACAGCGTGCCCATCGCCCGTGATCGCCAACGAAATCCGTTCTGTGGAGGAATACGGTGCGGTCGATCACCTTACGGGAGCTGGCGCGCAAGGCCCGGGTGTCGCCGGCGACCGCTTCGCGCATCCTCAACGGCGATCCCAGCGTGCGCCAGTCGAGCCGCGAGCGGGTCCTGGCGCTGGCCAAGGCGCTGGACTACCAGCCCAATCTGCTCGCCAAGGGGCTCAGGGCCGGGCGCACGCACACGCTGGCGCTGATCGTGGACAACGTGGCCAATCCCTTCTTCGCGGACGTGACCCTGGGGATCGAGGACCGGGTGCACGAGTGCGGCTACAGCCTTTTTCTGTGCAACACCAACCAGGACTCCAAGCGGGCGCTGGACTACCTCGACGCGCTCTCCGCCCGCGGCGTGGACGGGGTGATCTACGCGTCCACCCTGGACGTGGAGCAGGTGGCCGCCCGCCTGGACCGTCTGCGGCGCGAGGGGGTCCGGCTGGTCCTTCTGGGCAACCTCGGAAGGCGCCTGCACACGCTCGAGGTGCCCAGCGTCTCGGTCGACGAGCGCACCGGTGTGGCGCTGGCGGTGCGCCACCTCGTGGAACTGGGCCACCGCGCCATCGGCTTCGTGCAGGGGCGGGCGGCATCGGTGATCAACCAGGAGCGTTTTGCCGGCTATGTGGGGGCGCTGGCGGAGGCCGGGTGCACGTGCCGGCCCGAGTGGTGCCCCGAGGGGCACTACCGCCTGGGCCCGGCTCAGGAGGCCGTGGGCGCCCTGCTCGCGCGCAGTCCGCGGCCGACCGCCCTGATCGCGGCCAACGACCTGATGGCGCTGGGCGCGTACCGGGCGGTGCGCGAGAACGGCCTGAGGGTTCCCGAGGACCTTTCCGTGGTCGGCTTCGACGATGTGGACTTCGCTCAGGACCTGTCACCGCCCCTGACCACGGTCCACGTGGATCGTCGGGTGCTCGGGGACACGGCCGCGCGGGCGCTGCTCGCCGCCATCGACGGCGGGGGGGGCGGCGAGGTCCCGCGGGTGATGCTGACGCCCAGGCTCATGGTGCGCGGGTCCGCGACCGCGTGCCGCACACCGGCGGTGGAGGTGTCCTGACCCGCGGGCAAACGCGAGCGGAGACCCGAAGGAGGTGATCGGGACACTGCTGCCCAGAGGTGCCGGTAGGAACTCGAGAAAGTAGGTGTGGACATGCCGAAGTCGGCCGATGACGCGCATCTTTCGCGACGGCGGTTCCTGGCTGCGGGTGCGAAGAGCCTCGCCGGGGCGATGGTCTCCGCCCCCCTGCTCTCGCTGGCAGGGGTCGCCGGCACCCCCCTCGTGGCCGACGCATCCGGAAAGCGGCCGTTGCAGACGCTGAAGCTTCAGCTGGACTGGGTCAAAGACGTCGAGATGGCCGGGGTCTGGTACGCGATGACCCAGGGCTTCTACCGCGACGAGGGCATCGAGCTCGCGGTCAGCCCCGGGGGACCGAACATCGACCCGGTCACGCTGGTGGCCTCGGGTTCCGCCGACGTGGGGGTCGTGGGCAACAGCGCCTCCATCGTCCAGGCGCGCAGCAAGGGTATCCCGGTGCGCGCCATCGGCGCGCAGTTCCAGCAGCTTTTGGGCTGCTACTTCGCGCTGAAGAGCTCCGGGATCAAGAGCCCCAAGGACTTCCGCGGCAAGCGCCTGGGAACCCAGATCCCCTACCTGTATGACACGCTGTACCTTTTGCAGTGGGCCAAGATTCCCCAGAGCGACGTCAAGATCGTGCCCATCCCGTCCAACGACGTGACGCCGCTGCTCGACCACAAGGTCGACGCCATGACCGGCTGGGTGACCGAGCAGGTGCAGGAGGTCAAGAACCTGGGCCACGAGGTCAACGTGATGATGTTCAGCGAGTACGGCTTCGACTTCTACGCCAACGCGCTCCTGGTCAACGACCAGGCCCTGCACACCAAAAAGGCCCTCTTCGCGCGGTTTCTGCGGGCCACCCGCAAGGGCTGGCTGTACGCGCGCACGCATCCCAAGCAGGTCACCGAGCTCACGGTGCGCAAGTACGGCACGGGACTTGAGTTCAAGCAGCAGTATCAGGAGATGGTCGACCAGGACCCCTACATGATCTCCGAGGCGACCCGGGCCCACGGCCTCTTCTGGATGACCCCGTACATCTGGGAACGGGGCCAGCACATTCTCAAGCAGTTCCATCAGATCTCGCGCACCGTCCCGGTCCAGGACCTGTTCACCGACGAGGTCCTCGTGCAAAGCCTGAAGGCCTGAGTTGAGGAGGCGCCGACCTTGGAGTCGGTCATCGCCCTGGATGCCGTCACCATGGAGTTCAGAGCCGGGCGCGACGGCCGTCGCCTGGTGCTGGACCGCGTGACCTTCGACGCGCGGGCGGGAGAGTTCGTGTCCATCATCGGCCCGAGCGGCTGCGGGAAGTCGACGCTGCTCAGGATCGTCGCGTCGCTGCTTCAGCCCACCGCCGGGAGCGTGCGGGTGCTGGGCAAGCCGCCCGAGGAGGCGAAGGCGCAACGACGGGTGGGGTTCGTCTTCCAGGACAGCCTCCTGTTTCCGTGGAGGACCGTGCTCGAGAACGTGTGGCTGCCGTTCGAGATCGGGCACCAGCTTTCGGCGCAGACGCGCCAGCGGGCGGTGCAACTGCTGGAGATGGTCGGGCTGGGGGGATTCGAACACGAGTATCCGTACAAGCTGTCGGGTGGCATGCGGCAGCGCGCGGCGATCGTCCGCGCGCTCTGCCTGAACCCGCAGATCCTGCTGATGGACGAGCCCTTCGGGGCCATCGACGAGCTCACCCGCGAACGGCTGCACCTGGAGCTACTGGACATCTGCCGGCTCGAAAACGTGACGACCCTGTTCGTCACCCACTCCATCCCCGAGGCGGTCTTCCTCTCGGACCGCGTCGTGGTCATGCACACCTCGCCCGGGCGCGTCGCCGGCGTGATCGACGTCGACCTGCCCAGGCCGAGGGACAACAACGTGCGCTTCGCCGCCCCGTTCCAGGGGCTGGCCTTTGCGGTGAAAAACCTGCTGTCGGAGGGTGCGTCGTGATCGCGCGGGACACCTCGGCAACCGCCCGCACGGGCTCGCGGGCGTCCGAGTGGACCGTTTCCGTGGCGGGGATCCTCGTGCTGCTCGTGGCGTGGCAGCTGCTCGAGAGCGTCCTGCCGATTCCGCGCTACATCCTGCCCCTGCCCACCAGCATCGTGCAGTCGATGGTTCGCAACGCCGGCCTGCTCCTCGCGAACACCTGGCCCACGGTCATCGAGGCGCTGGGCGGCTTCGTCGTGGGCAACTGGGTGGCGGTGGGGCTCGCGGTGATGATCGTGTGGTCCAAGACGCTGGAGCGAACCGTCTACCCGATCGCGATCCTGTTCCGCGGCATCCCCATCATCGCCATCGCGCCGATCATGGTGCTGTGGCTGGGCAACGGGTACAGCTCGAAGATCGCGATCGCCGCGCTCATCTCGTTCTTCCCGACGCTGGTCAACGTGATCAAGGGCCTGACGAGCGTGGACCATCAGGCGCTCGAGCTGCTCGACATGTTCTCGGCCTCCAAGTCCCAGGTGTTCCGGCTGGTCCGCTGGCCGTACGCCATGCCGTACCTCTTCGCCGCCCTGAAGATCGCCACGACGTCCAGCGTCCTGGGGGCGATCGTCGGCGAGTGGATCGGCTCGGAGCAGGGGCTCGGCTACCTGGTGATCCTCGCCACGGACCAGTACCGGGCCAGCCTGCTGTTCGCGACGCTGGCCATCTCCACGGTGGTCGCGCTGGTCCTGTTCGGCCTGGTCGGCGCGGCGGAGCACGTCTTCGTCCGCTGGCACGAGGAGACCCGCGGCTAGCCACCCGGCCGTGTGCTCCCGCACGGCGGCGGTGGCGCGGGGGGCCCTGGAGCGGGCGACAGACGTGACGGGGGCAGAGGCCCCCTCCAAGCGTGATCTCTGGAGGTCAAGACCATGGCAGACTCCCAGTTCAAGGGTCGGATCGGACGCACCGTCGAGGATTCGGTCCCCTGGTGGCCCGCGCCGACGGACGGCCGGCAGCGGCGGCCCAACGTCCTCGTGGTGGTCTTCGACGACACCGGCTGGTCGGACTTCGGGTGCTTCGGCTCGGAGATCGCCACGCCGACGATCGATCGGCTGGCCGCCCAAGGTCTCAGGTACACGAATTTTCACGTCACGCCGCTGTGTTCCCCCACGCGCGCGTGCCTTTTGACCGGCAGGAACCACCATGCGGTGGGGATGCGGTTTCTCGCGGACGTGGACACGGGATTTCCCAACGCCCGCGGCCGCGTGGACCCCGAGGCCGCCCAGCTGCCGGCCCTGCTCGCCAGGGAGGGATACACCTGTTTTCTCGTGGGCAAGTGGCACCTCACCCCCCGCCACGAGATCACCCCGGCGGGCCCCTTCGAGAACTGGCCGCTGAGCCGCGGGTTTCACAAGTTCTACGGCTTCCTCGACGGCTGCACCGACCAGTACTGTCCCGAGCTGTACCAGGACAACCACCAGGTGACCCCGCCGTCGCGAGCGGGCTACCATCTCAGCGAGGACCTGGCCGACCACGCCATCCGCTACATCACCGATCACGCGGTGTACCGGCGCGGCGAGCCGTTCTACCTGCAGCTGGCGTTCGGCGCGCAGCACGCGCCGTTCCAGGTTCCCCGCTCCTACGTGGAAAAGTATCTCGACGTGTTCGCCAAGGGGTGGGATGAGACCCGGACGGACCGGCTCGACCGGCAGCGCGCCATGGGGCTGGTCCCGCCGTCCACCCGGCTGACCCCGCGCAACCCCGGGGTGCGCCCCTGGGCGCAGCTGAACGCGGAGGAACGCCTCCTCGCCGTGAACGTCCAGGCGACCTACGCGGGCTTTCTCGAGCACGCGGACGAGCAGCTGGGCCGGGTCGTGAGCCAGCTGGAGCGGCTGGGCGCGCTGGAGGACACACTGGTGATGGTCTTCGCGGACAACGGCGCGAGCCGCGAGGGCGGGCCGCTGGGCACGGTCAACGTCAACGGCATCTACGGGGGGGTGGCGCAGGACATCCGCGACGAGCTCGCGCACCTTCACAAGGTCGGCGGGCCCGACGGCCCGGCCCACTATCCGGAAGGCTGGGCCATGGCCGGCAACACCCCGTTCCGCCGCTACAAGCAGTTCGTGGACCTGGGGGGCGTGCGCTCGCCCCTGGTCGTGAGCTGGCCGCGGGCGATCGCGAGCCGGGGGCAGGTGCGCCGGCAGTTCGCCCACGTGATCGACCTCGCGCCGACGATCCTGGAAGCGGCGGGCGTCGTCCCCGCGGACGGATCGTTCGACGGCAGGAGCATCGCGGCGACGTTTCACGCGGCGGACGCGGCCGCGCCGCGGGACACGCAGTACTTCGAGATGCTGGGGCACCGCGCCATCTGGCACCGGGGCTGGCGGGCCGTCACCGAGCACACGGTGGGCGCGGCGTACGAGGACGACGTCTGGCGGCTGTACGACACGAGCGCCGACTTCTCCGAGTGCGACGACCTTGCCGACCGCTATCCCGAGCGCCTGAAGGAACTGAAGGAGCTGTGGTGGCGGGAGGCCACGGCGCACGGGGTCCTTCCCCTGGACGACCGCCCGCTGGTGGAGCTGCTCGCGTTCCGGGCACCGCTCGGGCTGTGGACCCAGTCCTCGCTCACCGTGTTCGCGGACCAGGGGCACGTGCCGTTCGCCACCGGGCTGACCGGCACCCGCCGGTCGATGCGCGTGCGCGCCCGCCTTAAGCGCCGGGCCGGGGACGAGGGCGTGATCCTCTCGAGCGGCAACGTGCAGGGAGGCTACAGCCTGTATGTTCAGGACGGCAGGCTGAAGTTCGAGCATCTGCTTTTGTACCGGCGCCAGCTGTGCGTGGGCGAGTCGCGGGTCCCCGAGGGGGAATGCGTGGTGGGCTTCACGATCACGCACGAAGCCGGCGGATCGGCCATGGTGGAGCTCTTCTGCGACGCGGACGTGGTGGGCCGGACGCGGCTGCCCTTCACCTCGGGGCACCTCTCGTTCTGGGGCATGGACGTGGGCCGCGACGCCCTCAGTCCCGTCTCGGAACACTACACGGGCGAGTTCGCGTTTCCCGAGGGCGGGATCCTCGACGTGACCATCGACTTCCTCGAGGACGTATCCCTGGAGGACATGTCCGACACCGTCCTGGGGACGGAGTGAGGCGCCCGGGGAGGGGGGGCCGCCCGGCAGGGACGCCGGATCCTGACGGCGTATGCACCGGGATCATGGGGGGCCGTGGCGCGGGCGCCCCGGGGCCCATGACCCGCGCGAACCGACAGACAGCACGGCAGGACGGCCGGACGGTCGCGGCCGGATGACGATGCGGAGGCGAATCGGATGCGGCCCAACGTTCTCGTGGTCCTGAGCGACGATCACGGCCAGTGGGCATCGGGGTGCTACGGCAATCGTGAACTGATGACGCCCACCATGGACTACCTCAGCGCGACCGGTGTCAGGATGGCCAACGCGTTCACGCCCACCCCGGTGTGTTCGCCCGCGCGAGCCTCGTTCTGGACGGGACTCTTGCCGTCGCAGCACGGCCTGCACGATTTCATCCGGGACAACGGCGACGACAGCGGCACGCGCGAGTGGCTGCGGGGCACGGTGACGCTGGCCCAGCTCCTGCACGACGCCGGGTACACGTGCGGCCTCGCGGGCAAGTGGCATTGCGGCCAGGAAGACCGGCGCCAGCCGGGGTTCGACGACTGGTTCACCTCCGGCCGGCAGCAGCCCCAGCACGACGGGCGGCGCTCCTTCGTGCACAACGACGAGGTCGTGGAACTGTCGGGGAACCTCACGCACATCGTCACCGATCAAGCCGTGCGCTTTCTGAGGGAGCGCGACCGGCACAAGCCCTTCTTTCTTTTCGTGGGATACTCCGCCACCCACAGCCCGTGGAGCGATCATCCCGAGCGGCTGGTCCACGCCTATCGGTCGTGCCGCTTCGACGACATCCCCCGGGACCCCACGTACCCGTTCGGCAAGATGGTGCGCGAGAGCATCCTGCCCACGCGCGAGCGCCCCCGTGAAGCCCTGGCGCAGTACTACGCCGCGGTCAGCGAAATCGACCAGGGACTGGGCCGCCTGCTGGACGAGCTCGACAGCGAGGGCCTGCGGTCGACGACGCTCGTCGTCTACACCGCGGACCACGGGCTCAACTGCTCGCATCACGGCATCTGGGGCAAGGGCAACAGCACGTGGCCGCAAAACATGGTCGAGGAATCGATCCGGGTGCCGCTCATCCTGAACCAGCCGGGGGTCATCTTCCCGGGCCAGGTCCGCTCCGAGATGGTGGACCACTGCGATCTGTTTCAGACGCTTTTGGAGCTGGTGGACGTGCCCGCCCCGGCCCGGTCGTATCCGGGCCGCAGCTTCCTGCGGCTTGCGACCAACACCGGTCCGGTTCCCGGGTGGCGCGAGGCGCAGTTCGGCGAGTACGGCAACCTGCGCATGATCCGCACGCGCACGCACAAGCTCGTCCGCCGCTATCCGGACGGGCCCGACGAACTCTTTGACCTCGTCGCCGATCCCAGGGAGTGCCGCAACCTTTTCGGCGACCCGGGCCAGCGGGAGCTGACCGACCACCTGACGGCGCTCCTCGACGCCTTCTTCGAACGGTACGAAGATCCCGAGAAAACGGGCCTTCGCGTGCTGGAGCAGCCCCGCCCCAACCACACGGTCGCCTGGCTCGACCCCGGGCCCTGAAGGACGGGCCCCCGGCAAACCGGTGCCACGGGCGAGAGCCCTTGGAGCCGGGCGCCGGGACGCCTCAGCGCTCGGCGCCGCAGCAGCGCTTGTACTTCCTGCCGCTTCCGCACGGGCACGGCTGGTTTCGCGCCCGGCCGCCCCGGGCCAAGGCGGGGGCGCTCCTGCCGCCGGCGGACATGATCTCGTCGGCGAACCGCCCCGCTCGCAGCAGGGCCACGATCTGCCGCATCGCCGGATCCACGTGGTGGAAAAAGTGCTTGTAGCCCGCGCACAGGTAGTTGAGGCCCGGTTCGCCGTCCGGAGTGCGGATGAACCGGTCTTTGGGGCACGCGCCGTTGCACATGAACCTCACGTCGCACTCGAGGCAGTACCTGGGCAGCGTCGTGCGCTTGGCTTGGCCGAACGCGACCTGCGCCGGCGAGTCCACGAGCTCGACGAGGCTGCTGTCGCGAATGTTTCCCAGGCGGTAGCGGGGATCGACGAAGTGATCGCAGGCGTACAGGGCCCCGTCGTGCTCCAGGGCCAGGGCGTCCCCGCACGTGGGTCGGAAGATGCACAGGTTGGCCGTCTGGCCGGCCCAGACCTGCACGCACTCCTCGAAGATCTGCACGAACACGCGGCCCACGTCCCGGCGCACCCAGACGTCGAAGATGTCGGCGAGGAAGCGACCGTAGGTTTCCGCCGGCACCGTGCGCGGGCTGACGCCGTCGCCGACGCGCTCCACCAGCGGGATGAACTGGATCCACGTGACGCCCGCGCCTGTGAGGAACTCGTACACGTCCAAGGGGCGCTGGCCGTTGACCGCGTTCACCACGCACAGCACATTGTAGTCCACGTGAAACTCCTGCAGCAGCCTGAGCCCCCGCATCACCGCGTCGTGGGTGGGTCTGCCGCCCTTGTTGCGCCGGTAGACGTCGTGAAGGTCCGCCGGCCCGTCGATGCTGATGCCCACCAGGAAGTCGTTGTCCTTGAGGAATCGGCACCACTCGGCGTCGAGGAGGGTCCCGTTGGTCTGAATCGCGTTGTGGCACGTGAATCCCGCCGGCAGGTACCGGCGCTCCAACTCGACGGCCCGGCGGAAGAAGTCGAGCCCCATCAGCGTGGGTTCGCCCCCCTGCCACGCGAAGGTCACGTCGGGGCCGGGCTGGGAGGCGATGAACTGCTCCACGTACCGCTCCAGGGTGGCGTCGGACATGCGGAAGTTCTCGCCGCGGGGGTAGAGCTTCTCCTTGTCCAGGTAGTAGCAGTACGCGCAGTCGAGGTTGCAGATGGGGCCCGTGGGCTTGGTCATGATGTGGAACGGAGATCGCCTCATGATGGCAGCCGGTCCTCCCCTGGGCCTGATGGCGGTGGCTCGAGAGCTGGCCGCGCCTCACACCGACGATTATATACCGGCCCGCGCTCCGGCGGGCCCCCGGCGGGGCGGACGGTGGCGTTCACGAAGCTGTAACCCTCTGCCAGCGCCGGCACGCTACGCTCGTGGCGCGCGGAGGGGAGCTGATGCCGGCGTGGGATGTGCGGCGGGGCGTGGGCTCGGGGGGGCGGCGCCCGGGCGACCCGGCGCGAGGCGGG
>JAJZYS010000047.1 GCA_021797925.1 Bacillota bacterium
TCGCAATCGCGAACGAAAGGAGCGAAAGTCCGGTCGCGGGGGATGCCCGAGCGCGGGGGCACCGGGATCGGGACGGCTTGGGCCTCCGCTCCCTCGCACCGGGCACGACATTGGAACTTGCGGACAGGGTGGCCCTGATCACCGGGGCCACGGGCGGCATCGGAGGAGAACTGGCGAGGACCTTCGCCAGCGCGGGAGCCCGGCTCGTGCTCACAGGTCGCCACGAGGGCCGCCTCGAACGGATCGCGTCCGAGGTGGGCGCCCAGACCTCCGTGACGGCGGTCGTGGCCGACCTCGCACGGCCCGGGGACGTCCACCGGCTCGTGGAGCGCGCGCTCGCGGCGTTCGGCCGGATCGACGTCCTCGTCAACAACGCCGGCGGCGAGGGTCCCACCGTGGGCATCGAGGGGCTCAAGCCCGCCATGTGGCACGAGGTGATCGACAGCAACCTCACCAGCGCGTATCTGTGCTGCCACGCCGTCGCGCCCCACATGATGCGCCAGCGCCACGGGCGGATCGTGAACCTGTCGTCCGTCTCGGGCAAGCGGCCGCTGGCGTACCGCGCGGGCTACTGCGCGGCCAAGATGGGGGTGATCGGCCTCACCCGGGCGCTGGCGGAGGAACTGGGGCCGTATGGGATCACGGTCAACGCCATCTGTCCGGGGGCGGTGGAGGGTGAGCGCGTGGACCACGTGGTCAAGGAGCTCGCGCGGGTCAGGGGCGTCAGCCCCGAGGACGCGGCCCGGAGCTTCACCGCCGGTTCTCCCCTGGGAAGGTTCGTGCGCCCGGCCAGCATCGCGGCGGTGGCGCTCTTCCTGGCGGGGCCGGGGGGCGACGACATCACCGGTGAGGATGTGAACGTGAGTGCGGGACTGGTCATGTACTGAATCGTTCTGGACGCGCTCGGGAAAGGGCGCGGGCCCGTCGGGGTGTTGCGGCACGCCGCCCAGGTCGGCGCCGGGAGCCGTGGGCGCATGAACGCGGGCGCCGCGGTCCGGGCCGGCGAGGCCACCGGGCCCATCATGAGCGCGTCGCTCATGTGTGCGGACCTTTTGCGCCTGGGGGAGGAGATCGCCTCGCTGCGGGCGGCTGCGGTGGACTCGCTCCACGTGGACGTCATGGACGGGCACTTCGTGCCGAACCTGGGTCTGGGGACGGACACGCTGACGGCGGTGCGGCGCGCCGGGGACGGCCCCGTGGACGTGCACCTCATGGTGGCCGATCCCCTGCGCTGGATCCAGGCCATGGGCCCCCTGGCGGATCGCATGGCCGTTCACGCCGAGAGCACCGCCACGCTGTTTCGGTGCGTCGACGCGATGGCGGCCGCGGGCGTGCGCCCGGGCGTCGCCCTGAACCCCGCGACCCCGCTCGCGGCGCTCGAGGAGGTCGTGGAGCGGCTGCACTACGTGATCCTCATGACGGTGGAGCCGGGATACTCGGGGCAGCGGCTCATCCCGGAGATGGCGGACAAGGTCGCTCGGGCGCGGGAACTTGTGGACCGGCGCAACCCGGGTTGCAGCATCTGGGTGGACGGCAACATCGGCCCCGACGAGGTGCGCGGGCTGTGGAGACAGGGCGCCCGCGGCTTCGTGCTGGGGAGCACCGGCCTCTTTCGAGGCGACGGCCGGTACGCCGAGCGCCTTGCCGGCCTGCGCGCCGTGGCCCGATGACCGCGGGTCGCCCCGTCGTCGGCCGGTCCACGCGCCCCGGACAGGAGCCATCCCGACACCGCGGAGGCGGGAGCGCCATGGGGGACGAACCCGTGGCCCGATCGCGAGCGGCCTTCACCCGGGAGGCTCCCGGCCCGGCGGACGCGCGCTCCGGCTGGGTCGAGACGAGTCTCGGCCCGGTGCGCGTCGAGTGGCGGGGCGACACGCTGACGCGGGTGGATCTGGCGTTGGAACCAGGCGACGCGATGGCGGCGGGGCGGCCATTTGCGCCCCGCGCCATCGCGGACCGGCTCGCTGCCGCGGTCGACGGCGGCGACAGCGAGCCGGGACCTGTGGACCTTACGCTTCTCACGCCGTTCCAGCAGGACGTGCTGCGGGCCGTGGCCGCCATCCCCCGCGGCGAGGTGCGACCGTACGGCTGGGTCGCCGCGATGGCCGGTCGGCCCCGTGCGGCTCGGGCGGTGGGACGGGCCGTGGCCGCAAACCCCGTTCCCCTGGTCATCCCCTGCCACCGGGTCACAAGGTCCAGCGGCGAGATCGGGGCGTATTCGGGCGGGGGGCCGGGGATCAAGGCGCGCATCCTGCGCCACGAGGGCGTGGACATAGAGGCGCTGGCGCAGCTCGTCCGCCGCGGCGCGCGCTTTGTCGGAGACCCGACGGCGGGCACCTTCTGCTGGCCCACATGCCACCAGCTCGGGCTCGTCCCGCCGACCCGCCGGATCCTTCTGCCGAACTGGACCTCCGCCCTTCAGGCGGGCCTGAAGCCCTGCGCCCGCTGCCGCCCCCTTCCCCCGGACCGCGGCGCGGACTGATTCTCGGCGCCCGCCCCACCGGGCGTGCGCTGATGGACCCATGATCGATATGAGCGATATCGATCATGGGCGTTGTGGGAATTGTGCCGGTGGTGTAGGCTGGTGGTGAGCAGACTCGATCGTGGCTCCACGGTGCAAAAGATCAATGCAGGAAGGCGATGGTCCAATGACCTGGCTTCGCGATATGTTCGGAACCGATAAGCCCATTATCGGAATGGTTCACTTTCCCGCCCTGCCCGGAACCCCCATGTACGACGAGCACGGCGGCATGGACGCGATCGTGGCCAGTGCCCACGCGGACCTCGAGGCGCTGCAGGAGGCCGGCGTCGACGCCGTCATGTTCTGCAACGAGAACGACCGGCCATACACGCTGGCGGCGGACCCGGCGGTCGTGGCCGCCATGGGGGCGGCGATCGGACGGCTGCGCGCCAAGGTGCGGGTCCCGTTCGGGGTGGACGTCCTGTGGGATCCCCGGGCGGCGGTGGCGCTGGCCGCGGCCACGGGCGCCCGTTTTGTGCGCGAGATTTTCACCGGCACCTACGACAGCGACATGGGCCACTGGAACACCCAGGTGGGTGAGGTGGCCCGGTATCGACGCCTGGTCGGGGCCCGGGACGTTCGCCTCTTCTACAACATCCAGGCGGAGTTCGCCTCGCCCCTGGGGCAGCGCAGCGTGGCCGACCTGGCCCGATCGGTCGCGATGAGCAGCGTCCCCGACGCGCTGTGCGTCTCGGGAAGCATGACCGGCGAGAGCGTCCCGCTGGAGCTGATCGAACGGGTGAAGGCAGCGGTCAAGGACGTGCCGGTGTTTGCCAACACGGGCGTGAACGACGCCAACGTGGCCGACATCCTGGCTCAGGCGGACGGTGCCATCGTCGGCACCTTCTTCAAGAAAGGGGGGATCACCTGGAACCCCGTCGACCAGAGCCGCGCGACGCGGCTGGTGCGCGCGGCGCACGGGCATGCGATGGAGCACTGAAGGGGTCGCTTCGAACTCGGACGGAAACGGGCATGATCCACAGCGGGAGGGACACGAATTGACGCGCAAGGAACGACTGACCAGTGCGGTGATGTCCGCGGCCATGCTCCTCGGGATGGCGGGCTTCGTCGCCGGTCCCGCGGCCAGTGCTTCGGCGGCTGCGAAGCTTCGAATCGAGTTCATTCCCGGAGACGCCACCGACCCGTATTACCTCACCATGATCCGCGGCGCCAAGCTCGAGGCCAAGAAGCTCAACGTGCTGCTCTCGTGGACCGCGTCGCCCACCTGGAACGAATCCAACGAGACCGCCATCCTGCGCACGGTCATCGCCAAGAAGCCCAACGGCATCGCCATCACTCCCAACTCGCCCACCGGGATGATCGCGCCCATCCGGGCGGCTGTGAAGGCCGGCATCCAGGTCGCGCTCGTGGACTCGCCGCTCTCGGGCAAGCAGCCGGTGGTCACCACCGTGATCATGCACGACCACAAGGGCGGCTGGGAGGCCGCGCGGCTCATGGCGCAGCTCATCCACAAGCAGGGCGACGTGTACATCGCTGACGCCAGCGCCGGGGACGCGACCGAGATCCCCCGCCTCGACGGCTTCGAGTCCTACATCCAGCACCACTACCCCAAGATTCACGTCGTGGGCGTGGAGTACAACAACGACAACACCTCCGTCGCCGCCACGCAGCTGCAGGACATCCTGCTGCGCTACCCGCACCTGGCCGGGGTGTTCGCCACCAACAGCTACTCGGGCATGGGCGTGGGCGAGGAGCTGAAGACGCTCGGCAAGGCCGGCAAGATCAAGGTGATCGCGTACGACGCCGACCCGCCCGAGGTCCAGTACCTAAAGAGCGGCCTCTTCCAGGGGCTCGTGGTCCAGAACCCCTACCGCCTGGGCCAGCTCGTGGTCAAGTACCTGGTCATGCACCTGCGCGGCCAGAAGGTGCCCGCGCTCGTCCAGCTGAACCCGGTGCTGGCCACCCGTCAGAACATGAACAAGCCTGCGATCAAGGACCTCTTCTACCACAAGTAGACCGCAACCGGATCCTCCCTGGACCCGCGCAGGCGCTGCCCCCGTCGGGCGGGCGCCTGCGCGGGCGCATGGGTGGGGAGCCGGGCAAAAGGGGGCGCGTCCATGGAGCCGGACTCGAAGGTGCCCGTGCTCGAGGCCGTGGGGATCACCAAGCGCTACGGGGCGGTGGAGGCGCTGGTCGGGGTGAGCCTCGAGGTGCACGCGGGCGAGATCCTGGCGCTGGTGGGCGACAACGGGGCGGGCAAGTCCACCCTGCTGTCGATCCTGGCGGGCGTGCAGCGCCCCAACGCGGGCGAGCTGCGCGTCGAGGGTCGGGCGGTGGAGTTCGTCTCGCCGCTGGACGCCCGCCGGCTCGGGATCGAGACCGTGTACCAGGATCTGGCGCTGCCGCCGCACCTTGAGATCAGCGACGCCATGTTCCTGGGGCGCGAGCGGCTGCGGCCAGGGATCCTGGGCCGACTGGGCATGCTGGATCGCGCGGAGATGCGCGCCCAGTCCCGGGTCCACCTGGACGAGCTGAGGATCACCATCCAGTCCATCACCCAGCCGGTGGGCACCCTCTCCGGCGGACAGCGCCAGGCGGTGGCGGTGGGGCGGGCGGTGGCGTGGAGCAGCAAGCTGATCCTGATGGACGAGCCCACGGCCGCCCTGGGGGTGGAGGAGACCGGGAACGTCCTGCGCATGGTCCGCCGGCTGCGGGAGCGGGGGATCGCGGTGCTCCTCGTCAGCCACAACCTGCCCCAGGTGCTGGAGGTGTCCGACCGCATCGTGGTGCTTCGCCACGGGCAGGTGGTCGCCACCACCCCGACCGCGGACACCCATCTCGACGAGGTCGTCAAGTGGATCACCGGGTCGCTGGCGATCCAGTGACCCAGCCGGACCGACGACCGGTGGGGGAGGTGGGATCCCGATGGTCGGCAACCGATCCGCTCCGGTGACCCGCCCAGCCTGGGTCGACTACCTGGCCGACCGGCTGGTGGCCGGGGTGCTGGTGCTCCTCGTCGTCGCCTTCACGGTGCTGGGGCGCGGCTTCTTCAGCCTGCCCAGCTGGCTCGCGACCGCCACGCAGCTGCCCGAGACCCTGATCCTGGCCGTGGGGGAGACCCTCGTGATCATCACCGCCGGCATCGACCTGTCGGTGGGGGCGGTGCTGGGGTTCTCGGCGATGACCTCGGCGATCGCGATGCAGGCGATGACCAACGCCCAGAGCCCCCAGCCGGTCATCCTCGTCGTGGGCCTCCTGGTGGCGCTGCTCGCCGGACTGGGATGGGGAATCCTCAACGGCGTCCTCATCGCCCGGGTGCGCGTGAGCCCCTTCATCGCCACCCTGGCCACCCTGGGCATGGCCACGGGCGCCACGTTCATCATCTCCGGCGGCAGCACGGTCACCACGATGCCCGCCGTCCTGGGCACGTGGGTCAACGCCGCGCTGTTCGGGGTGTTTCCCGTGATCTTCCTCCTGGCGCTGGTTCCGGTCCTGACCATGGCCTTCGTCCTCAGCCGCACCCGCTTCGGGCTGCGCAGCTACGCGATCGGCAGCCATCTGCGGGCGGCCCGCGTGGCCGGGATCGACGTGAGGCGCCACCTGGTGAAGGTGTACGCGATCGCGGGTCTTCTGGCCGGGTTCGACGGCCTCCTGGTGACCGCCAGGTTCGTCACCGCCACGCCCTTTTACGGGGCCAACGACGAGCTGAGCGCCATCGCCGCGGTCATCGTCGGCGGCGCCAGCCTGTTCGGCGGGCGGGGCAACATGTTCGGGACGTTCGTGGGCGCGCTGATCGTCTCGATCATCCCCACCGGGCTCATCGTCATGGGCCTGTCGGCCTACTGGCAGATGGTCGGGGTGGGCGCGGTCATCATCCTGGCCGTCTTTCTCGACCAGCTGCGCCACCGGGGGCGAGAGGCGGCCCTTTAGGGCGAACAGAAGGGAGCGTTTCCCGTGGAGTTGCGCCGTGCGGACGAGAGTTCCCTCATCGACGCGGTGAAGACGGCCATCGCCGACCGGCGTGAGGAGCTCTTTGCCTTCCTTTCCGGTTACGTGCAGCACGCTTCGGTCAATCCGCGCCTGACCCGGGACGAGGCCGCCGTCGAGGCGGTGGGGGCCTGCCAGCGCTGGCTCGCGGACACCTTGCGCGGCTTCGGCTGCTTCGACACGGTGGACGAGGTCGCCGTGGACCCGCGCCAGCCCAACATCGTGGCCGTGCGCCGGGGAAGCGGAGGCGGGCGGTCCCTGTTTTTCAACGGTCACAGCGACGTGGTGCCGGTGACGCCCGAACAGGCGGCCGCTTGGCGGGAGGAGGCCCCGTTTTCCGGCGCCGTCGCCGACGGCTGGGTGTGGGGCCGCGGGGCGTCGGACATGAAGGGCGGGAACGCGGCGTTCTTCTGGGCCATCAAAGTGCTCCACGACCTCGGGGTGCGCCTTGCCGGCGACGTCTACGCCACCGCCGTGATCGGGGAGGAGACCGGAGACCGGGAACTGGGCATCGGCGCGGTGATGGACCGCTGCAAGCTTCCCCGCCATGGGATCATCGCCGAGGCCACGGACATGGACATCGCCCCCGCCACCATGGGCGAGTTCTACTTTCGCATCGAGGTCCAGGGCAAGAGCTGCAGCCTGGGCCAGCGCCATCGCGCCATCTACCCGACGCCGTACGGATCGGAGATCCCGGGGGTCAACGCGATCGAGCTCATGGCGCGGATCCAGCGCCAGCTCGCCGAACTGGAGCGCGACTGGGGTCTACATCGCAAGCATCCGCTCATGGAGCCCGGGAACATGAGCATCAACCTCTCCCAGATCCGGGGGGGCGAGACGTACTCGGCCATGGCCGAGACGTGCGAGCTGGTGGGCAGCGTGCTGTACGCCCCCGACCTCACCTTCGAGGAAGTCTCGGGCGAACTGCGCCGTGCCGTGGATCTCGTCGCCCAGGCCGACACGTGGCTGCGCGCCCATCCCCCGCGCGTGACGATCCCGCACTTCATCGCCCAGAAGCCGCCCAACAACCTGCCGCCGGACCATCCCCTGTGCGTGGCGCTGGAGCACGCGTGGCGGCAGGTCCTGCCCGGCCGTCCCCGCTACACGTGCCCGGGGTCGGCCACCAACGACGGGAACTACATGGTGGAGCGCGGATACGAGACGGTGACCTTCGGAACCCGCGGCTACGGGATCCACGGCACCGACGAACGGGTGCGCTGCGACGACCTCGCCGATGTGGCCCAGATCTACGCGCTCACCATGCTCCAGTGGTGCTCCCCGTCGGGCGGCGGCGCCCGTGTGTAACCCAGCGCGGGGCACGGTCACATGAGCGCCTCCGAGGTCCACGCCCCGGGATCCGCCGGACGCCTGGCACGGGCGATCGGCAGCCGCTACCGTCTCGCGGCGCTCACCCTCATCGTCATCGCGTTCTTCGGCGCCACCGCGCCGGGCTTTCTCAGCCGGCCCACGTGGATCGCCGTCACCACCTACATTCCGGAGATCCTCCTCTTGGCGCTGGGGGAGACCGTCGTCGTCATCACCGCCGGCATCGACCTGTCGGTGGGCGGCGTCCTCGACTTCTCCGGCATGGCGTCGGGAATCGCCATGCAGGCCGCGGTCCTCCACCACGAACCCGCGGCCGTCACCATCGCCCTGGGCGCGCTGGTGGCCCTGGCCTCGGGCGTGGGCTGGGGACTCGTCAACGGGTGGATCATCACCCGGACCCGGGTCACGCCCTTCATCGTGACCCTGGGAACCCTGGGCATGGCCACGGGCGGCGCGTATCTCTTCACAAACAACGGCTCGTCGGTGTCCACCATCCCGGCGCAGCTGGGACAGTGGACCAACACCAGCATTCTGGGATGGGTGCCGGTGCTCTTTCTCATCGGGCTTCTCGCCAGCGCGCTCATCGGCTGGCTCCTGAGCCGGACCCGGTTCGGGGTGCGCACCTACGCCATCGGGAGCAACATGAAGTCGGCGGTGGTCGCAGGGATCAACGTTCGCCGCCACCTCTTGTGGGTCTACGTGCTCTCGGGCCTCATCGCCGGCGCCGACGGGTTTCTCGTCACGGCGCGCTTTGTCACCGCCTCGCCCCTGGCGGGGGCGGACGACCTCCTCAGCGCCATCGCCGCCGTCGTCATCGGCGGGGCCAGCCTCTTTGGCGGCAAGGGAACGATCACGGGCACGTTCCTGGGCTCGGTGATCATCGGCGTACTTCTGAGCGGGCTGATCCTCCTGGGCCTTGAGAGCTACTGGCAGACGGTCGCCACCGGGCTCGTGATCGTGCTCGTGGTGGGCGCGGACGAGTACCAGCATCGGGAGCGCTCGGACCTGTAGCCGCCCCCTCTGCAGCGCCGAAAGGAGGCGTGGTGTCGTGGACGTGCTCGTGGGCGTGGATCTCGGCACCTACTCGACCAAGTGTGTGGCCATCGGCTCCCAGGGCGAACTCGTGGCGCAGGCGAGCGTCCCTCACGAGCTCGCGGTGCCGCAACCGGGGTATGCGGAACAAGACGCCGAGGCCGTGTGGTGGCAGGGTCTCGCGCGCGGGGTGCGCCAGCTCTTCGCGGCGGGCAGGTTCCGTCCCGAGTGGGTGCGGGCGGTCGGAGTCAGCACCACGGCGCCGTGCGTCCTGCCCCTGGACGACGAGGATCGCCCGCTGGCGCCCGCCATCCTCTACGGGATCGACGTCCGGGCCCAGGCCCAGGTGCGGCGCCTTGAGGCGGAGCTCCAAGAGGCATTCCTGCAAGAGCACTGCGGGCAGCGCCTCTCCTCCCAAGCGGCCGGGCCCAAGATGCTCTGGGTGCGCGAGGTCACCCCGGAGGTCTTCGCCCGCACCCGCCGGATGGTGGGCGGCACCACGTACCTCGTGCACCGGCTCACGGGCCGGTGGTGGCTGGACCAGTACACCGCACCCGGGTACGCGCCGTTCTTTGACATCCCCACGGCAAGCTGGAATCGGGAACTCATCGAGCGTTACCTAGGTCCGGGGCTCAGGTGGCCGGACATCGGGTGGTCCACCGACGTGGCCGGCGAGGTGCAGGCCGAGGCGGCGGCGGCCACGGGGCTCGCCCGGGGGACGCCGGTGATCGTGGGCACCGCCGACGCCATGGCCGAGGCGGTCTCGGCCGCGGCGGTAACGCCCCGTCACCTCTTTGTCATGTACGGCAGCTCCATCTTCTTCATCGCCACCCTGACCGCCCCGCTGAGAAGCCCGGTCTTCTGGATCGGGCCGGGACTTCGCTCCGGGACCTGGGCCCTGGCCGGGGGGATGTCCACCGCCGGCTCCCTGGTCAAGTGGTGCGCGCAGGTCCAGCGCCACGCGGGCAACGACGAGGACCTCTTCGCCGAGGCAGCCCACAGTCCCCCGGGCAGCCACGGACTGCTGCTGCTGCCGTACTTCAGCGGGGAGCGCACCCCGATCCTCGACCCCGAGGCCCGGGGAGCGATCCTGGGTCTGAGCCTTTCCACGACCCGAGGTGACCTCTTGCGCGCCGCGCTCGAGGGGGTGGCGTTCGGGGTGCGCCACAATGTGGAGGCGATCGAGCAGGAAACGGGAAAGTTGGGGAGTATCGTCGGTGCAGGCGGAGGCGTCATGGGCTCGCTCTGGCCGAAGATCGTGTCGGACGTCCTGGGACGGGCGCAGCGGCTGATGCCCGGTACCAGCGCCGCCGTGGGCGACGCGCTCCTGGCGGGAGTGGGCGTGAGCCTCTACCCGCCCTCCTCCCTGAACGACCTGGCCGTGCGGCTCGCCCGGCCCCGGTGGGTCGAGCCCGATCCCCGGGTCCGGGACCTATACGACCAGCGCTACGCCATGTTTCGCGACCTCTACGCCGTGACCCGGCCGCTGGCCCATCAGCTGTCCCGGTCGTAACGCGTCCAAGCCAGGAAGGTGGTAGCCATGGACCTTGACCTCGTGGAGGAACTGACGCGCATTCCGGCTCCGGCCGGCTTCGAGGTCCCAGCGGCTCGCTTCGTGTACCGTCATCTACGGGCCTTCGCGTCCCACGTCACCGTGGACGCGCTGGGCAACGTCCTCGCCCGGGTGACCCCGGAGCGCAGCGGCAAGCCGAGGGTCATGCTCTTCGCGCACCTCGACGAGGTGGGCTTCATCGTCCGCAGGGTCGAGCCCACGGGCTTGCTGCGCGTGGCCCGGATCGGCGGGATCCCGGAGAAGAGCATGTCCGGCCAGCTCGTCCGCGCGCTGGGGCAGCGAGGCGATCTCCCGGGCGTGATCGGCACCCGTTCCCATCACCTCACCCCGCCTGAGCTCAAGTACCAGGTCGTCCCCGTGGATCAGGTCTACGTGGACCTGGGTCTGGGCAGTGCGGCCGAGGTCGAGGCGGCCGGGGTCGTGGTGGGAACCCCGGTGGTCTGGGAGCGCCATTTCAGCCGCCGGGGCCGGCGGATCTTCGCCAACGCGCTCGACGACCGGGCCGGATTGGCGGCGCTCCTCGGCGCCGGCGCCGCCATCGCCAAGGCCCCGCCCCCTGAGGCCGAGGTCTGGATCGTGGCCACGGTGCAAGAAGAATGGTCCCTGCAGGGTGCCGTCCCCGCGGTGCGGGCCGTCGAACCGGACATGGCCATCGGGGTGGACATCAGCCCCGCGTGCGACACGCCGGAGCTTGCGGGCCAGAGCGACGTGGCCCTCGGCCAGGGGCCCGTGATCAGCGCGTTCACGTTCCACGGCCGAGGCATGCTCTTGGGGCTCATCCCGGATCCGGCGCTCTCGGCCGTCGCGTTCGCCGCCGCCGAGCGCTCCGCTGTGCCCGTCCAAAGGGGCGTGCTGTTCGGGGGCCTCACCGACGGCTCCTTCGTCCAGTACCAGGGTCGGGGCATTCCCAGCCTCGACCTGGCCTTGGCCACCCGCTACACCCACGCTCCGGTGGAGAGCTGCGACATCGGCGACCTCGAAGGCCTGGAGCGCCTTCTCGTCGAGCTCCCCGCCCGCTGGGCCCAGAGCCCCGACCGCAGCCGCGCGGACCTGGTGCGCGCGGGCGTCGACGCCCGATGAGCGTCGACTGGGAAGATCGCCGGGCCATGCTCGTGCAGCTGCTCGAGCGCGAGCCCTATCTCAGCGTGTCGGCGCTGGCCCGGCGCTTCGAGGTGTCCGAACCCACGGTACGCCGGGACCTCAGGAGCCTCGCCTCCACGGGCAAGCTCCTGCGGGTGCGGGGCGGCGCGGTCTCGCGCCAGAGCGCCATGGCCGAATGGCCGTTTCACGCCCGGTTCGAACAGCGCCAGCAGGAGAAGGAGCAGATCGCGGGCCTGGCGCTGGAGCTGGTCAAGCCCGAGATGGTGGTGGCGCTGGATATCGGGACCACGCCGCTTTACCTGGCTCCGTGGCTCGCGGGGATGGGAATCACCGTGGTCACGCCCAGCATCCGCGCGGCGACGCTGCTGGCGGGAGGCAAGGCCCAGGTCCTGGTGTCGGGCGGGCGGCTCAGGGCGGGCGAGCTGTCGCTCATCGGGTCGGCGGGGCTAAGGTTCGTCCGCAGCTTTCGCTTTGACATCTTTTTCATGTCCGTCGGGGGCGTGAGCGAACGGGGCCTGACCGACTTCAACCTCGACGAGATCGAGATGAAGCAGGAGGTGAAGCTGAGAAGCGCCCAGACGTACGCGCTGGCCGACCGGGAAAAATTCGGCCGCTCGTCGGGCCTTGTCATCTGCGGGATCCAGGAGGTCAACGCCATCCTCACCGACCCGGGGGTGGACCCGGGCCAGCGGGCGGCCGTGGAGGCCCTGGGCGGCCACGTGCGCGTCGCCCGTCCCTGAATCCACCCCCCGGCCCGCGTGTGACGTCGGGCGTGGTCCCCGCGCCATCGGAGGCAACCGGCACTCGTGATATCATGAACCCGCGCGCTCCCCGGCCGGGGTCTCACGGGGCTGGGTGGAGCGATGCGATCCCGGGTGGCCGGCGGCTCCCGCGGCCGACCGCGACTTCATCCACGTGACGCGGTCGCGGGCCACGAACGGGTCCGCGAGGTCCGCGTCACCCGGCAGGTGATGCCATTGTCGACCGATCTCCCCGCCGTCGCTCGCCGCACGCGCCTGCACTGGCAGGCCTACGCCGCCGAGTTCGTGGGGACGTTCCTTCTCATCTTCCTGGGCCTGAGCGTCGTCATCTTCGACTTCAGCGCGGCCTCCCCCATGGTGACCGCGGTGCCCGACGCCTTCGTGCGACGCCTCATCACCGGGTTTCTCTTCGGCACCGTCGGCGCGCTGGTGGCCGTGGGGCCCATGGGAAGAACCTCCGGCGCCCATCTCGACCCGGTGCTGTCATGGGCCTTCTGGTGCGCCGGCAGCCTCAGAGCGGTGGATGCCGCCATGTACTCCGTGGCGCAGTTCCTCGGGGCGCTGGCGGGAGCGGCGCTACTCGTTCCCGTGTGGGGCCGGTTCGGGGCGGCGCTGGGCTACGGCGCCACGGCGCCCGCGCCCCATGTGGCCGCGTGGGCCCCCGTCGCCGGGGAGGCGGGGGTGACCTTCGCCCTCGTGGGAGGCATCCTGTGGTTTGTCGGCCACCCGCGCCTGAGGCGCTACACCCCGGCGCTGATCCCGCCGCTGGTGGCGCTCCTGGTCGGCTTTGAGGCGCCGCTCAGTGACACGTCCATGAATCCGGCGCGGTCCCTGGGCCCCGCGGTCGTCGGACACGAACTCGGGGTGCTGTGGATCTACTTCCTGGGCCCCGCCGTCGGCGCGGCGATCGCGGCCCTCGTGGCCGTGCGTCCCGACCGGGTTCACGTGGCGAAGATCGCCCACCATGAGCACGATCCCTTGGGCCGGTTCCACGGCGGCGCCGCCGCCAGCCCCGCGGTGGCGCTGCGCCGGCGGGCGCGCGACCGCGCGTGGTGGCGTCTGGGCCGCTGACCGCGTGCGGGGATCCGGCGCCTGGCGCCCGGGAGGAGCGCGCGGCGGCGGCGCGAATGCCCATATACAATGCACGATATCGAGGAGGGTTTCCCACGTCGGAATACCTGTTCGAGAAGCTGACCTGGCCCGAGGTGAACGAGGCGGTGCGCGCAGGCAGGGTGGCCATCCTGCCGGCGGCGACCATCGAGGATCACGGGCTGCATCTGCCCGTGGACACGGACGTGGTCATCGCCACCGCCGTGTGCGAACGCACCGCCCGGCTCATCCCCGACGAGGTCGTGCTGCTGCCGTGCGTCAAGGTGGGCTACAGCCCCCATCACGTGGACGGGCCCGGCGTGCTCACCGCCCGTTGGGACGTGTTCATCGAATACGTCAAGGATATCACCACGTCCCTCGCCTATCACGGGTTTCGCAAGATCCTCATCGTCAACGGCCACGGCAGCAACCGTCCCAACCTCGACCTCGCCGCCCGGCTCACGGTCGTGGAACGCCCGGACGTGCAGTGCGCCTATCTGTCCTGGTGGGACCTTCTCTCCGTGCAGCAGGTGTTCGGCGCCGAGCGCGAGTCCATGTGGACCTCGCACGCGTGCGAGCTCGAGACGTCCGTATACCTCGCCGTCGACCCCGCCCATGTGCAGATGGACAAAGCCCGCCTCGACGTGCACCCGAACATCACGCGACACTTCTGGTCGGATCTCGCGGGCCGGCGCCCCGACGGCTACGCCAACCCGGTCTCCCTCGTCGAGTACTGGAGCACGGTCACCGAGACCGGCACGCTCGGCGATCCCCGGTGCGCCACCGCGGAAAAAGGCGAGCACGTGCTGGCCGCTGCGGCGGGGGAGCTCGTGGAGATCGTGCGCGAACTGCGGGATCGGCCCGTCCGGCCGCGGGTACCGCGGCAGCTGCCGGAGGTCCACGCCGCCAACGTGGCGAGAGGCCTGTTCCGTTGAGCTCTGTCCTGGTCCGGCTTCACTGCCCGCGATGCGGGGAGGCCGACATTCCCCCGGCCCACTTCGCGGCGTGCACCCGCTGCGGCGGACCGGTGGAGGTGGTCCACGACGCGGCCTGGGTCAAGGGGGACGCCCCTTGGCGAAGCGCCGGGCCCACGCGACTGGCCGCCTTCCGCGAGCTCATGGCCTTGCCAGCGGAGGAACTTGTGACCATGGGCGAAGGCGGAACCCCGCTGCTGCAGAGCCTCGAACTCACACGGCGGTTCTCGCGGCCAGTCTTCTGGAAGAACGAGACCATGAACCCCACGTGGTCCCACAAGGACCGCTTCCACGCCGTCGCCGTCACCTGGGCGCGGGCGCTGGGCTACCGGACGGTGGCAGCGAGCTCCACCGGCAACCACGGCGTGTCGGCGGCCGCCTATGCCGCTCGGGCCGGCCTCGGCGCGGTGGTGCTCTATCCTCCGGAGACGCCCAGCGCCTTCGTGCACCTCACGGGCGTCTACGGCGGCCAGGCCGTGGTGACCGGGTGGGCGGCCCGTTCCGCGCTGCTCGAGACGCTGATCCAGCGTCACGGCTGGTACCGGCTGGACGGACGCAACCCCTTCGGAATCGAGGGCTACCGGACCATCGCCTGGGAGATCGTCGGCGAACTGGGCGAGCCGCCGGCCGCCGTGGTGGTGCCGGTGGCGTCGGGCAAGCTGGTCTGGGGCGTGCACGCCGGCTTCAGGCAGCTCCTGGATCTCGGCTGGATCTCCCGCCTCCCCCGGATCGTCGCCTGTCAGCCCCGGTCGGCCGACGTCCTCAGCCAGGCTGTGGCCGAGGGCCGGGCGTCGGTGCCGGTGCACCCGGAGGCGTACTCCGTGGCGCTCTCCACCCGCGAGCGCACCTCCGACAGCCGGGCCCTGACGGCGGTGCGCGAGAGCGGGGGACGGGTCGTCACCGCTTCGGAGACCGACATCATGGCCGCGGTGGCCAGCCTCGGCCGCGAGGGCCTGGCGGTGGAGCCCGCCTCGGCCCTCGCGGCCGCCGCAACCCGGATCCTCCTCGAGAACGGGGAAGCATGGCCGGGAACCATCGTGGGCATCGTGACCTCCGCCCTCGTGAAGTCTCCGGACCTCCTGCCCGAGGCCAGCACACGCCGGCCGTGGCGGGTGGGCACAGATCCGGCGGAGCTCGAGGCGCTCGTGGCGGCGAGCCCCTGGCTGACGCCCCAAGCCCCCTGACCGCCCGTCTACGCGGGCGCCAGGCCGCCGGTCGACTCGACGGGGCCGAACGCCTCCAGGGCGGGGCGCCCGGCCTCGTCCAGCGCCAGGGTGAGACGCACGGTGTTGGGCACGGCCACCCGGGAGCTGGCGTGGGAGGGCGCCGCCATCGCGGCCAGGAGCAGGGCCAGGATGGGATCGCCGTGGGAGATCGCCAGCAGGGTGAAGGGCGCCGGGGTGGCCTGAGCCATGCGCATGAGGGCCGCCTGCATGCGTGCGGCCAGGTCGGCCATGCTCTCCCCCCCCGGGGGCGGGGTCGTCCCGGGGTCCTCGTGCCACGC
>JAJZYS010000284.1 GCA_021797925.1 Bacillota bacterium
CTTCGCCAACGGGCTCGGATCCTTCGTCTCGGGCATCCTCGGGTCCACGCCCATGACCGCCTACGCGCAGAACCTCAGCGCCCTGGGGGTGACCCGGGTGGGCACGCGCTACGTGTCGCTCTACGCCGGGGCGCTCATGATCCTCATGGGCCTTGTGCCCAAGTTCGACGCCCTTGTGACCACGATTCCCGCGCCGGTGCTGGGCGGGGGGCTTCTGGTGCTGTTCGGCACCGTGGCGGGGGTCGGGGTGCGCACCCTGGCGGGGGCGCTGCGCGGACAGCGGGAGCTGTTGATCTTCGCCACTTCCCTGGCGCTGGGGGTGGGCTTCGCGCTGGCGCCCAGCGCCGGGCTCAGGTTCATGCCCCCGAGCTTCAGGATCGCGCTGCAGACCGGGGTCGCCATCGGCGCGCTCACGGTGATCGTGCTCAACGCCGCCGCCGGGGGCGCGCGGGGCCGGCCACAGACCGACGCCGCCGGGTAGGGGCGCGGGGCAAGGAGTCCACCCGTGGGCGCCGAACCCCTGTCCATGGGCGGCTGGCCCCGGCCGGGGATACTGGGCCCAGGGCCCGCTGGCGCCCGACCCGATCGAGGAGGTTTCGCGTGTACTTCTGCACCATCGAGTATGCGACCGAGGACGAGGTGCGCCGGGCGTGGGATCACCTGTGGCGCAAGCTCCAGGTGACCGGAGAGGTCTCGGTGAAGCCTGCGCCCGATGGACGCTGGTACCTGGAGGTCGCCTCCGAGAAGGACCTCACGCCCCAGACGCTGGAGAAGCTCGGAGGAGTCCGCCTGTAGGGGGGCCATGAGGCCGGTGCGCACGATCGGGCTCACGGGCGGCATCGCCAGCGGCAAGTCCACGGTGGCGCGCATGCTGGCCGAACTGGGCGCCGTGGTCATCGACGCCGACGAGGAGGCGCGTCTCGCGGTGCTCCCGGGCGAGCCCGCCTGGGAGCAGATCCGGCAGACGTTCGGCTCCGGGTACTTCCGCCTGGACGGCACCCTGGACCGCAGGCGGCTCGCGGAGCGGGTGTTCCACGACTCCGAGGCGCTCAGAGCCCTCAACGCCATCGTGCATCCGGAGGTGGGCCGGCGCATGCAGGCGAAGGTCCTCAGGGCCCAGATGGACGGCGCCCGGGTGGTGGTCCTGGACGTGCCGCTGCTCATCGAGGCGAACATGCAGGGCGACGTGGACGAGGTGTGGCTGGTGGCGGCCAGCGAGGCCACCCAGCTGGAGCGGCTGGTGCGGCACAAAGGCTACCCGCCCGAGGAGGCCCGGGCGCGCATCGCCGCGCAGCTGCCGCTCTCGGTCAAGCGCCGGTACGCGGACGTGGTCATCGAGAACGACGGGGACGAGGCGAAGCTTCGCGAGCTCGTGGGGCGGCGATGGCGCGAGCGCTTCGAATAGCCTGGCGCGCGGGCGCATAGGGGCCCGCAGAAGCGAACGCGGATGCTGGAGGCTCGTCATTGCGGACCTGGCGTCGTCCCCTGAAACTCCTCAAGATCCTCTTCTGGCTGCTGCTCGTCGCGGCCGGGGCCGTCATGGTTGCCCCGAGCATCTGGCGCCTCGCGTATCCCTTCTCCTACCCCGCCGCCATCGAGCGGTCGGCGCGGACGAACCGCCTCGACCCCATGCTCGTGGCGGCCGTCATCCACACCGAGAGCCACTTCAACCCGCGCATCGTCTCCCCCCGCGGGGCGGTGGGCCTGATGCAGATCATGCCCGCCACCGGCGCGTGGATCGCCCAGCGCCGGGGCGACCCCGGCTACCGCACCGAGTCGCTCTTCGACCCGGCGACCAACATCGCCATGGGGACCTGGTACCTGGCGGCGTTGTCGCGCGAGTTCCACGGCCGGCTCGTCCCGGCGCTGGCGGCGTACAACGCGGGGGACCACCGCGTCCAGCAATGGCTGGCCCGGGGGGTGTGGAGCGGCAGCGACCGCGACCTCGCGGCGATCCCCTACCGGGAGACCCGCGACTTCGTGGCGAGGGTCATGGCGGCCATGCGCGTGTACCGCCGGATCTACGGGCCGACGCCGGGCCGGGGGGGCTGACGCGGCGCACCGGGATCTTGACGGCGGCGCGGCGGGTGGTATCATGAAGCCAATATCCTCGCGAGGATGGGGACACGGCCTGCCGTGCCAATCGAGAGAGCCGCCGGGCGGTGCAAGGCGGTGCGGCAAGCGGGACCGGCTCACCCCGGAGCGTTCACCCGAACCCCAGTAGGCGTGAACGGGTACGCCCGCTACAGCGTGACGGCCCTGGGCCGTCCGAGCCCGCTATGCGGGGAAGTAGAGTGGTACCACGTCGCCCGGCGTCTCTATAGGAGATGCCGGGCGACTGTCATCGACGACAAGGAGGGACCGACGATGGAGCGGCTCTATGTCCTGGACACGACGCTGCGTGACGGCGAGCAGGTGCCCGGCGCCAAGCTCACCGGTCCGGAGAAGCTCGAGATCGCCCATCAGCTGGTGAGGCTGGGGGTGGACGTCATCGAGGCCGGATTCCCCAGCTCCTCCCCCGGGGACTTCAGGGCCGTGCAGAACATCGCCCGCGAGATCCGCGGCGCCAGCGTCACCGCCCTGGCGCGGGCGGTTCGTTCCGACATCGACGCGGTGTGGGAGGCCATCCGGGAGGCGGAGAACCCGCAGATCCACATGGTCCTCGGG
>JAJZYS010000285.1 GCA_021797925.1 Bacillota bacterium
AGATCGTGCCGCCTGCGGATTCCGGAGTGAATTGACCAGCGGTTCCGGGAAATCGCGACCACGGATTCCGGAAAGTCGTGACCCTCCGTTCCGGAAAGTCCGGACCACGGATTCCGGAAAGAATTGACCAGCCTGTGGGGCGCCCTCGGCCCATCGCCATGAAGACCGTCCCGGCGTGTCGAACCCTGCGGGGGCTCCGCCCCGCACGACACCGCAAGGAGGTTGGCCATGGCCCGAAGGAGGCTGGCAATGCGTCAGATTCGCGAGATGCTCCGACTCCACTACGAGGTGCACTTGACCGGGCGCGAGATTGAACGCGCGCTGCATCTCTCCCATGCCACCGTCATCCACCTGCTCCGCCGGTTCGAGGCCGCCGGGGGCACCTGGCCCGTCGCCCCGGGCCTGACGGATACGCAGCTCACCGCGTGGCTCTACCCCGGCAACCAAGGCCGCCCGAAAGTGCGCCCGGAACCGGACTGGGCCCACGTGCATCAGGAGATGCGGCGGAAGCACGTCACGCTGCAGTTGCGGTGGGCGGAATATCAAGGCGCCCACCCCGAGGGCCTCCAGTACAGCCCGTGCGCGGCCCGCTACCGGGCGTACCGGCAGCCGGTGGACGTCGAGCGGCGCAAGATCTACCACCCCGGCGACCAGTGCCACTGCGACTACGCCGGGGACCCGCTCCGCGTCCTCGACCCCGCGACCGGGGCGCCCCAGGCGGGGTGGCTCTTCGTGGCGACGCTCGCGTACAGCCACTGCACCTTCATCGACCTGCACCGGGACCAGACGCGGGCGTCCTGGCTGGACGGCCACCGTCGGGCCTTCGAGTACTTTGGCGGGGTGCCGCGGATGGTGGTGCCGGACCATCCCAAGGCCTGGGTCTGGGACCGGCACCACGACGTGGTGCTGGACCCCTCGTAGGCCGCCTGGGGCCGGCACTACCACGTCGGCATTGTGCCGGCGCGCCCCCGGCGGCCCACCGACAAGGCCAAGGCCGAAAATCATGTGCTCCATGCGGAGCGCTGGATCTTGGCCCCCCTGCGCGACGAGCGCTTGGTCGGGTGGGCCGCCGCGCGGGCCCGGGTGCACGCGCTCCGCGACGCGTTCAATGACCGCCCGTTTCAAAAGCTCCCGACGACGCGTCGCGCGCTCTTCCTGGCCGACGAGCGCGCGACCCTGCACCCGCTGCCTGCGGATCCGTACGTGCTGGACGAGTGGCGCGTCGACGCCCTCGTCGCTCCCCATTATCACATCGCGTGGGAGGGCGGGTACTACAGCGTGCCCTACGCCCTCGTGGGCGCCCGTGTCACCGCGCGGCGCACGGCCACGCTGGTGGAGATCTATCACGACGGCCAGCTGGTCGCCACCCACGCCCGGGTGACGACGCCCGGCACGTATCGAACGGCGGACGCCCATCTCCCGCCCGCGCATGCCGCGGTGCGCCAGGGCGTGACCCCGACCGCGTGGCGGGAGCGCGCCGCCGCCATCGGCCCCACCACGCGGCCACGGGTGGCCGCGCTTCTCGAGCGCGCGGTCATCCCGGAGCCGCAATACCCCCGGTGCCGCGGCATCCGGCACCTCGCGGAGCCGTTCAGCCCCGCCGTGCTCGAACGGGCGGCCGCGCGGGCGCTGGAGACCGGCGTCGACACCGTCCGCGCGCTCACCGCCTTCTGTCAGCCGGACCAGACGCCCGACCCCCCGCGCGCCGGCGCCCCCCCGCACGACAATCTGCGAGGGCCGCAGTACTTCCAGCAGGAGGAGATCTCCCATGAGTCGTCCCGCCGTGACTGACCGCCTCCACCAGCTCCACTTGACCGCGATGGCGGCGGCGTGGACCCACCCGCCCCAGGAGCCCGACGTCCTCGCCCTCGACTGCGACGACCGGTTCGCCCTGTTGGTCGACGCGGAATGGACCGCCCGGCACAACCGTCAGATTGCTCGCCGGTTGCGGGAGGCGCATCTGCGCCTCCCCGCCGCCCCCGAGGACCTGGACGGGCACACGCCCCGGCCGTTGCCCAAACCCCTGGTCCAGGCCTTGGGCCGCCGCCACGGGGTGGCCGACCACCAGACCGTCTTGGTCACCGGCCCGACCGGGGTGGGCAAAACGTTGCTCCTGTGCGCGCTCGGCACGGCCGCCTGTCGGCACGGGTATCGGGTCCGCTATTACCGCTTGCCCCGCCTGCTGGGCGAGAGCCGCGTCGCCAAGCAGGACGGGCCGTGGTTCGCCTGGCTGCGCCAACTCAGCCGGTGGGACCTGCTGCTCGTCGATGACTGGGGCTTCAGTGCCTTAACGCCGGGCGCGAGTCAGGACCTCTTTGAAATCCTCGACGACCGGTACCAGCGCCGGGCCACGGCCCTCGCCAGCCAAGTGCCGGTCGCCCAGTGGCACGCGCTGCTGCCGGATGCGACCGTGGGAGAGGCGCTGCTCGACCGGCTGGTGCACCAGGCCCACCAGATCTCGCTGCGGGGGGAGTCCATGCGGAAGGTCTTGTCATCACCCAGCGGACCCTCTATAACAGAAGCCACCGAGGCGCCGCCGCCGGCGTAGCGCGGTCAATTCTTTCCGGACGGTGGGGTCAATACTTTCCGGACTGCCCGGTTAATACTTTCCGGAACGCCTGGTCAATTACGCCGGAATACGCAGTTTCGGACACTAGGGCCGGAA
>JAJZYS010000286.1 GCA_021797925.1 Bacillota bacterium
CGCCCGACGTGGACCTGGATCCCGGCCCCCTCATCGCCGCCGGTCCGATATCGCCCGTGAAGCGACTGATGCAGGCCATCGCGGAGAGGGGGGCGTGAGCGCCGTGCCCGACCTGAACCGGCTGGTCATGGAGCACCTGCGTTCGGGCGTCACCAGCCCGGAGGTCGCGGGGACGCTCACCGCCGGCCGCGAGCGGATCCTGGCCCAGGTGGAGGCGGACCTGGACGGCGTGGCGCGCAGCCGCGCGGGCAAGGGCTTTCGCATTGTGGCCGCCAACTACGGCGAGGGCAAGTCCCACCTCTTGAACGCGATCCACCTCCTGGCCCGCTCGCTCAACTTCGTGGTGACCACGGTGACCATAAGCCGCGAGACGCCGCTGGAGCCCGTGGACCGCCTGTACCGCAAGCTCGCCGCGCGGACCGAGGTCCCCGGGGTCGAGCGGCGGGGCGTCGAGGCGCTCGTCGCCGCACTGGAGCGCGACGAGGCGTCCGCCCAGCGGCTTCTGCGCGTCGCGGAGCAGTCGCTGCACCCGCGCATCGCCCGGGTGCTCGAGGCCCGGCTCGAGGGACGCCGCGGGGACCTCGAGCCGCTCGAGACCGAGCTCATGGGCTACTTCCTCGTCCACGGCGATCTCGCCCGGGCCTACCGGGACAACATGGGCCGCGCCCTGCCGAAGCTGCCGCGGTTTCATAAGGAGGACGCCTTCGACTACCTGCGGCTTGTCGACGAGCTCACGGTGGCCGCCGGCTTTGCGGGCTGGGTGATCCTCGTCGACGAGCTGGAGATGGTGGGCCGCATGGGAAAGCTCACGCGGGCCCGCTCCTACGCGCGCCTGGGCCAGCTCACCGAGGGGCGCGCGCTGCCCCACACCTACAGCGTGTGGGCCCTGGCCTCCTCGTTCCACAACGACATCCTCGAGCGCAAGGAAGAGGCGGACAAGCTGCCGCAGTGGCTCAACGCGCGCGGGCACGGCGAGCTGGCGGCGGCCGTGGCGCGGCCGCTGCGCGCGCTCGCCGAGGCGCCGGTGCTCGCGCCGCTGAGCGACGGGGATCTGACGGCCATGCTCCGCACCATCATCACCGCCCACGGCGCCGCCTACCGCTGGCGACCCCCGTACCAGGGGGAGGACCTCCTCGGCGTCGTGCGCGCGGCGATGCCCGAGCGCGACACCAAGGTCCGCCAGCTGGTGCGCGCGGCGGTGCAGGTGCTCGATTACCACCTGCTCTACGGCGAGTCGCCCGCCATCGAGGTGCACGGCCTGGAGGAACCCCGGCCGCTGGAACCGGAGGAGCCCGACGGGGACGACTTCGTCCGACGCGACTGGCCGGAGCCATGACCGCGGGATCCTCGGTGCTGGACGAGCGGGTGCGGCAGGTGTACGGGGCCCTGGGCGAGCCGGTGGTGCTGCGCAAGGACCTCGCGGGCTCCATCCCCGCCCTGGCGCGGGTCCCCCGCTACGTGGCCGAGTTCCTCCTCGCCACCCGCCCCGCGGACAAGGCGGATCCCCGGCGGGTGGCCGACTACGTCGCCGCGCGTCACCCCGCTCCCTCGGAGCGCCAGCTGTGGCTGCACCGCCTGGTCGAGCGGGGCGAGCTGTCGGTGCTGGACCGGATCGAGGTCCGGGTGGACGTCGCCCGGGGCGTGGAGTGGGCGAGCGTTCCCTCCCTGGACCTCACGCGGGTGCGCGTGAGCCCCCGGCTCACCCGCCGCCACCCCGGTCTGCTCACGGGGGGCCTGTGGGGGCTGGGACAGCTCGTACGTGAGCCCTTCCAAGACGGCCCGGTGCGCCTCGCCGCCTTCCACCCGGTGGAGGTCTCGGTCCGCCTGGATCCCTACCTGGAGAGCCGCCACTACTTCACCACCGCTCAGTGGATCGACCTGTTGATCACCTCGGCGGGATACGATCCTGCGGCCGCGGTGGCCGACCTGCCGCCCGGCGCCCCGCGGCTCAGGCGCCGCCTCCTCCTGCTGGCCCGGCTCCTGCCCCTGGTGGAAAGCGGGTACAACCTCCTGGAACTGGGGCCCAAGAACACCGGGAAGACCTACCTCCTGCGCAGCCTCAGCCCGCAGGTGTTCCTGATGTCGGGCTCGCGCGCCTCCCCGGCCACGCTGTTCGCGAACCTCGCGACCCGCACCCCGGGCATCCTGGCCCAGCGCAAGGTCGTGGTCTTCGACGAGGTGGCCCGCATGCGGCTGGGCAGCGACGACAGCGTCGCGACCCTGAAAGACTTCATGGAAAGCGGCCGCTTCAGCCGCGGCAGCCACGAGCTGCGCTCGGACTGTGCCCTCGCCTTCGTCGGCAACATCGACGTGGAGGGGTGCCGGCCGGCGCGCCACTACCGCCATCTCCTGGAGCCCCTGCCCGAGGAGCTGCGCGACAGCGCCTTCGCGGACCGGCTCCACGCCTTCATCCCCGGGTGGGAGCTGCCCAAGCTGGCCCGCGACGCGCTGGCCCGGGGCGTGGGGTTCGTCTCCGACTACTTCGGCGCCATTCTCCTCGCCCTGAGAGATCATCCGTACGCGGACGCCTACGCCCGCCTCACCTCAAGCCGCGCGCCCGCACCGGGCATGACCCGCCGGGACGAGAGGGCGGTGGAGGCCACGGCCCGAGGGCTCTTGAAGCTCGTCTTCCCCCTGGGGGCCGAGGGGAGCGACCCC
>JAJZYS010000287.1 GCA_021797925.1 Bacillota bacterium
ACACGCGGGCCAGCGCCATCCGATCTGCCAGGAGCTTCGGCGCGTACCCATCCCGGTAAACCGCCGCGTTGCCGGCCGCCAGCAGGCCGGCCACACACAGGGCCCAGACGATGCGGGCCGGGGCTTTCCGAACATCCCGCGGGGCCGCATGGGGGTCCAGCTCCAAGCGGGGTAACCGTCCGGCCCGCCCCCGAAGCGCCCCCACCGCCGGCAAGTATTCGGCCACCGGAAAGTCGCGCGGCACCCGGCCGCCCTGCAGCATCAGCGCATGCACCCCGGCCTCGTTCAGCGTAGCCACCATGCCGGGGGTCGCCGCCGCGCCGGCCAGCGCTACCACCGGCGTGATCGAGGTGCCGCGCGTCAGGGCCTGCACGTCGTTCACGAGCGCGTGCACCCGTTCCGTCTCCGGGGCACCCGGCCGCACCTCCCGCGCGTACACCGCCTCGGGTTGCCCGCCGCGCAGGGTCAGGACACTGTCCAGGTCCGGCTCCGCCACGACCACCAGCCCGGTGTGAATGGTTCGGAGCCGCGCCAAGGCGAGCGTGTGCAGCTCGACCCGCTCCACGCGCACCCCACAGGCCGCCAAGACCTTCAGGTGATCCCGCACGGCCTCGCGGAGCACCCCCACGGCAAACGCCTGGAGATGCGGTTGGCGCCGGACGACGGCCGTCTGGATGTGCAGCGTGTCCATCCCGCCGAGCTTTTTGAGCGCCAGCGACCGGAGCGCGGGCGCGACCTTGCTGCGCGGCAGCCCCCGGGGCACGTCCACCAAATCCCCGACCGCCCACGCGCTCGGCACGAGCACGACCGCGGGCGTGCCCCGCCGCACCCGGAGGGTCTCCAATAAGCGCCGGTAGCGCTGCGTCACCGCCTCGGGATCCCGAATGGCGCCCCGGTCGTATTGGTCGCCCGCCCCGCTGTCAATCGACCCCCAACGGAAGTCGCCCCAGCCGGTGGGCACGAGCATGCGAACCGTTGCCGTCCCGATATCGACCACCAGCCGCGCCATTTACGCACCCTCCCGGGTTGCGAGCACCCGTGCAATTTCCGTCACGGTGGTCCGCCCGGCCGCCGCCTTCTCGAGCGCGCTCACCACCATCGGCACGAAGCCCGTGGAGCCGGCCGCCTCCCGCAGGGCCTGGGGCGGCACCTGGCGCGCCACCAGCCCCCGGAGGTCCTCCGTCAGCGGCAGGACCTCATACACCGCTTCCCGGCCGGCAAACCCGGTGTTATTGCAGTGGTTGCAGCCCCGCCCCACCCGCACCCGGTCCGGCACCGCCCGGCCGTAATTCGTGAAGACCGCCGCCTCAGCCGCCGTGAGCGGGCGCTCGTCCGCACAGTGGCGACACACCCGCCGCACGAGGCGCTGGGCCACCACGCCCGTGAGCGCCGCCGCGAGCAGATAGGGCTCCACCCCGTGGTCCAAGAGGCGGTAGAGGGTGGACGGCGCGTCAATCGCGTGCAGCGACGAGAGCACCAGGTGCCCGGAGAGCGCCGCCTGCAGGGCGATCGCAATGGTTTCGGGGTCGCGCATCTCCCCCACCACAATGACGTCGGGGTCCTGGCGCAAGATGGCCCGGAGGCCCTGCGCGAACGACACCCCGTCGCCCGCCGAGGACACCGGAATCTGCGTGACCTGGGGCAGGATGGCCTCCACGGGATCCTCCAGCGTCACGATGTTCTGCTGCACCGCGTCGAGCTCCAGCACCGCCGCGTGGAGCGTCGTGGTCTTGCCGGACCCGGTCGGCCCGGCCGCCACGACGACCCCCTGCTTCGCGTCCAGAAGCCGGCGAAAAAGCTGTTCCCCGGCCGCGGTAAACCCCAGGTCCGCGAGCGTCCGCAAGGCGCGATCGCGTTCCAACACCCGGAGCACAATCTTGTCGAGACCCGCGGCGGTCCCGATGGACGCAAAGCGCAGGTCCACCTCCTGGCGCCCCACGCGGTGGGTAATGTGGCCGTCGAGCGGCCGGCCGCGCTGGCTGTAGTCCAAACCCGCCAGCACCTTCAGGTACGCGATCAGCCCGGCCGCCGGGGCCGCCGGGATCCGAGCCGCCGGCGCCAAGACACCATCCACGCGAAAGCGGACCAACAGCCCGTCCGGTCCGGGTTCCAGATGAATGTCCGAGGCCCGGACCTTGAGGGCCTGCGTCAAAATCGCCGCCGCGAGCCGCACGGCGGTCTGGTCGGGACCCCCGCCGGGGGACTCGTGCAGGGCCACCACATGGCGGTAGTTGATGTCGATGGCCTCGGCCAGCGCCTCCGGGTCCTCGACGACCCACATCCGTATCGGCATGCCCACGCGGAGCGCCAACGCGGCAGAATCGGGAGGCGTGAGTGGGCGGGCCACCGCCACCACCAACGTGCCGTCTTCCACTCGCCAGGGCAGGACCTGCTTGTCCGCCGCCAAGGCGGCCGGAATCTTCGTCAGGATGTCGGGCGGGGCGCGGTGCAGGCGGAGCGCCGCCGACCCTTGAGCGCCGGAACCCGCCGTCGCCTCGCCCGCGCTCCCGGTCAGCTGCACGCCCGCCTCCACCACCTCCCGTCCCACCTGCGCCGCCCGCTGATAGCGGGCCGGCTCGCGCGGGGTCTCGTTCACGGGAGCCTCCTTTCCCTCAGGCGCGCGGCCCCAGCTCGGCC
>JAJZYS010000048.1 GCA_021797925.1 Bacillota bacterium
GGCACCGGGGACGTCCTCACAGCTCGCTCGGCGCGACGCGATCCCCTCGCACCTCGAGGCACAGGTTGTCGATGAGCCTGACTCCGCCCAGCACGGCGGCGGCGAGGAGCAGCACCCTGCCCGCGACGGGGTCCACCGGAGAAAGGTCCGAGGCTGCCACCACCGCGACGTAGTCGGGACGCAGCACGCCCGTGGCGGCCAGGCGCGCGCGCACCCGCGCCGCGATCTCCCCGGCCCGCCGCTCCCCGGCCTCCAGCAGCTGCCGGCCGACGAGAAGCGACCGGTAGAGCTCCGGGGCCGCGCGCCGCCCCGCGGCGTCCAGGTACGCGTTGCGCGAGCTCAGGGCGAGCCCGTCGGGGTCGCGCACGGTGGGGCCGACCCACATGCGCACCGGCAGGAGCAGGTCGTCGATGAGCCGGCGCACCAGCACCGCCTGCTGCGCGTCCTTCTGGCCGAAGGCGACCCAGTCGGGCTCCACGGCGTTGAGGAGCTTGGTCACCACCGTGAGCACGCCGCGGAAGTGGGTGGGGCGCGCCGCCCCCTCCAGGATCCGTCCCGGCTCCCCAGGATCGACCCACACGCCCGGCTCAACCGGGTAGATCTCCTCCACCGGCGGCGCGAAGAGGACGTGGGCGCCCGCTTCCTCCGCCAGCCGGCGATCGGCGTCGAGGTCGCGGGGATAGCGGTCGAGGTCCTCGCCCGGCGCGAACTGCGTGGGATTGACGAACACCGACACCGCCACGGCGTCGGTGCGCCGGACCATGGCCCGGATCAGCGCCAGGTGCCCCGCGTGCAGGGCGCCCATGGTGGGGACGAGCCCCACGGTCCGACCCGCCCGCCGGGCCGCGCGGCTGAAGGCCCGCACGTCGGCCACCCGCTCGATGGTCCTCAATCCGGCAAGGTTCCCGGGAAGGAGTGCTCGGGCCCGGGGAACCGTCCCTCGCGCACGTCGGCGGCGTAGCGCGCCACGGCCTCGCGGATGACCTCCCCCACGCTGGCGTACTGCTTCACAAAGCGCAGGGTCCGCCCGCCGCCCATGCCCAGAAGGTCGTGCAGGACCAGCACCTGGCCCGAGCAGCCGGGGCCCGCCCCGATGCCGATGGTCGCCACCCCCACCTCGGCGGTCACCGCGGCGGCCAGGTCGCTGGGCACAAGCTCCAGCACCATCGCCAGGGCGCCGGCCTCGGCCACGGCCCGGGCGTCGGCCATGAGCCGGCGGGCGCCGATCTCGTCGCGCCCCTGCACCCTTCCCTGTCCCAGGGTCAGCACCGACTGGGGGGTGTAGCCCACGTGGCCCACCACGGGGATCCCCAGTTCCGTGAGCCGCGCGATGGTCGGGGCGATGGCCACCCCGCCCTCGAGCTTGACCGCCTGGGCCCCGGTCTCGGCCAGGAGGCGGCCCGCGGACAGGACCGCGCGCTCCACCGACGGCTGGTAGCTCATGAACGGCATGTCGGCCACCACCGGGGTGGCGGCGGCGCCGCGCACCACGGCGGCCGTGTGGCGGATCATGTCCTCGAGGGTCACGGGCAGGGTGCTGTCAAGCCCCAGCACCACGTTGCCCAGGGAATCGCCCACCAGGATCACGTCCACGCCCGCCTCGTGCGCGAGCCGGGCGGTGGGGTGGTCGTAGGCGGTCACCATCACGATGCGTTCCCCGGCGGCATAGCGCCGCTGGATGACGCGCACGGAACCGGGAGCGCTCACGTCGAGATCCCTCCGAACGCCCGGGAATTCTTCCCCCCGGCACGGGATCCTGCCGGGCGCAGGACTCCTGCGCGGACGGGTCCGGGCGCCCGGCCGCGGCCGGACGCCCGGACCCGATCCCAGACCGCGGCCGGCGGCTCACCCGTTGGGGTCGTTGCCGCCGTAGTTGGACCCGTCGCTGGTGGTGGCCGTGCTCCCCGAGGCGACGAGCCGGACGTGGGCGGCGCTGGCGGTGACGACGGGCGCGAAGGTCGCCCCCGCGAGACCCCACAGCATCAGGAGCGCGAGCAGCCAGATTCCCCAACGGCGCATGATCGATCATCCTCTCGACATCGATTGCCGTTGGGCCAACCGTCGAGCTCAGGCGGAGTGGAGCTCCATGAGCCGCCGGGCGATGTCGGAGTTGAGGTGGGAGGAGGAGCCCAGGATGCGCCGCAGCGTGCGCCCGTAGCCCTCGGTGGTCACGCCGCTGGCGTAGGCCTCGAGCACCTCCAGGGTGTCGTACTCCGCCGGCAGGTAGCGGACATGGAACGGCCCCGACCCCAGGGCGCACTCCTCCATCACGGCGCGCCGCACCTCGCCCGGGGCGATGCGCGGACCCACGTCGTGGGCGTAGTGAGCGAGCCGGCGGCCCCTCGCCGGCGGCGCCGCCATGTGGTCTCCGGGCTCCACGTACCGGGCCAGCCGCTCGATCCGCTCGCCGAGCAGCTGCACGTCCACGCTGCCCGCGCCGGCGTGCGCGCGCTTGAACTCCCCGAGTTCGCGGAGCACCTGCCACTCGGTCCGGCGCCCCCACACGCTCAGATGACGCTCCGAGCGGCTCAGCATGAGGCTCGCCTCCCGGTCATGGCCCTGCGACGACCACAGGACGGCCATCAGCCCCTCGGCCCGACCCAGTTCCATGACGTCCACGAGCACGGGCGCCTCGCACAGGACCCGGACGGCGACGGCGAGCCACTTCACGGCGCGGGCGTCCTCCCCCGTCATAAAGGCGGTCAGCGCCACGTCGGTGGCAAAGCCCAGGAGCAGGCGGTCGTCCTCCAGCTCCAGCACCGCCGCCGATCCGCGGACGAGCCGCCGAAGGGCCACGTCGGGCTGCCCCATCCCCCGCTCGCAGGCGGCCAGATGCTGCTGGGCCAGCGACTCCCAGAACCTGTCGCCCCTCGCCCGGAACACCCGGTACGCCTGGGTCAAGTAGACGAACGCCTCGTCGTGGCGCCCGAGCTCCACGGCCAGGACCCCTCGCCGGCACAGCACCCGCGCGCGCTCGTCCCGGGGCACCCGGTCGGCGGCGCTCAGCTCCAACGCGCTGGCGAAGCACGCCTCCGACTCGGCGAACCGGCCCAGGAGGGCCAGGTTGACCGCGTGGTTGGCGACGGCGCGCACGGCCGTCACGGGATCGGTCGCCTCCACGGCGCCGGCCCGAGCCCACGCCTGCGTGGTGCAGGCGAACGCGGCGATCACGTCCTGGCGGCGGTGATGAACGCTGGCCATGGCGTTGAGGGCCTTGACCTGCGCGCCCGCGTCCGCGCCTTCCGAGACCACCCCCTGCCACTCCTCCAGGGCCGCGTCCAGCAGCCCCCGGTCCGCGAGCACCCGTCCCCGCTCCAGTGCCCCGGAAACCTCGGCGATCGTATGTCCCTCCACTTCCGGATCCGTCTTGTGGGCCCAACGACGCCGATGCCTTTCGTCTCGCCCCTCTCGGCACCTTTTCGTGCCGCGGGTGGAAGGACAAGGAATATCGCAAGACGTCCACTGCTTCGACAGGCGTGCGCCGACTCCTGGGCGATCGGGCCCGTGTCATGGAGAAATAAGAATGAAACTGTCGTGAAAAAGTTGGCGGCCGGCCCCGCCGGGGCGGGGACCGGCCGGCTCCCCCGGGGATCCTACGGGGCCTTTTCCTGCGCTCCGGTGCCCAGGTAGGCGTCGAACCACTCCCGTATGGTCCGCAGGCGGTGGACCCGGTGCCACGGCTTGCCGTCGCGGCTCATCCCGTGGAACTCGCCGGCGTACCGCACGAACTTGACGGGCGCCTTGCCCAGCCACTTGATGGCAGTGTACCACATCTCCCCCTGCTCGATGGGGCAGCGCAGATCGCCCTCCTGGTGCTCGATGAGGATGGGGGTGCGCACCTGCTCCACGTAGGTGATGGGGCTCTGCTCCCGGTACCAGGTGTCGTCGACCCACGGCGGCGTCCCCCCGGCGCGCTCCATCCAGCCCCAGCCGTAGTCCCCGGTGCCGAACATGGCCCGCCAGTCCACCACCGACCGCATGGTCACGGCCGCCCGGAACCGGTCGGTGTGGGAGACGATCCAGTTGGTCATGTACCCGCCGTAGGATCCCCCGGCGACGCCCACCCGCGCGGGGTCCATCCACGGATGGCCCGCGAGCGCCGTGTCGATCGCCGCCATGATGTCCTGGTAGTCCACGTGCCCCCACCGTGTGCGGATGGCTGCGCAGAACGCCTCGCCGTACCCCTGCGACCCCCGGGGGTTGCTGTAGACCACCGCGTACCCGTGGGCCGCGAGGTACTGGAACTCCAGGTAGAACCCGTCGCCGTACATCATCATGGGCCCCCCGTGGATCTCCAGCACCACCGGGTACCGCCGGTCCGCCTCGCGCCCGGGAGGCTCCACGATCCAGCCGTCGACCCCGGTGCCGTCCGGGCTCTGGGCCGTGAAGCGGCGCACGGGGCCCAGGGTCACGTCCCGGAGCGCCTCGGCGGACGGCTCGGCCACGGTCGTCGGCGCGGATCCCGGGGCGGTCCACACCACGCGGGCGGGGGTGAGGGGGTCGGACTCCACGTGGGCCAGCGCGCCCTGGGCGTGCGCGAACGCGTGGACGACCCCCTCGCTCCGGGTGAGCGTGCGCACCCCGCCGGTGCGGATGTCCACCTCGGCCACCTGAACCGCGCCGCGCCGGGAGACCTGGGTCAGGATCCGCTCGCCGTCGGGGCTGAAGAAGAGGTCGGTGCGGGCCGGACCCTGCATGTCCCCGACGATCCGCACGTCGAAGGTCAGGTCCGACTCCGCGGCGATGCGCCGCGGCTGCCCTCCCTCCACCGGCAGGACGTACAGGCCGGTGTTGTCGTACTCCAGCTCCGACGCGATCGTGCCCCGCACGGCCACGAGGGTGCCGTCGGGGGAGAGCGCGGGGTCGGTGAGCATGAGCGTGCCGTAGGGGGTCAGGGCGACCGGGGCCGAGCCGTCCAGGGGGACGCGCCACAGCTGGTTGAGGTCGACCTCGCGGTCGTAGCGGGGGCCGCGGTTGGCGCACGTGAGGACGGCGGAGCCGTCGCGGGTCCACGCCAGGGAGCTGTGGCGGTACGGAGGGGCGGTCAGCTGCCGGGGCTCGGCCCCCTCGCGGACGTCGACGACCGCGACCTGGGGCTTGCGCCGGTCGTAGTAGCCCTCGCCGTCGAGCTTGTGGAACAGCTCGGTGATCACCTTGACGTCGCGGTTGTGGCGCACGTAGGGGTCCTGCTCCTCCTCCCGCTCCCGTTCCGGCTCGATGCCTCGCTCGTCGAGGTTTACGATGAGGGCCATCCGCGTGCCGTCCGGCGAGAAGGCGAACGACTCGACGCCGCCGTGGATGCGCGTGAGCTGCCACGCCTCCCCGCCGGAGAGCGGCAGGATCCACACCTGGGCGCTGCCGCCGCGCCGGGACACAAAGCCGAGGAGCCGGCCGTCGGGCGAGAAGCGGGGGCTGTGGTCGGTGTGGCCCTGGGTGAGCCGCACCGGCGGCGATCCGGGTTGAAACCCGTGGATCGCCTGGTCGTACTCGTTCTCCCGCGTCGCCCTGCGCACCACGTAGGCGATCCGCGACGCGTCGGGCGCGACGTCGATGTCGCCCGCGAGCTCGATCGTGAACAGGTCCTCGGCGCCGAGCCGTCTGGTCAAGGTCGTTCGTCCTCTCCATGGATCGGATGGTGCGTGGAGACCCTTGCGTCCGGGCCGCCGCGACGGCGTGAATCCGCCGGTCGGCGCGAGTCCGAGCCCGCCTCCGAAGGAGCGCGGCGGAACCGACCGCGCGGGCCTCCCGGGCGGGGAGGCCGAGGCGGCTTATCCGCGAGCGGGGCGCGCGAGGCCGGGAGCGAGCCCGCCCGCGCACCCCGGCGCTCCTCCTCGCCCGCGTTGGACGCTGCGCATGGCGTATTCGGGACCGCCGACCGCCCTCCTCCCTGGCGCGGCCTGTGCGGCAGGAATGGCGTGCCCGCCCCCGGCCCGGGGACGCCTCCCCTTCGGGCTTTCCCCCGGACCCGGCGCCGTGGGACCAGGGATCGCCCCGCGGGCAGCGAACGCTCCGGGCGTTGTGGTCTGCGTTTGCGCGTGGTGCGCCGGTTGCATTTTCATTCAGCGGATTGCATAATCATGCAATCAGGAGGGATGAGGTTGAACGCGACGACGTCCCCGCACCCGTCTCGGCTGGCCGGCCGAAGCCTGGTGACCCCCACGGACCTCTCCGGCGACGAGATCGGGGAGATCCTGCGCCTGGCCCGCACCTTCAAGCGTTCCCCCTCGGTGCCCCAGTACCTCAAGGGCGTCGCCGTGGGTCTGCTCTTCGAGCAGCCGTCCACCCGGACCCGGGTGTCCTTCGACGTGGGCGTCGCCCAGCTGGGCGGCCACCCGGTGGTGCTCTCGGGGTCCGAGCTGCAGCTCTCCCGGGGAGAGTCCCCCGAGGACACCGCCCGCGTACTCAGCCGCTACCTCGGGGGGATCGTCGCCCGCACGGTGCGCCAGGAGACCCTGGAGCGCCTGGCCGGGGCCGCCGGCGTCCCCGTGATCAACGCGCTCACCGACCGCTTCCACCCCTGTCAGGTGCTGGCGGACCTCATGACCGTGGAGGAGGCCTTCGGCCGCCTGGAGGGCATCACCCTCGCCTACGTGGGCGACGGCAACAACATGACCCACACGTGGCTCGAGATGGGGCCCGCCGTGGGGATGCGGGTGGTGGTCTCCACGCCCCCCGGCTACGGCCCGGATCCCGAGGTGGCCGCGGCGGCGCGCGCGGCCCACCCCGACCGGGTCGACTTCGTCGAGGATCCCCGCGCGGCGGTCCGCGGCGCGCACGTGGTGTACACCGACACCTTCTTCAGCATGGCCCAGGCGCCGGACCCGGACAAGGCCCGGGCGCTCGCGCCCTACCGGGTGACGAGGGAGCTCATGGCCCACGCCGAGCCGGGGGCGCGGTTCATGCACTGCCTGCCGGCCCACCGGGGCGAGGAGGTGGACGCGGACGTGATCGACTCCGCGGCCTCGCTGGTGTTCGAGGAGGCGGAGAACCGCCTTCACGCCCAGAAGGCGGTCCTGGCGGCGCTCGTGGGGAACTGGCGCTAGTGGCCAAGCTGCGAGTGGCGGTGGTGGGAGCCAGCGGTTACGCCGGAGCCGAGGCGGTTCGCTGGATCCTGCGGCATCCCCGCCTGCGCCTGGGACCCCTGGTGGCGCGAAGCGAGGCCGGCCGGCCGCTCTCGGACCTCTACCCTCAGCTGCCCGACGCGCCCGTGCTCCAGGCCCTCGCGCCCGAGGGCGTCGCCGAGCGCGCCGACGCCGTCGTCCTGGCCATGCCCCCGGGCGAGGCCCTCGAGTGGGCGGGCCCGCTCCTCTCGGCGGGTCGCCAGGTCTACGACCTCGGCCCCGACTTCCGGCTCGCCGACCCCGAGGCGTACCGGCGCCACTACGGCCGGGCGCACACGGCCCCGGAGCTTCTGGCCCGGGCCGCCTACGGGCTCGTGGAGCTCTTCGCGGCCGACGTGCGGGAGCGGGAGCTCGTGGCGCTGCCGGGCTGCTTTCCCACGGCGGCGTGCCTGGCGGTGGCGCCGCTGGTGGAGGCGGGGCTCGCCGACCCCGGCGCCCCCATCGTCGTCCAGGCGGTGTCGGGCCTGTCGGGGGCGGGTCGGGGGCTGCGGCCCGATCTCATGTTCGGGGCCGCCCACGACGAGGTGCGGGCGTACGGCGTCGGAGGCACCCACCGGCACCTGCCGGAGATCGGGCAGGTGCTCACGCGGCTCGGCCGCCGCCCCGTGGAGGTCCTCTTCACCCCGCACACGGCTCCGCTCTTCCGGGGACTTCTGGCCACGTGCCACGTGCCCCTCGCCGGCGCCATGACCACCGAGCGCCTCCTGGCGCACTACCGGGAGCGCTACGCCGCGTCGCCGCTGGTGAGGGTCACCGCGGAGCCGCCGGGGACGCGCTCGACGCTGGGCTCGGCCCGCTGCGCCGTGACCGTGCGGGCGGAGCCGTCGGGACGCTACGCCACGGCGGTGGCCGCGATCGACAATCTGGGCAAAGGCGCGGCGGCGCAGGCCATCCAGGCCCTGAATGTGAAGCAGGGCTGGCCCGAGTCGACGGGACTTGAAGGAGGACTGTGGCCTTGACCGGGGTGAAGGACACCGGAGCCATCACCGAGCCCGCGGGATTCACCGCCGCGGGCGTGTTCACGGGTGTCAAGCGGATGGGGCCGGATCTGGGGCTCGTGGTCTCGGACCGGCCCGCGGTCGTGGCCGGCCGGTTCACCTCCCACCGCATGCCGGCGGCCCCCGTCTCCTACACCCGGGAGGTCGTGGCCCGAGGGAGGGCGCAGGCCATCGTGGCCAACAGCGGCTCCGCCAACGCGGCCACCGGCAGGGCCGGCCTCGAGGACGCCCGGGAGATGGGCAGGGCCGCGGCGCGCGCGCTGGGCATCGAGCCCGAGCTGGTGGCGGTGGCGTCCACGGGCGTGGTGGGGTCGCGGCTGCCCATGGACCGGATCCTCCCCGGCATCGAGCGGGCGGCGCGGGAGCGCTCGCGCCAGGGCGGGGCCATGGCGGCCAAGGCCATCCTCACCACCGACAGCCACCCCAAAGAGGTGGTGCGCCGCGTGAGCGTGCGCGGCCGGACCCTCACCTGGGGCGGCATGGCCAAGGGTTCGGGCATGATCCACCCCAACCTGGCCACCATGCTGTGCTTTGTCACCACCGACGCCGGCCTTCACCCTGAGGTGCTGGACGCGATGCTGGGCCGGGCGGTGGCGGACACGCTGAACCTCGTCACCGTCGACGGCGACCAGAGCACCAACGACATGGTGCTGGCCCTGGCCAACGGCGCCCAGGGCGTCCACCTCGCTCCCGGGGACCCCGAGCTCGAGGTGGTGGAGGCGGCGCTGGTGGAGGTGCTCCAGGAGCTGGCCTACGGGCTCGTGGAGGACGGCGAGGGCGCGACCCGGGTGCTGAGGGTCAGGGTGCGAGGAGCCGCGAGCGTCGAGGATGCGCGCCGGGCGGCGCGGACCATCGCCGGCTCTCAGCTGGTGAAGGCCGCGGTCTACGGGGGCGACCCCAACTGGGGGCGCGTCTACGTGGCCCTGGGCAACGCGGGCGTCCCCGTGGACCCCCTGGCCGTGACGATCCGGGTGGGGGACGTGGTCCTCATGGAGGCGGGGGAGGTCGTGGCGTACAACGAGGCCGAGGCCCGCTTCGCCATGATGGGGACCGAGGTGCGGTTCGCCGTGGACATGGGCGCGGGGCCGGGGTCGGCGGAGGCGCTGGGCTGCGACCTGACCGAGGCGTACGTGGTCATCAACAGCAAGTACCGCACCTGAAGCGCCCTCGCCGGCGTCAGCCGGCGGGGGCACGGGTCACCGCGGGGCCGAGCCGGGCGAGCGCCTCGTCCGCGTCGGCCTCGGTCAGGATGAGGGGCGGCAGGAGCCGCAGAACGTTCTCCCCGGCGGTGACCGTGAGCACGCCGGCCTCGATGCCCGCCAGGGCCGCGGGGTAGGGGTCCGAGACCAGCTCGAGCCCCAGCATGAGCCCCCGGCCCCGAACCCCCCGCAGCGGGCCCCCCGGGCGCACCTGGCGCTCGAGGGCGGCCCGAAGGCGCGCGCCCACGGTCTTGGCCCGCAGCGCGAGCCCCTGCGCCTCGACGACCTCGAGCACGGCCACCGCGGCCGCGGCCACCACCGGATTGCCGCCGAAGGTGCTGCCGTGGTCCCCCGGGCGCAGCACGTCGCGGGCCGCCGCGCCCATGAGCACCGCGCCCACCGGAAGGCCGCCCGCCAGGCCCTTGGCCATGGTGACCACGTCCGCCCGGATCCCCGCGGCGCTGTGGGCGAAGAAGTCGCCCGTGCGGTACATGCCCGACTGGATCTCGTCGGCGATGAGGAGCGCCCCCACCCGGTCGGCGGCGGCGCGCAGGGCGCGCATGAAGGGGACGCTCGCCTCGCGGATGCCGCTCTCGCCCTGGATGGGCTCGAAGAGGATGGCGGCGGTGCGTTCGCTCACCGCCGCCTCCACGGCCGCCGGATCGTTCCACGGCAGGCGGACGAAGCCCTCCAGCAGGGGCTCGAAGCCGTCGCGGTGCTCCGCGGTCGCGGAGAGCGCCCCCAGGGTGCGGCCGTGGAACGCTCCGTCGAACACCAGGATCTCGGGGTCCCCGGGCCGCCCCGCCCGGCGGTGGCGCAGGCGGGCGACCTTGATGGCGGTCTCCACGGCCTCGGTGCCGCTGTTGCAGAGGAACGTGTCGTAGCCGCCGCTGTGGCGCGCGAGGGCCTCGGCCAGCCGTTCCCCTGGCTGGTTCGTGAACAGGTTGGACGTGTGCAGGATCTCCCCCGCCTGGGCCCGGATCGCCCCGGCCACGTGGGGATGGCAGTGGCCCACGCTGGAGACCGCGATCCCCGCGGCCAGGTCCAGATACTCGCGGCCCGCGGCGTCCCACACCCTCACACCCTCGCCCCGGACCAGGGTCACCGGAAACCGCCGGTAGCTGTTCACCAGGGCCATCGTCCCGCCTCCACCTCAGTCCGCTCGTCTGCGTCACCGATGCTCACGCGCTCCACCCCGTGCTCGCGCGCCCACAGGGCGGCCTCCACCTTGGGCCGCATGCCGCCCTGGATGACGCCGGTGGCGATGAGCGAGCGGGCGCGCTCGGCGTCCAGGTGCGCCACGACCCGCCCCCCGTCGAGCACGCCCGCCGTCCCGGTCCAGTACTCCAGCGACCTGGCGCCCAGCGCCACCGCCACCCAGGCGGCCGCCTCGTCGGCGTTGACGTTGAGCGCCCCTCCCCCGCCGTCGGCGCCCACGGGGCTGAGCACCGGGACCTGGCCCGCCCCCAGGACGGCCTCCACGAGGCGGGTGTCCACGCGCACCGGGGTTCCCACCCGCCCCAGGTCCACCAGCTGCCCGTCGACCTCCCGGGGCCCCTTGGCCTCGGCGAGGATGGTGGGGCCGTCCCGGCCGCTCAGGCCCGCCGCGGGCGCGCCCGCCGCCTGCAGCGCCCCCACGAGGAGCGGCGCCATGACTCCGGTGAGGACCATCTCCACCAGTTCCATCGTCCCGGCGTCGGTGACCCTGAGGCCGGCGGCGAACCTGGGCCTGAGTCCCAGCCGCTCGCCCAGGCGGGTGATCCTGGGGCCCCCGCCGTGGACCACGAGCAGGCGCTCGCCCCCGGCGCGCCTCGCCGCCAGCGCCCGCGCGACGGCGGCGAGGCTCCCGGGATCGTCCAGGCGCTCGCCCCCGATCTTGACCACGGTCGTCACGACGCCACCTCGCTTTCATGATTATGCAAGAAGATGCATGAATATGCAACGCCTCGGCTGCGGCGGCCTGCGCCCGACGCCTTTTGCATCGTACCCGGGCTTGCCCGGTTCATCAAGCGCCGCCCCCGATCTCGGCGGGTGGCAGGCAATGGCAGCCGTCGGCAGGAGAATCGTGCAAGCGCTGAGAACTTCCGGGCATCCAAGGCTCGGGGGGCCGGGACATGGGTGCGCGGTGGCGATGGTGGGCGATGGCCCTGGCGCTGGGGTGGGCCCTGACCGGCTCCGCCCTCCTCGCGGCGGGATTCGTGCCGGTGGCTTCCAACCGCATCGGTCCGTCCGGAGGGACGGTCACCTACCGCGGGATCACGGTCACGGTCCCGGCCGGGGCGCTGGCGCGGCCCGCCCGGGTGATCCTCACCGCCGCCCCGGTGAAGGAGCTGGCCGGGGACATGCCCCGGGGCCAAAGGCCCGTGGCGGCGTTCGGCCTGCTCGTGGAGGACGCCCTGGGCAAGCGCGTCACGCCGCTCGTGGCGGACTTCGTCCTGCAGGCCCAGGGCCTCGCCGCGGGCCGCCTGTACGCGTACGACCCCGTGACCACCGGCCTGACCCTGCTTCGGACCCGCGACACCATGGACACCCTGGTGGCCGACCACCTGGTCCCCGGCTCCTGGTGGGTCATCACCGCGCCGGCGGGGCGGGCCACCCTGGGCTACGGAGGGCGCGTCCTCGCGCCCATGGTTCCGAGCCGCATGGCCACCACCGGACCCGACGAGACGCCGTGGCTCGTCGGCGGCGCGCTCCTCCTCGGGGCGGGCCTCGCCCTCGCGGCGCGCCGCCCCCGTTCGTGAGCGGGCGCATCCTCGCGTCGGCCGTCACCGTGGCCCTGGGGGCGCTGCTCGTGGGCTGGGGGCTTACGACCCCGGCCCGCGACGCCGCCACCGCCCACGCGGCGCAGCGCCGGCTGGCCCGGGTGCGCCCGGCGCCCGGGCCGGCGCCCCCGCCCGCGGGCGCGGTGGTGGGGCGCATCCGCATCCCGAGCCTCGATCTCAGCGCGACGGTGCTCCAGGGGACCGGCCTCTCCGTCCTGGCCCGGGCGCCGGGCCACTGGCCCGCCTCGCCGCTGCCCGGAGCCCCGGGCGACGCGGTGATCGCGGCGCACGACGACACGTTCTTCGCGCATCTCGACCGCCTGCGCGCGGGCGCCACCGTGCTCTTTCGCGGCGCGTCGGGGATCACGTACGTGTTCCGCGTGGCGGCGAGCCGGGTGATGGGGCCGCATCAGGGACTTGCCCGCGAGGACTGGCCGACGCTGACGCTCTTCACGTGCTATCCGCTGACGGCGCGCGGCTTCACGCCCGACCGCTACGTGGTGGTGGCCCGGCTCGTGGGCAGCAGGTTCCCGCGCGCCCGGGGCGCGCGCGCGTGACCGCGCCGGCTTGCCGGCGCCGGCGGCGGATGCTACACTTCGAGTGCGGCCCCATGGTCTAGAGGCCTAGGACACCACTCTTTCAAGGTGGTAACCCGGGTTCGAATCCCGGTGGGGCCACCATGATCCCGGGATCCATCGCCCCGACGCGGCCGGGACACCGAGCATGAGGACCGTGAAGCTGAAGAGCCCGGGCGCGCACCTGCGCCGCGGGCTCTTGTCGGTGAAAGGCCACCCCGAAGGTTCCCGACGGTCCGTGGGCGAGCGCTCCGTCACGGCCGCAGGGTCGCGGTGAGCCGCGCCGGCGAGAGCAGCAGGCGCAGTCCGCACAGGATGTCCGGAACGACGAGGTCCGCGGCCATGAGGGCCCGGGCGCTCGTCCCCTCGGGGCCCAGGACCGCCATGCCCAGCGCGGCGCGCGCGAGCATGGCCACGTCGTTTTCCCCGTTGCCCACCGCCACCGCCTGCCCCTCGAGCCCGCCGACGATGCGCTCCTTGTCGGCGCCCGTCGCCACGATCTCCAGGGGACAATCCAGCGTGCGCGCCAGGGACGCGCCGGTGCCGAAGGTGTCGCCGGTGAGGATCACGCAGCGCAGCCGCCGGGCGACGGCGGCAAAGAGCTCCTCGACGCCGGGGATCAGCCGGCCGTCGAGGGCCAGCGTGCCGTTGAGGTCGAAGACCGCGTGCTCGAGGGCGAGGGACTCGCGGCCGGGAATCTCCACGACCACCATGGGACCACCTCCACGATCACGGGCGGGCGCGCCGGGCGGCAAGCGGATTCCCCCGGCCCGCGCGGCCGGCCCGCGGCGTCGACGGCAGCGTATCCCGCCGCGGCCCCGGCGTCAAGGCGGCCCCGGCGTCACGGCAGCCTCCCTTCCAGAAGGTCCACCGGGAAGGCCGTGCCCCCGTGAAGGCGCCAGGAACGGATGGAATACGGCGTGAGCTCCAGGTCCTGGCGGATCCCGTGATCGGCCATGGTCAGGCGCACCCGGACATGTCGCCCGTGCTGCTCCCGCAGGCGGATGATCAGACCCTGGCCGTCCTCGGCCTGTTTCAGCGCCCCCAGCTCCACCGCCCCCGGCGGGTCCAGGGTCAGGAACGAGTACCGGGGCGGGAGGTCCCCGTCGTGGGCGTACTCGCGCACCACGTCCAGGGGGCGCTGGAAGGCCTCCGCCAGCGCCATGACCTCGTCTTCCCCGTCGCGGTCGAAGGCCGCAAGCGCCCAGCGGAACCTGAGGAGCCCCGTGTCCTGGTACCGGTACCGCTCGTCCGGCTTCAGCCGCCGGGGGTCGTGGTGCGCGTACACCGCGCTGCGGGCGACGGTCATGCGCACGACGCCGTCGCGGCAGTCGAAGGCGTAGCGCCCGTCGTTCACCAGCGCCACGCCCGCGCCGTCGGCCCCGCGCACGGCGATCCACCGCTGGCCCGGCTCCTCTTCGCCCGTGGCCTCGCGCTCGATCCGGCCGTAGGGGATCTCGCAGCTCACCCGGTCGGCGCGGACGTCCAGGGGGAAGGCGAGCTTGAGGAGGTGGCGGGGAGCCCGCCAGTCGAGCTCGCAGTCCGCGATCACGACCGGCAGATCCCGGTAGACGATCACCCGCTGGATCAGGGTGGACGCCTCGTACCGGGTGGTCAGGGCCAGCACCGCCCGGACCGGCCCCCGCTCCTCGACCGCGAGGGTGCCGTCCCCCAGCTCGCCCACGACCTCCCGGTACGCGGCCACGCCGTGACCCCAGGTGTCCCCGGGGTCGCGCAGCACCTGACCCGTGGCGCCGGGCCCGCGAAGGAGTTCGCGGCCGCGGGCCAGGTCCCGGACGCTCCGCACGCCGCCGCGGGCGGGATCGATCTCGACGCGCAGCCGGTCCGTCTGCACCACGCCGCCGTCAAGGTCCGGGCCCAGGCTCTTCCCGGGCGCCGGGGGCTCGGCCGCGAGCCGGTACAGCCGGTAGCCGCACGGCGGCACCTGGGCCTCGACGACCACGCCGCGGCGGCCGGCGGCGATGACCGCGGATGGGGCGACGGGCTGGGAGAGCACCTCGTGGTCCGCCTCGTCGAGTACGCGCATCCGCTCGGAGGTCCAGTCGTTGACCTCGATGCGCACCCCCTCGGTCCGCGTGAACGGCGAGGGGTTGAAGACCAAGACGGGCACCCCGTCGCCGTAGTCCGTCACCGAACCGTCGCCAGGGTCGTAGTGGCGGATGACCTCGTCGACCCGCGCGCGCCGCGTGCGCACCCGGTCGGCGATCCGCTGCGTGGCGAGGTGGGCGATCCGGCCCGCCGCGGCCAGCGCCCCGCCGATCTCGCGGTACGCGTCGTCGTACGCCGGCGCGATGGCGGTGCCGGCCAGGGTGTCGTGGAACTGAGTGAAGAGGAGGGACCGCCAGGCCCGGGTGAGCTCGGCGCCGGGCCAGTCGAAGCCGCTTCGCCCCGCGAACACCGCGAGCTTCTCCGCCGTGACGAGGTCGGTCTCGGCGCGCCGGTTGAGCCACTTCACCGCCGAGCACGCGGAATAGGCGCCCCGGGCGTGGTGCTGGAGCTCGCCGCGCACCGCCGGCCACGGCCGATCCCTCACCGCGGCGAAGAACGCCTCGGGCGCCCCCAGCTCCAGCCGCGGCCCCTCGGGGTCTGCGGCCAGCGCCACGATGCTCTCCAAGAGCGAGCGGGTGGGACCCCCGCCGTGATTGCCGACGCCGTAGAAGCCGAGCCACGCGGGGCAGCGCGCCGGCACGCGGGCCAGGTTGCGCTCGAGGGATCCGGCGACCGAGCCGGGCCCGGTGTTATAGTCCGAGAGGCGGTGCGCCAGGACGCGGGTGCCGTCGGGCGCCGTCCACCAGAAGACCTCGGCCGGCAGCTCAAGCTCGTGCGGGCCGGGCCGCATGAAGAGGAAGGTGTCCATCCCCGCCCCCGCGAGGATCTGGGGGAGCGTCCAGGGGTGGCCGAAGGTGTCGGGCAAGGCGCCGACACGGGCGGTGCGGCGGAACTTCTCGCGGAAGTAGCGCTGCCCCTGCACAGTCTGGCGCACGAGCGCCTCACCG
>JAJZYS010000288.1 GCA_021797925.1 Bacillota bacterium
TCGGCGGCGACCAGGGGGGCAGCCTCGCCGCCCTCATCGCCTACTACGGCTTTCTCTCCATGATGCCGCTCCTGCTCGCCTTCGCCGCGATCCTCGGATTCGTCCTCGATGGGCATCCGAGTCTCCAGAGCCAGGTCCTCGGCGCGGTCAACCGCGACCTCCCCGGGCTCTCCGGGCTGCTCACCGGCGCCGTCTCCGGCAGCCAGGTCGCCCTCGGGGTCGGCCTCGCCGGGGCGCTGTGGGCGGGGCTCGGGGTGACCCTCGCGACCGAGCGGGCGATGAACGCGGTCTGGGACATCCCCTACGCCGAGCGGCCCAGGCCGTGGTGGTCGCGCCTGCGCGGCCTGCTGATGCTCGTGATCCTGGGGTTCGCCTTCCTCGTGTCCGCGGCGCTCGCCAGCCTCCAGGGCGTCACCGGCGGCCTGGCGATCCCCGCGGCCGCACTGGGGATCGCGGGCTCCCTGGCCCTCAACACGGTGCTCTACCTGCTCGCCTTCCAGGTGCTCACCAACCAGCGCCTCGCCTGGAGGACGCTGCTCCCCGGGGCCCTGGTCGGGGCCGTGGGCTGGACCGTCCTGCAGAGCCTCGGGGTGCTCTACGTCCAGCACGAGGTGGTCCACGCCTCACGGCTGTACAGCTCCCTCGCCGGGGTGATCGGGCTCATGGCCTGGCTGTACCTCGGCGCCCGCCTGACCCTCTATGCCGCCGAGGTCAACGTGGTGCTCGCCGACCACCTCTGGCCGCGCAGCCTGACCGGCGGGATGCGCACCGACGCCGACCGGCGCGCGTTCATCCGCCAGGTGCGGGAGACACGGCGGACCGCCGACGAGGTGATCAGCGTCGACTTCACCCGCCGGGACCCCCCGGTGGAGCGGCGCCCCGGGGGCGGCTCCCCCACTCCGAAGCGGGGCTGACTCCCTCCCCCCGGGCATCCCGGCCCGGCCTCCCCGACGCGCCGCACGCTGGATCGGTGCGCCGAGCGCCGTCACCCCCCTCTCACACCCGGAGCTCCTCCCCCGCTCGGAGGGGCCGGCGTCCCTCCGCGGTGAGCAGCCACGCCGCCCCGCGTCCGCGCACCGACCAGCACCGCAGGTCGTCGCCGTCGCTCACGATCGCCGTCTCCTCGTCGATGCCCACCAGCGCCACCCCGGGCGGCAGATGCGCTGCCGCGCCCTCCCCCATGCCGGGCGACCACCGCTCGAGACGGTCGAAGTGGGGCAGGACCCGCAGCCGGGGGACCACCGCCAGGCCATCCCTGGGCGCGGTGCTCCGGTCGCGCAGGTCGGGGACCCACGCGGTCAGGGCGATGGCACCGGCGCTGCATCCGGCGAGCGCGGCACCACCCCGCCACGCGGCGAGGATCGCCTCCCACACCCGGGTGCCCCGGAGGGTGTCGACGAGGTGGGCGGGGCTTCCCCCCGAGAGGTAGATCAGCCCGGCGCCGGCCACCCGCCGGGCATTCTCCTCGGCGTCGGCCGTGGCGCGGTCCAGAGCCAGGACGGGGACGGCCTCGACCCCCAGGCGAGCCGCCTGGCGGGCACCGAGGGCCACCCAGCGGTCGATCGAGGCGGAGCCCTCCTCGCCGGCGGCGGTCGGAAGCTGGACGTAGCGGGACGGACGGCCCGCGATGAGCGCGGCCTCCACCTCGAGCATCACCGGGAGGTACTCCCCGCTCCCCACCAGGGCGACCGGCCCCGGTCGGGGCACGAGGTTCTCCATACCCCTGATCATCGCCGGGTCGGCCCGTCCGCCGAACACGGTCGCCCTCCGGCTGGTCGGCCTCGGCATCCGCATCGCCGCCCGCCCGGCGCCGAGCCCGCTCCGGATCAGGCCGCGAGCCGCCCGGCGACGCGGTGAAGCCGCTCCGAGGCCTCCCGCGCCACGTCCTCGACGGCGCCACCCCCGCCGCCCAGGGAGAGGACCGCGAGGGGCTCCATGAACCTGACCCGGCTGCGCCCCGGCCCGGCCTCCTCCACCACCACGTTGCAGGGGAGCAGCACGCCCACCCCCGGCTCGGCCACGAGGGCCCGATGGGCGAGGGACGGGTTGCAGGCTCCGAGGATCGTGTAGGGACGGAACTCGACGTCCAGCCTCTGCCTCATGGTCGCGCGCACGTCGATCTCGGTCAGCACCCCGAACCCCTCCTCACGGAGGAGATCGCGGACCCGCGCGCCGGCCGCGGCGGCGTCGAGGGGGACGTCGAGGCTGAACTCGTATGCGGGTCTGTCGGTCACCGTACGTCCAGGCTCCATGGCTCTCCTCGTGCTCCGCGGGATGCGCCGTCCTCCGGAGGCGCCCCGCATCCGCCACGCCGCGCCCTCCGGCGCGGACGCACCACTCTCACGGATGCCCCACGGCGCCGGATGGTGCGCCGCGGCCCTCGGCCGGGCCCGCCGCTCTCAGACCCGGGACTCCTCCCTCTCCCCGGCCAGCAGCTCGGCCGCCAGGGCCCGCACCCGCGCGTCGATCTCGTCGCGAATGCGGCGCACCACGGCGAGCGGCTTGCCCGCCGGGTCCTCCAGCTCCCAGTCGAGATACCGTCTCCCCGGGAGGAACGGGCAGGCATCCCCGCAACCCATGGTGATGACGACGTCGGAGACCTCCACCGCGCTCTCGTCGAGGCGGGTGGGAAG
>JAJZYS010000289.1 GCA_021797925.1 Bacillota bacterium
AACCATTTCGGAACTCCCAAGGATGTTCCTTCCACATCTAGTTTAGAATCGTTCGTCAAAATCCGACAACACGGTCCACTTGAACCACGATGCTTCCTGGGCACACCTGGCTTTCAGCGATGAGCACGCCGACCTTTCAGCGGACGTCCATCGGGCAGTGCGTGCTCTTCAATGTTCATCCGGGAGTCCCCACCGTCTACCGGGCGTCCCGCCAGAACCAGGCAGGATTACCTCAATCGAGCCAGTCGCGAATGTAAGGGTCGTGAATGTGTGCAGAGAACCCCCCCGCCAAGCACCGAACAAAGACCTGCACCATGTCTGGCACGCACCAAACAATGTGGCGATCCACCCCGCTCGACATGGTTCTCGCCATCCGGGCGAGTGTCATGGACCGGAGCGTACCGCTCGCCGGCGCAGGCGTCCGCGCCCGTGGGGGAGGAATCGCCGGCGCCGCGGCGAAGCGGCCGGTCACGGGCCGTCGGTCCCGCCCGTGATCCGCGCGAGGGCTCTGGCACTCCATCCCCCTGGAAACGAGGTGATCCCCTGATGGATCTGGTCATTCGCAACGCGCGCCTGCCCTGGGGAACCGTGCAGGACGTGGGGGTCGAGAACGGGCGCATCGCCGCCATCGCGCCGGGGCTCGGCGCCGCCGCCCGGGAGATCGACGCGGGGGGATCGCTGCTGTCGCTTCCCCTGGTCGACGCCCACATCCATCTCGACGCCTCGCTCACCGTCCCCGAGCGCACCACCAACCGCTCGGGCACCCTCCTCGAGGGCATCGAGCGCTGGAGCCAGATCAAGCCCGACCTGACGGTGGACGACGTCAAGACCCGCGCTCGCCAGGCGATCCTCTGGGAGGTCGCTCAGGGCGCGGGCGCCATCCGCAGCCACGTGGACGTGTGCGACGAGCGGCTGGTGGCGCTGCGCGCGCTGGTGCAGCTGCGCGCCGAGCTCGAGCCGGTGGTGGACCTGCAGCTGGTCGCCTTCCCGCAGGAGGGGGTGATGTGCTACCCCCAGGGCCAGCGACTCATGGAGGCGGCCATCGAGGCCGGCGCCGACGTGGTGGGCGGGATCCCCCATTACGAGTGGACACGCGAGGACGGCATCAGCCAGCTCCAGTGGCTCTTCGCCTTGGCGGCGCGCCACGGCCGGCTCGTGGACGTGCACTGCGACGAGACGGACGACGACCAGTCCCGCTTTGTGGAGACCATGGCGCGCCTCACGGCCATTCACGGGCTGTCGGGCCGGGTGACCGCCAGCCACGTGACCGCGATGCACAGCTACAATCCGGCCTACGCCTTCAAGCTGCGCCGCGTCCTCGCCGCGGCCGGGGTGAGCGTCGTGGCCAACCCCCTCACCAACATCGTGCTCCAGGGCCGCTTCGACGAGGGTCCGGTCCGCCGCGGCATGGCGCCCATCAAAGCCCTGGACGCCGCCGGCGTCCAGGTGGCGCTGGGCGTGGACTGCATCATGGACCCGTGGTACCCGGTGGGAACGGGCAGCCTCCTGCGCGCCGCGTGGATGGCCCTGCACGTGGGACACATGACCGGCCAGGAGGAGATGGCCCGGGTGTTTCAGATGGCGACGGCTCACGGCCACGCGGTGATGCGGCCGGGGGCGCCTCGGGAGCTCGCCGTGGGGCAGCCCGCAGACCTCGTGGTGTGGGACGCCACGAGCCCCGTCGAGTGCCTGCGCCTCCTGCCCGCGGCCCGCTGGGTGATCCGCCGGGGAAACGTGGTGGCTCAGACGCAGCCGGCCCGGCGCGAGGTGCGGGTGGGCGACGCCATGGTGCCCCTGGAGCTCGTCCCGGAGAGCGGGCACCGGTCCGGGTGAGATCCCACGCGGGGCGGGGGCGCCCCGCTACCACCGCCAGGGGACGATGCGACGTTCCAGCTGGTCGAAGAGCAGGGAGAGGAGAAAGCCCAGGAGCGACACCAGCGCGAGGCCCACGTACATGGAGCTGACGCGGAAGGTCTGCCAGGACTGCCAGATGAGGTAGCCCAGCCCCTGGTTCGAGGCGACGAACTCCGCCGCCACCACCACGATCAGGCCCACCCCCAGCCCGAGCTTCAGGCCGGTGAAGATGAGGGGCAGGGACCCGGGCAGCGCGATGGTCCGGTAGAAGTCCCACCGCCTCGCGCCGAAGGACCGGCCCACGTCCAGGTAGATGGCGGGGATGGTCACGACCCCGGTGAGCGTGTTGAACAGCAGCAGGAAGAAGACGCTGACGGCCACCACCACGATCTTCGAGGCGTTGCCCATGCCGAAGATGAGCATGACCAGCGGAAGGATGGCGATCTTGGGGATGGGGTACGCGGCGGCGAAGACCGGATAGAGGAACGAGCGCACGGGCGGGGACAGACCCATCACGAGGCCCACCAGGACCCCGCCCGCCGCCCCCAGCGCGAACCCGATCAGGACGCGCCACAGCGTGGTGAGGGTGTCGTGCACCAGGGTCCCCGTCCCCACGAGGCGCACGAGCGCCAGGGCGATGGCGCTGGGCGGAGGAAAGAAGCGCGGGTCGATGGCGTGGGTGCGCGAGAGCGTCTCCCACAGGGCCAGGGTCACCACCGGCCCGGCCACCGCCAGCCAGCGGGCTCGCCGCCGGGGATAGC
>JAJZYS010000290.1 GCA_021797925.1 Bacillota bacterium
GACCATCGACACCTTCGCCGTGGACCACCTGCTGGCGCCCGCGGTGGTCTATGACTTCGCGGATCGAAACCTGGGCCCAGCCCAGACCGTGGATGCGGAGGACCTCTTGGCGCTCGAGGCGAAGCAGCGTGTCGCGGCGGGGCCGGGGGACATCGCCCTGGTGAACTTCGGCTGGCTCCAGCGCCACTGGCGTGTGGATCGGGAGGCCTGGTACTACGCCCGCAACCAGCCCGGCCTGAGCGAGGCGGCGGTGGAGCTGCTGGCCGACCGGCGTGTGCGGGCGGTGGGCCTGGACACCATCGCGGGAGAGTCTCCCTTGCTCGAGGGTGTGTTCACCCACCAGGCCGGACACGACCGCTGCTGGCTGCCCCGGGGCATCCTCATCCTCGAGTGCCTGGCCAACCTGCACCAGCTGCCCCCCAGCTGTTTCTTCGCCGCCCTGCCGCTCAGCATCCAGGGGGGGTCGGGCAGTCCGGTCCGGGCCGTCGCCTTCGTCCCGCGCTGACGCCATGGCGGGGACGGCCCGGACCCATCGCGTCAGGAGGGATCACGTGGATCTCGAGGGGAAGGTCGCCATCGTCACCGGCGCGTCGCGGGGAATCGGACGGGAGATCGCCCGCGCCTTCGCCGCCGAAGGCGCGAGCCTGGTGCTGGCTGCCCGGTCGGCGGGTGCCCTGGACGAGCTGGCCGAGGAGCTTTGCGGCCGGGGCACCACCGTCGTCACCGTGCCCACGGACATGACCCGCTCCGACCAGGTGGAACGGCTCGCGGACACGGCCATGAGGCTCCGGGGCCGCATCGACGTCATGGTCAACAACGCCGGCCTAGCCGGTCCCACCGTGGGCATCGTCGACCTTGATCCCGGGGCGTGGGCCGAGGTCCTCGAGAGCAACCTGACCACCTGCTACCTGGGCTGCCGGGCGGTGGTCCCGGCCATGATGGCCCAGCGCTCGGGGGCGATCATCAACCTGTCCTCCATCTCGGGCAAGCGCCCCCTCCTCTTCCGGGCGGGTTACTGCGCGGCGAAGATGGGGGTCATCGGCCTCACCCGCGAACTGGCGCTGGAGCTTGGCCCCCACGGCATCACGGTGAACGCCATCTGCCCGGGGTCTGTGACCGGTGAGCGCATCGACGCGGTGATCGCGGCCCAGGCCCGCGCCCGCGGGCTGAGCACAGACGAGGTGGCCCGCGAGTTTGCCGCGAGCTCACCCCTGGGCCGGCTGGTGCCGCCCGAGGACGTCGCCGCCATGGCCGTGTACCTGGCGGGACCCCACGGGCGCAGCATCACCGGCGAGGACGTCAACGTGAACGCGGGGGTTGCCATGTACTGAGCGCGGACAGGCGCGGCGTCGAGCCCGCCCGGCCATGTCATTGGGCCGCCGGGGGCATGGTCCCCCGTCGCTACCGTCGGGCGGCCGCCCGCGATGATGCCTGCATGCAGACGCAGCGTGCGAGGACGCCACCAGATCTCGTGACCTCGAAGTCCCCGTTTCGGCCACACGGCGGTCGACGTCCTCGGCCGCAAAGAGAAGCCGCCTCCTCGCTTGAGGAGACGGCCCTTTTTTCACCGCGGTGAACCGCGGTTGCTGTTGACTACACCTTCCCCGTGAGCTTGAGGTACCTGGCGATCACCAGCGCCGCCTGGGCCCTCGTGGTCTTTCCCTGGGGATCGAACTTCTCGCCGGGGAACCCTTGGACGAGGCCCGCCCCCACCGCCTTCTCAACGCCCGGCACCGCCCATCCGGGCACCTTGCCACCGTCGACGAAGATCGTGAGGCCTTCCGCCGCCGTCGCCACAAGCCCTGGCAGCCGCGAGAGCATTACGGCCATCTGGACCCGGGTGATCCGCCCGTTGGGATCGAACCTCGTGGCGCTCACTCCGCCGACCAGCTTCGCCTGGTAGGCAGCGCGTACGTACGGTGCGTACCACGCTCCGGCCGGCACATCTTTGAATGGCATCGTCCCGGTGGCGACAGGGGTCAGCCCATCGGCCAGCACCAGCATCTTCGTGAACTCCGCCCGGGTCACGAAGCCCTCGGGATCGAACTTGCCCTTGGCGACCCCGGTGACGATGCCGGCTCCCAGCAACTCGTCCACCGCTGTGCGCGCCCAAGGCGCCTTTCCCATGTCGGTGAACTGCTCCTGGTTCACGAAGACGCCGTAGGTGCTGAAGTGCGGGAGCGTCACCGTGATCGTGTCGTTGGTGGGGTTCACGACGCCTCCAACCCACTGCCACGCCTTTGTCGACGGGTCGTACACGTAAATCCCTAGGCGGCTCGGGCTCAACCCGTGCAATGCCTGCAGGCTGAAGTGGAAGACCAGGGTGACCGGCATGACAGGTTCGGCACCGTTCGAGGTGGTGATCACCAGCGCAGCCATGGCCGTGAAGCCGCTGGGCGGGGTTGGAGCTTTCTTCGGGTTGATCTGGGTAACGGACACCTGCGTACTCGCTCCGAAAGCCCCCGCCGGGATCTGAAGCTCAAGCGTGTTGTTGGGGGTTGTGATCGTCCCGCCTTGAGGCCCCACCGTGCCCGTCGTGACGCCAGGCGGTGGCGGAGTGATCGAAGGCGGTGTTGTAATCGGCGGGAACGTCGTG
>JAJZYS010000049.1 GCA_021797925.1 Bacillota bacterium
CTCCCCCCGAAGCGCGCGCGGGCCAGGGCCAGGGCCAGCGGCGCCCGCTCGGCGTCCGCCTCGTCCAGGAACACGACCCGCCTCATACCTCAAGACCCAGGCGCCAGGCCAGAAAGGCCAGGATGTCGGTCTGCTCGTCCACGAGCTTGAAGAGAGGCTTTCCCGCCCCGTGGCCCGCCCGGGCCTCGACCCGCAGCAGGATGGGCGCCGCCCCTGATTGGGCCGCCTGCAGGCGCGCCGTCATCTTGCGCGCGTGCATGGGATCCACCCGGCTGTCCTCCTCCCCCGTCAGGAGCAGGGTGGCGGGATACGCGGTGCCGGGGGCCACGCGATGGTACGGGGAGTACGCGTGAAGCCACCGGAAGGCCTCCGGGTCGTCGCTGGAGCCGTACTCGCCGGTCCACAGCGCTCCGATGAGAAAGTGCTGGAAGCGCAGCATGTCCAGCAGCGGGACCCGGCAGACGACGGCCCCGAAACTCGCCGGCTCCTGGGTGAGGGCCGCCCCCACGAGGAGCCCGCCGTTGCTGCCGCCCATGATGCCCAGGCGCCCGGCGGTCGTGACGCGGGCCTTTTCGAGATGGCGGGCGGCGGCCAGGAAGTCGTCGAAGACGTTCTGCTTGTGCTGGCGAACCCCCGCCTCGTGCCAGCCCTCCCCGAATTCCCCGCCCCCCCGCAGGCTGGCGACGGCCCACACCCCGCCCCGCTCCACCCACGCGATCAGCGCCGGGTTGAAGGCCGGGGTCATGCTGATGGAGAAGCCGCCGTAACCCGTGAGCACGGTGGGAAGGGGTCCCGGTACAGCCTCAGACCCAATGACGTACATGGGTACCCGGGTGCCGTCCCAGGAGGTCGCCCACTCCCGCTGAACCCTGAGCGCCGGAACCCTGGGCGCCGGGGAGGCCTCCAGCACCCGCAAGTCGCCCGTGAACGGGTCCACCGCCAAGAGCCGGGTGGGATGGTCGAAGGACTCCTCGACGAGCACGAGCGGCCCGTCGGCCCCGGCCGTCAGGGCGGACACGCTCACAGGGTCGGGCAGCACCGGCCACAGGGTGTGCTCGGGGCGGACGATGGCGAGCCGGGAGCTCACCCGCTCCAGGTAGAGCGCCGCCAGTCCCCCTTGCACCGGCTCGATGGCCTCGAGCACCGCGTCGCGCTCGGGCAAGAACTGCGAGAATCCCCGCTCCGGGGCGCAAAGGTCTATCTCCAGAACTCGGAAGCACGGGGCGTCGAGGTTGGTCCGCACGTACATCCGCGCTCCCGCCAGCACGGGCTGGAACACCGCCTGCGCGTCGGGGGTCAGCCGGCGCCATCGCGCCTGCGGCCGACCCAGGTCCAGGTGGAACACCTCCGTGCGCACCCAGCCCTGATGGACGGTCACGACGAGGTGGCGGCCGTCTTCGCTGAGATCCACCGCCGGGGTGTCGGTCCGGCCCTCGGGGACGAACACCGGGACGTCCTCCTCCGGCGCCGTCGCGAGCCGGTGGTGCAGCACCCGGGGATGGTAGTGCTCCTCCCCCGGGGGCACCGTGCCCGGGTCGGGGTGACGCGTGTAGTAAAAGCCCCGGTCGCCGGGCTCCCACGCCACCGAGCCGGTCCGGCACCGGGGGATGCGGTCGGGGAGGAGCCCCCGCTCCACGTCGAGGACCTCGAGCGAGCTCCACTCGCTCCCGTTCCGGGAGATGCCCAGCGCCACCTTCTGCCCGGAGCGGGACGGCTCGTACCAGTCGAGCGACTCGACGGCGTCGCGCGGTTCAAAGAGAACCTCGCGCCGTGTGCCGTCCAGGGAGCGGCGCACCAGGGCCCGCTGCTCTTGCTCACCGTGACGGGCGAGAAAGAAGATGTACGCTCCCGCCCGCCGGGGCGCGGCGATGCGGCCCGCGCGGTGCAGCTCGGCAAGGCGGGCCGCGAGCCGTTCGCGGCCCGCGAGGCCGTCGAGCACCGAACGGGTCAGATCGTTCTGGGCCGCGACCCAGGCGCGAACGCGCTCGCTGCTCCCGTCCTCGAGCCAGCGGTAGGGATCCTCGACGACGGTGCCGTGGAAGGACTCGCGCACCGGTTCCACGGGCGAGGGCGGATACGGGAGCGGGGTGTCCGATGGCATGGCCTGCTCCTTCGCGGATCCGGATGATCGGCTGGGGCGATGGGGCCGTGCCTTGACCCCTCCGGGGGGCACTTCTACAATGGCGCCAAAGGGGGTTGCCCATTGCCTGCGCCACGCAGCGTCCTGGCCCAGATGGAATTATACCGTCCCGGCGGCCCCCAGGGGGCCCTGACCCGGCGATCCTTCGTGCATCTGGCCTCCAACGAAAACCCGCTGGGCCCTTCCCCCCGGGCGGTGGAGGCCCTCGTCCAGGCCGCCGGCGGCGTCCACCGCTATCCGGAGATGTTCCAGACGCCTCTGCGCGAGGCGCTCGGCGCGACCTGGGGCCTGCCCCCCGAACAGCTCGTCGTGGGCAACGGGGTCGACCAGCTGATCAAGCTCCTGGCCGAGGCGTTCCTCGACCCGGGCCAGGAGGCGGTCTTTCCCGCTCCCTCCTTTTCGGCCTACCGCCAGGCGGCGCTCCTCGTGGGCGGCACTCCCCGCGCCGTCGCCCTGACCGACGACCGCCTCGACCTCGTTGCCATGCTGCGGGCCGTGACGGAGCGAACCCGGCTCGTGTTCATCTGCAACCCCAACAACCCGACGGGGACCGCCGTCACCGCCGAGCCGCTGCGCTCCTTCCTCCGGGATCTGCCGGGCCACGCGCTGGCGGTGCTCGACGAGGCCTACGCCGAGTATGTGGAGGACCCGGCCTTCCTGAGCGGCCTCACCCTGCTCAGGGAAGGGCGGCAGCTGGTGACCCTGCGGACGTTCTCCAAGATCTACGGCCTGGCGGGGCTGAGGATCGGGTGGGCGGCGGGACCGGAGGGCGTGGCCCAGGCGCTCATGAAGGTGCGCGAGCCCTTCTCCGTCAACCGGCTGGCGGAGGTGGCCGCGGTGGCGGCGCTGGGGGACGCCGAGCACCTTGAGCGCAGCCGTCGGCTCGTCGCCGAGGGCCGCGCCCAGCTCATGGCCGGGCTCCAAGCGCTGGGGTACCGCCCGGTTCCGAGCCAGGCCAACTTCATCCTCGTGGACGTGGGCGAGGATTCCGCCCAGACGGCGCTCAGGCTCCGGGAGCAGGGCATCCTGGTGCGCGACGGCGGCCCCTTTGGTCTCACCCGCCAGCTCAGGATCACCGTGGGCACGCGCGAGGAGAACGCGGCGCTGCTGGTCGCACTGGGCGAGGTGAGGACCCATGAGCCCGTCCCCACGGCATGACGAGGCCCAAGAGCGCCTGCGGCGCGCGTTTCTCACCCTGACCACCCCCGAGGAGGTGGGGCGCTTCCTCGAGGACCTGATGACCCCGGGCGAGGTCGACGACTTCGTCCTCCGGCTGGAGGTGGCCCGCCTGCTCTACCGGGGCGAGACCTACGAGCAGGTCATCGCCGGCACCGGCGTCTCCTCGGCCACCATATCGCGCATCCGCCGCTTCCTCTTCCGGGGAGCGGGGGGCTATGCCATGGTCCTCGACCGCCTGGGCGAGCACGGAACGGTTCCCCGCTGACCCGCTGCTGAGGCCCGGACGGGGCAGCCGGCGCACGATGGATCGCGCAAACACTCGGCGCGATCCATCGTGCGGTTTTCCGTTGCTCGCCTCGCCGCCTCGCAAAATGGCCGGCAGGAATGCTTACGGGGCAGGGCGAACCCGGTGACCACAGTCGGTCCTGCGGGAGCGGTGGGCGCGCCAGGCGGACGTTCCCGGCGCCCCGGGGGCGCTCGCTTCGAGGCCGCGCCCTTGCTCGTGAACCCGAGCGGGCGGGCGTCGCGGGAGCCGTTTCGGCGGCCCGATCCCGAGCCGGCGCACGGGTTCGCGAAGCTCCGGCTCGATGGCGTGGTCACGGCGAGCGCCGGGGTTGACGGACGCGTCATGCGGCTCGCGGACGGATCGCTCGCGCCACCTCGAGTCCGTCCTCATGGGCGGCCCCCTGCGTCCCGTCCTCGCCCCGGAGGTGGGCGCGACACCCGCCTTGGCGCCCGCGCCAGGAGGGCGGACGCGCTCGGGGACCACGTCCTGGCCGGGGCCGACGTACCGCTACGCGCCTCAGGGCGGGCCAACGGTGCGTTCGGCCGCCATGAGTGCCGGCGCGAAGAAACTCCTGATGAGAGAAGGTGCACCGATGCGCACACGGCGGCGGACGAGCGCGCTCGCGATCGCGGCGGGTCTCGTGGTGAGCGCTGGCGCCGGAGCCGCCGCGGCGGCGAGCGCCCCGGCGATCGGTCCGCAGAACTGGCCGGTGTTCGGCCTCTACCTGAATCACAACGCCGTGTGGGGGGAAGGTCCCGCGGTCAGCTGGCAGCGGACCACCGGCGCCATCGCCAACGGCCTGATCGTGGCCGCGGGCCGCGTGTACTACGGGACAGACACGGGATACGCCGAGTGCCTCAGCGCCCGGACCGGCCGGCTGATCTGGAAGACCAAGCTGGACAACTGGGTCTTCGGACCGCCGACCCTGGTGGACGGCAGGGTGTTCGTGGGCACGGGCACCGACGTGTTCGCGGCACCGGACGTGAAGGGAACCCCGCCCAGCACGATCTATGCGCTGAGCGCCGCGACCGGAGCGATCCTGTGGCGGGTGGACACGGGCGGCGAGGACAAACCGTCGATCACCTACGCCGACGGCTACGTGTACGCGGCCGACGGGCACGGTTCGCTGCGCAAGATCGATCCCGCCACCGGCAACGTCGTGTGGAAGGTGGCCGACGGCGGGATCGCGGCCGTCTCGCCCCCGACCCCGTATCAAGGCCGCATCTACCTGGAGACAGGCACGCCGGGCCATCCGGGCCTGCGCGCCTTCTCGGCGAGGACCGGAGAGAGGCTGTGGACATACCCGGAGGGCAACTCCGACAACATGGTGACCGTCGGAGACGGCCTGCTCTTTGCGGTCAACACCCTGCCGATCCGCTCCGGCGGCAAGAGCTACCTCGAGGATCAGTACGAAGCGGTCAGCTTCAACGGGCACCTGGTCTGGCGGTATACGACCCGGCCCGGGCCCATGCCGGTGTTCGAGGCTCCCGGGGGCACCGAGTTCGGCGGAGTCTTCTACGACGGCTCGATGGCGCGCCCGTATCTGTACGCCTTTGACGCCCGCACGGGGCGGCTGCGCTGGAAAACCCGGATGCCCGGCGGCCTCGTCAATCACACCCCCCTGGTCACCCGCCATTACGTCCTGGCCGTGACCAACACGGCGTGGCTTGTGGCCATGAACCGGTCCACCGGGAAGATCGTGGCCCAGTGGCACTATGCCGCCAACTCGTCCGTGGGTCCGGGAGCCCTGACGATGGTCAACCACACGCTCTACCTCTGGAGCTCGGAGCGCGGGGGCTCGGGCAGCGTCCTGGGCAGAAGCGCCGTCAAGGGCCGGCCGCTCACGCGCGGGAGCATCTACGCCATAGCGCAAGCGCAGCTATTGAGCCACCGCGTCCCCACCGGCGGTTGAGGGCGCGGGGCGCGAACCCCACACGACCCCCCACCAGCTTTGCCGGCGCGTGCGCCCGAGCTTGGGCCGAGCTGGCACGGCGCCCGCGCACACGTCCCGTGCCGGGACAGGGCGGCACGAGCCCCCACCACCTCAGGCTGCGCCGTCGGACCTGGGTCCGCCCGCCTCCTGGGCCCCGGGCGACGCGAAGATGCGCTCGTAGAGGTCCGCCCCCCAGCTCGTCGCGGACGGCCCGCCCTCGACCAGCTTGAACGTCCGCCCACCCTCTTCGTCGCGTTCGGCCCTGAGGAATACGGCGTCGACCCGTCCGTCCTGGTGAAGCCAGTGCGCGAACTCGTACAGGTGCGTCACGAACAGGACCTTGACTCCTTCCTCCGTGAGCGCCGTGACCACCTGCCTCGCGATCTCCGATCCCTCCATCTCGTTCGTCGACGCGAAGGATTCGTTGCACAGGAGCAGCGAGTCGTGCCCCATGCGGTCGACGATGGCGCTCATGCGCCCGAGCTCCTCGTCGAGCTTGCCGCTCTTCATCTCCCGGTCCTCTTCGCGCTTGAAGTGCGTGAAGATGCCGTCGCACACGTTCGCGGTGAACTCCCGCGCCGGCACGAACATGCCGCACTGCATCATCAGCTGGCACAGGCCGAGGGCGCGCAGGAACGTGGACTTGCCGCCCCGGTTGGCGCCGGTGATCACCACGAGACAGCGCTGGTCGGCCTCGATGTCGTTGCCCACCACCGGACCTTGCTGCCGCAGCGCGAGACACGCGTCGTACACTCCCCGACCGGTGAGCCTGCGTTCGCTTCGCTCCCGGGGATCGGGAAACGCCACCGGAACACCGCACCGCGTCAGCGCCTCGTACAGGTTCAGCGCCGCGACGTAGAAGCCCACTTCGAACCGCAGGGCGCGGACGAACGCCGTGACGTGGTCGCGCGCCTGCGCCAGGGCGTTGGCGGCGAGGTTGGTCCCCCGGTCGGTCAGTTCCGACAGGGCCCGGGTCCCGGCCTCGTCGCGAGGGTCGACGTCGAAGGTGTAACTGGGCCCACCGCGCGACAGCAGGCGCTCCATCCAGCTCCCCTGGGGCTTGTTGTGCCGCCGCAGCACGTAGTTTTTCCCCTTGTTGCCAAGCCCCAGTTCGGCGCTCACCAGCATCCCCTCCCGGAACTCGAGCCGTTGCACGTGTTCGTGGGCCTGGGCCAGGTACTCGTCGGCAAGCTCGGCGCGCAGCATCGCCGCCAGCGTCCGCAGCCCCTCCGACTCGAAGTCGGGGCCGTACTGCTCGGCGACGCGCCGCAGCGCCCGCAGCGTCTGCAGCATGAGGCCCATCACCTTCAGCGACCCGTGAAGGATCGCCCCCGGGCTGCGCAAAAACAGCCCGTAGTACTCCCGGCGCTCCGCCTCCAGCGCGTCGGTGGCGATCGTGTAGAGCTCGCGCACCGCCTGCGGCCGCCTGAGGCAGTCCTTGAGGATGTCCTGGCGGTAGCGAATGGCGCGCACGTCGTCGGTGCCCAAGACCAGCACCCGACCCGCGATCGCGGCGAGATGCTCGTTGCCGTCCGCCATCGCGCCGATCAGGGTGGAGAGCTCCAGGTCCCGTTCCAGCTCTTCGTGGTTCCACGGCGGCTCGCGCTCGGGGTCGAAGTCCCGGTCGCGATCCAAAAGGCGCGCGTTCATGACGTCAGCCGCTCCCTCAGCCGCTCCCGTATCCCGGCGTAGGTGAGCCCGTACCGCTCGGCGATGGTCGCCGCGTAGGCCGCGCCGTCGCTGGGCCGTCTCACGATCCGGAAGGTCCGCGTCGCCGGATCGTCGGGTTCGACGGTGCTGACGACGCTCACCGTCTGCTCCGCCAGCCGCGACAGGTCGTCCACGAAGGTCACGTACACGCACAGGGCGTCGAGGTCGATGATCCGCCGGAGGATCCGCTCGCCGAGGGTCCTGGCGTCCTCAAGCGTGGTGGAGCTGAAGATCTCGTTCATGATGATGATGCTGTTCGGGGTGGCTTCCGCCAGGATCCGGCGGGAGCGGACCAGGTCGTCCTCGAGCTTGCCCCGGAGATTGGCGATGTCCTCTGTGCGCTCGAAGTGGGTGAACATCCGGTCGAACAGGAACAGCCGGGCGTCGCGGCCGGGCACGAGGCAGCCGATGCTGGCGAGATAGTGAACCTGGCCGAACATCCGGGCGAACGTGCTCTTGCCCCCCTGGTTCGGCCCGGACACCACCAGGATCCGTTCCCTGCCCGCGAGGAGGAAGTCGTTGCACACGGGCGTCCCGCGCCAAGCGGCGAGCGTCTGGGCGAGGGCGACGTCGAAGCACTGGGTGGCGCAAACCTCCTTGCTGTCGCGCGTGACCCGGGGGTAGCAGAAGCGCAGTCCCGACGGCCTCAACCCGGCGATGTAGTCCAGGCACGCCACGTACCACTGGATCTCCCGGTCGAACGCGCCGATCACCGGGTCGAGGTAGCCCGCGTGCCGCACGAGAAAGTCCCGCAGCCGCGAGAAGGTCTCGGTGTTCAGGGCCGCGACGAAGTCGAGCACCCTCGCCTCGACATGGTTCATCTCCAGCCACGTCGGCAGCGCGACAGTGTAGTCCTTGACCTCGCCCTGGCGGAACTTGCGGAACGTCTCGGCCACCTCGGCGCTGTAGTCCGCCTCCCCCTGGTAGGGACGCACGGTGATGCGGGTGCCCTTGACCAGCAGCGCATACGTGACGGCGTCGAGGTCCGCAAGGAGTCCGACCGCCTCGGACCTGAGCGCGGTGAACGCCTCGGACCCGACGTGGGCGCAGAGGTACTCCCTGAGCGCGACGAGCCCTCGCGACTTCAGTCGCAGCGCCCGAAGATCCTCGGTGAGCGAGGTGACCGCCTCGCAGTAGATGGCCACGGCGTCGAGGAACCAGCGCGCCTTCTGCAGTTCGTAGTAGGACTTCTCCGCCCTGCCGAGGTACTGGCGCATCGTCCGGAACCTGCCGGCAAAGCTTCCGATCAGCTGGGACATGCCGAGCTCCTCCACGTCCCGGAACACCTCGTGCCGGTATTCGATGGCGTTGACGTCCGGCAGGATCTGGTAGAAGAACGGCTCGAGATCGTATTCCTCGCGCGACGCGGTGATGGCCTGCACAACCCGGTCCAGCTGCAGGTCGCGAAAGAACTCGGGCGGCCCGGACCCTTCCCCGCGGGCGCCCTGCGCGCTGTCGGGGAACAGGACGCTGACCGGATTCACGAGCCGCGGCGCTCCGTGCCGCCGCTCACCGCACCCGGCCGCAGGACCCGCGGGCGCCACCGCGCCCCCTTGTTCCGGCTCTCCCTTCGCCGCCAGGACGTCGGGCCCGCTCGCCCCAGGCGCCACTTCACCCGGCATCGCCTCCTCGTGACGTGCAGCCGGCCATCGGGGACACAAATGGCCCCTGGTCGGGTCGCCACCCGTGCCAGGAGCCATTGGACCGTCGCCGGTCTTGAAAGCCGCGCGGGCTCCACCGCGCTCTGTGCCCTCAGGGTAGCACGCCGGCGCCGCGCTGTCCACACGCCGGCCCGCCGCCGCCCGCGCGATTGACGATGCGGCGCGAAGGTGCTAGAGTACAGTCAGTTCACTTCATTGCTTTAGCGAAGTAAAGTGAGGTCGTCCATGCCCATCACCATCGCCGTACCCAAGGGCCGCCTGTTGGAACCGTCGCTGGCGGCGCTGAGGAGCCTCGGGATCACGGTCCCCGAGGGTCTCGACAGCAGCGGACGCGAGCTGCACCAGGCCAACGGCAGCGTCACGGTGTTCCTCACCCGGGCCCGGGACGTACCCCTGTACCTTCGTCAGGGGGGCGCCCACCTGGGCGTGGTGGGTCTGGACCGCCTGCGCGAATCCGGCTGCCGGGCCACCATCCACGCCCGGCTGGGCTTCGGCCGCTGCCGGCTGGTGGTGGCCTCGCCGGAGGAGACCGGCTGGCCGCTGCCCTCACCCGTCCGGGTGGGCACGGGGTACCCGCGGCTCACCCGGGCGCACTTCGCGGGCAGCAGCACCCAGGTCCGGATCGTCCCGCTCTCGGGTTCGGTGGAGATCGCGCCCCGCGCGGGGCTGTGCGACGCGGTCGTGGACATCGTGGAGACCGGAAGCACGCTGCGGGCCAACGGCCTGGTCATCCGGGAGACGGTCCTCGAGAGCGAGGCGGTGCTCGCGGTGTCGGCCCGCGCCACCCGGATCGCGGCGGTCCGCTCGCTCCTCATGGACCTGGGGGAGGAGGTGGGACCCGATGCTTGCATGGCTTGATCCCGAGACGGCGCTGAAGCGAGGGCGAACCCCCGCCGCCGAGGACGTCGCCGCCAGGGTGGCCGCCATCCTGGCGGCGGTGCGCGCGGAGGGGGACGAGGCGCTCGTGCGCCTGACCGAGGAGCTCGACGGCGCCCACCTCACGGCCAGCGCGCTGGAGATCCCCGGGGACGAGCTCGAGGCCGCGTGGAAGGGGCTGGCCCCGGACGTGAAGCGCGACCTCGAGCTGGCCTCCTCGCGCATCGAGGCCTACCACCGGGCCCAGCTCACCGGTGCGCCCGCGCCGGTGGTCTCGGGCGGGCTGTCGCTGTCCGAGCGCATCGAACCGCTCGCGCGGGTCGGCTTCTACGTTCCCGGAGGCACGGCGCCGCTGGTGTCCACGGTGCTCATGAGCCTCGTGCCGGCGGTCGTGGCCGGGGTCGCCGAGCGGATCCTCGTGACCCCGCCCGACGCAAAGGGCCGGGTCAACGCGGCGCTCATGGGCGCCTGCCACCTGGCGGGCGCCACGCGCGTCTTCCGCGTCGGCGGCGCCCAGGCGGTGGCGGCCCTCGCCTTCGGCACCGCCCACGTTCCGGCGGTGGAGAAGGTGGTGGGTCCGGGGAACCGTTTCGTCACCGAGGCCAAGCGCCAGGTGTACGGGCACGTGGACATCGACGGGCTGATGGGTCCCTCGGAGGTGCTCATCGTGGCCGCGGGAGCGGTGGACCCCCAGTGGATCGCGTGGGACCTTCTGGCCCAGGCGGAGCACGATCCCCTGGCCAGCGCGGTGCTGGTCACCTGGGATCCCGCGCTGGCCCGGCGGGTGGAGCCCGAGCTCGAGCGGCTGCTCGCGGACCTGCCCCGACGGGAGGTGGCCCGGGCGTCGCTGTCGGTGCGGGGCGCCGTGGTCGTGGTCGACGGCCCCGAGGCGGCGGCGGCCTTCGTGGACGCGTGGGCGCCCGAGCACGCCCAGGTCATGGTCGGCGATCCCGGCCTGGCCCGGCGGGTGATCCGGGGCATCCACCGCGCGGGGGCGCTCTTCGTGGGCGAGCGGGTGGCCGAGGCCGTGGGCGACTACGTCGCCGGCCCGAGCCACGTGCTGCCCACCGGGGGCAGCGCCCGGTTCGCGTCGGGACTGGGCGTGGAGACCTTCCGCCGCCGGATGCACGTGATCGAGGCCCGGCCGGGGCCCGACCCGGAGCTTCTCGCCGGGGCCGCCCACCTGGCGGTGCTCGAGGGGCTTTGGGGCCACGCGGGGTCCCTGCGGGCCAGGGGTGTCGCGTGACCCGGCGCACGGGCAGCTACCGGTGGCAGAGCCGGGAGACGGAGATCACCTGCACCGTGGACCTCGAGGGCGGTCCCGTCGAGGTCACCACCAACCACCCGCTGCTCACCCACTTTCTCACCGCCCTGGCCCGCCACGGCATGCTGGGGCTCATGTTCCTGGGCCAGGGGGACGTGGAGGTGGACCCGCACCACCTGGTGGAGGACGCGGGCCGGAGCCTGGGGGAGGCCCTGACGGCGGCGCTGGGGGACCGCGCCGGCATCGAGCGCGCCGGCTTCTGGCTCATGCCCATGGACGAGTGCCTGGTGCGCGTGGCTCTGGACCTTTCGGGCCGGGCCCACGCGGTGGTCGAGGGGTTCGGGACCGACCCGGTGGGAGGGGCCACCGGCGAGGCGTGGACCGGCTTCTTCTGGGGCCTGGCCCGGGGGGCCCGCGCCAACCTGCACGTGGACCTCGTCCGCGGAGGCGGCGCCCACCACGCCTGGGAGGCGGCGTTCAAGGCCACGGGACGGGCGATCCGCCAGGCCTGCCGCCCGGTGGACAGCCCGGAGCCGCTCTCCACCAAGGGGCAGCTGCGATGATCGGGGTGCTGAACCTGGGGCTGTCGAACCTCTCCAGCGTCACCGACTGCCTCGCGAGGCTCGAGATCCCCCACCGGGTCGTCGACCGGGACGCACCCGGGATCGACGCGGACGCATTCATCCTGCCCGGCGTGGGAGCGTTTCCAGCGGGGCGCGAACGCCTCGCGGAGCGCGGGTTCGACGTGCTCCTGCCCCGGGCCGTGGCGGCCGGGGTCCCGGTGCTGGGGATCTGCCTGGGCATGCAGCTCATGTTCCAGTACGGCGAGGAGGACGGCGGCGCCGAGGGGCTGGGGCTCTTCGAGGGCCGGGTCACCCGGCTGCCTGATTCGGTGCGGCTGCCTCACATCGGCTGGAACCGCGTGCAGCCGGTCAAGGGCGACGCGGGCCCGGTGCTCGCGGCGCTCGAGGACGAGCCCCACATGTACTTCGTCCACGACTACCGGGCCGAGGGGCTTTCGCCCGGGACCGAGCTCGCGTCCACGGAGCATGACGGGGTGCGCTTCCCCGCCGTCTGCGGGCGCGCGAGGGTCCTCGGGGTGCAGTTCCACCCCGAGAAGAGCGGACCGGCGGGCGCGCGGTTCATCACCGCGTTCGCCCGGTGGGCGGTGGAGGTCCGGGCGTGAGCTTCCTCGTCGTCCCGGCGATCGACCTGATGAACGGCGGCGTGGTCCGCCTGCACCAGGGGGACTACGGCCGGGCGACCCGCTACGCCACGGACCCCGCCCGCACCGCCGCCCGGTTCCAGGAGGCGGGGGCGCGGTGGCTGCACGTGGTGGACCTGGACGCGGCGCGCAGCCCCGGGTTTCGCAACGACGCCGCGATCCGCGAGATCATCGCCGCCTTCGGGGGCATGGTTCAGGTCGCGGGCGGCGTGCGCACCGAGCGGACGGCGCGGATGCTGCTCGGCGGCGGGGCCGCGCGGGTGCTGCTGGGCACCGCCGCCGTCGAGAACCCGGAACTGGTGCGCCGGCTCCTCGAGGAGCACGGCCCGGACCAGATCGGGGTCTCCCTGGACCTTTTGCACGGGGTGGCCCGGGTGCGCGGCTGGCTCGAGGCCTCCGTGAAGTCCCCGCGAGCAGTGATGGAGGAGCTCTGCCGGATGGGGCTCAGGCACCTCGTCATCACGTCCACCGGCCGGGACGGCACGCTCGCCGGGCCCGAGTGGGGCCTGTACCGGGACCTGCCGCCCCAGCTGTCGGTGTGGGCCGCGGGCGGGGTCGGCTCGGTGGAGGACCTCGTCGCCCTCAGGCGACTGGGGGTGGACGGCGCCATCGTGGGCCGGGCCCACTACGAGGGGCGCGTGCCGGTCGAGGTGTTCCGAGAGGGGGGTCTGGATGCTTGCCAAGCGGATCATCCCGTGCCTGGACGTGAAGGACGGCCGGGTGGTGAAGGGGCGTAGCTTCGAGAACCTCGTGGACCAGGGCGACCCCGTGGCCCGGGCCCTGGCGTACGAGCGCGACGGCGCCGACGAGATCTGCATGCTGGACATCTCCGCCTCGAACGAGTCGCGGCTCGCGCTGCTGGAGGTGGTGCGCCGGGTGGCCCGGGGCCTGTCCATCCCGCTGGTCGTCGGCGGCGGCGTGCGCTCGGTGGACGACATGGGTGCGCTCCTCGCGGCCGGCGCGGACCGGGTGTCCATCAACACCGGCGCCGTGGAGGACCCGGACCTGATCACCCGCTGCGCCCGGCGCTTCGGGCGCCAGGCGGTGGTCGTGGCCATCGACGCCCGGCGCGGTGACGGCCGCTACGGGATCGAGACCCATGGGGCGCGGCGCGCCCGGGAGCTGAGCGTGGTGGACTGGATCCGCGAGGCCGACCGCCGGGGAGCCGGCGAGTTCCTGCTGACCTCCATCGATCAGGACGGGCGCCAGGCCGGCTACGACCTGGAGCTTCTCGCCGTCAGCCGGGCGGCCACCCGCCGGCCCATCATCGCCTCGGGAGGGGCGGGAGACGCCCGGCACGTGGCCGACGCCCTGGCGCAGGGGGCGGACGCCGCGCTCCTGGCCTCGATCCTGCACGAGGGCCGCCACCGGGTCTCCGACATCAAGGCGTACCTGGTGAGCCGGGGGGAGGAGATCCGCAGTGCTTGACCCCTCGGCCATCCGGTTCGACGGACAGGGACTGTGCCCGGTGGTCATCCAGGAGGCGGGCACCGGGCGGGTGCTGATGCTGGGCTACACGGACCTGACCGGGGTGGAGCGCACGCTGCGCGACCGGGAGGTGCACCTGTTCAGCCGCAGCCGCCAGGAGCCCTGGCACAAGGGGGACACCTCCGGCCAGCGCCTGTACCTGGAACAGGCGGAGATCGACTGCGACGGCGACACCCTGCTCTACCGGGTGCGCGCACCCCGCGGGGCCTGCCACCTGGGCCAGCGCTCCTGCTTCGGCCCCGACCCCTCCCCGGACCTCGGGGGCGCCCTGGGCCGGCTGTGGGAGACGCTCGCCGCCCGCCGGGACCATCCGGAACCGGGGTCGTACACGGCGGCGCTGCTGTCGGCGGGGCGGGACCGCATCCTGCGCAAGGTGGGCGAGGAGGCGGGGGAGGTCATCATCGCCGGCAAGAACGAGGAGCCGGAGCCGCTGGCCCAGGAGGTCGCGGACCTCTTCTACCACGTGAGCGTCCTGCTCCTCGAGCGCGGCCTCCGGCCGGACGACGTGGCCCGGGTGCTCGAGGAGCGCGCCGGCGGAGCGCGCCGGGAGGAGTGGAACGCCGACACCCGTCCCTGAGGCGCCGCGCGGCCGCTCCGGGCAGTCGGGCCGGGAGGCCCCCCCGGGCCATCGAGAACGGAGGGAGCGCATCGTGAACCTCATCACCCAGTGGGTCACCCATGCCCGGGACGGGCAGCCCATGCGCGCGTATCTTGCCGTGCCCGCGGCGGCTCGCTCGCCCTTGCCGGCCGTGCTGGTGATCCAGGAGATCTGGGGACCCGACGCCCACATCCAGGACGTGACCGAGCGCCTCGCCACGGCGGGGTACGCGGCGCTGGCCCCCGACCTGTACTCGCGGGGAGGGCGCGCGCCGGTGTTGGCCCCCGAACGGGTGGAGGCGGTGAAGGCCTTTCTCGACACCGTGCCGCCCGCGGCGTGGGCGGACCGCGCAGCGCTCGATGCGGCCCTCGCCCGCGAGGGGCCCCGGGCCCAGCAGCTCGGGGAGACCATGGGCGCGCTCTTCGCGCCCCGCGACAGCGAGGGCGCGGTCCTGGACCTTCTCGCCTGGGCCGAGCATCTGGCCGAGGCGCCCGCGAGCCGGGGCATGCCCCTGGCCGCCATCGGCTTCTGCATGGGCGGCGCCCTGGCGTTCACCCTGGCGACCCGCCTCGAGCGCCTTGGCGCCGCGCTGGTGTTCTACGGAGCCGCCCCGCCCCCCGAGGACATGAACCGGATCCGCTGCCCGGTGCACGGCTTTTACGGCGGGGAGGACCGCCGCATCACAGGCGCCCTGCCCGCGGTCCGCTCCGCCATGGAGGCGGCCGGCCGCCGGTTCCTCACGCGGGTCTACCCGGGGGCGGGCCACGCCTTCTTCAACGACACCCGGCGCTCCTACGATCTCGCCGCGGCGAGGGACGCCTGGGCCCGGTCGCTTTCGGTGCTGGCCGAGACGCTCGCCCAAGGGTGAGGCCGCAGAGCGCGGGAGGCTGCGCCGGTTCGCGGTGGGACCCGCCCGGGGGCGGGCGCCCCGGGGCGCCCGCCCCCCGGCCACCGGCCGCCCCTCTCGAAGCAGGAATCCAGCGCCTGAGCCACGTACATGTGGATCTGGGTAAGTCTGGAGGAACGGAGCCGGCCATGGAGACCCACGAAGAGCCCCAAGCGCTTCTGGACCGGATCGCCGT
>JAJZYS010000291.1 GCA_021797925.1 Bacillota bacterium
AGAGCGCGGACGGTGGTGGTCGCCTCGGCCGTGAAGGACGCACCCGGCGCGGGCTGTGGCGGTGCTGATCGTAGTACGTGGCCCGCGGCCGACCGACTGCTCGGCAGGCCGCGGCGACGCCCACGAGGGGACTCAGTTCAGAGCTTTCTCGGAATCCCGGTAACGTAGGCACTTTGGACGACCGGAGTTCGAGCGCGGGGCAGGTGCGGCATGGAGGTCTGTGGGCGTGGCCGAGGCAGAGCGCGAGGAATCGACCCGGCCGAGTTAGAACTTTGACCAGGGGAGCGGCGGGCTGTGCGGTTGGGGACAGGCGGAATCTCGCCTCCCTTCTGCCCAGGTCGTTGTCAGGCCGTGGAGGCGCTGGTGAACGCGGGATCAAGGACGCCGGCCCAGGCTTGCAGGTGCATGGTGATGGCCGCGAGCAGGGTGTGGGCGATCCAGGATCCGTCGCTGCGGTGGCGGCCGCGTTCGAGGCCGAGGGCGAGCTTGAGATGGCTGCAGGTGCGGCACCCGGCCGCGAAGCCCGGAACCGCCCCAGCGCCCTTAATCGGCCCAGACCGCAGGCGTCGCCGTCGGAAGCGTTCAGCCGGGGTTAATGGAACACGGGTATACTTTTCCTTTGCCGCCCTTGGCCGGTGGCGTCCGCTGCCGCCCATATCCCGCCCCGCGGCAGCGACGGATCGGGACCACGCCGGGCACGTGGTCGGAGCCTATGCGACACAGCACGCTCTTGCGCTTTGCATCCAGGGTTCTCCTGTTCTTCTGCCTGGGAGCCGCCTTCGCCGGCGGGGAGGCCGTGGTGCACGCCCTGCGCCCGGCCACCGCCTCGAAGTTGCCGGTGACCGCCGCGGGCATACCGGACTTCCCCCTGAGCACCCTCTCCGTGGCCCACGTGGTCCAGCGGGCCGCTCCGTCGGTGGTGGAGGTCGACGCCATCCAGGGCGGATCGTTCACCGGCGCCCCGACGGTTCCCGGCTTCCCGTTCCCCTTCCCCTTCGGCAACGCCGGGCCCTCCGCCCCTCAGGAGAGCCTGGGCTCGGGGTTCGTGCTCACCGCCACGGGCTACATCGCCACCAACGAGCACGTGATCAACGGGGCGCAGAAGATCTCGGTGATCGTCCCGGGGATCAAGGGCCCGCTCATCGCCTCCCTCGTGGGCGCCGACTGGCAGGCGGACCTGGCGGTCATCAAGGTGAATCCTCCCCACCCCTTGACACCGCTGACCATGAACACCCGGCCCGTCATCGTGGGCGAGCCGGTCGTGGCCATCGGCAACCCCTACGGCCTGGACAACACCGTGACCGAGGGCGTCATCTCGGCGGTGGGCCGCCCGCTCACCATCGGCAACCGTCCGTACACCAACCTCCTGCAGACCAGCGCCGCCATCAATCCGGGCAACAGCGGCGGGCCGCTGCTGGACATGCTGGGACGGGTGGTGGGGATCAACACGGCCGTGTCCTCCCGCGGCACGGGGATCGGGTTCGCCATCCCCGCCGACCGGGCTCGCCGCATCCTCGAGACGCTCATCCACCGGGGGACGGTGTCCAACGCCTTCCTGGGAGTGGGGGCGCAGGACATCAATCCGTTCACCGCCCTCGAGGACGGCCTGTCCAGCACCCAGGGGGTGGAGATCGCCGAAGTGTACACCGGCACCGCCGCGGCCCAGGCGGGTCTGGCACCGGGGGACATCATCCTGGCGGTGGACGGGCGTCCCGTCGCCGACGTGGCGGACCTGGTCTCGGACCTGGAGGCGATGAAGCCGGGGCAGACGGCCAGCTTCACCGTGCTCGCCCCGGGAGGATCGCGCACCGTGACGGTGCGCCTGGGCACCGAACCCCGGCAGTTCAGCTCCCAGAGCACGGACCTCTACGGCGCCACGCCGCTCTGACCCGGGGCCGCGGGCACGACCACGATGGGGCCCGACGCCGCCGGCAGCTTCGAGGTCTCAAACTCCGGCGAGCGCAGCCGGTGGACCGACTCCGGCTCGAAGCGGCGCAGGAAGTCCTCCGCCGAATCCAGGAAGCTGAGGGCCCAGGTGCGGTAGTGCATCGGCACCACCCAGCGGGGAGCGAGCCGTTGCACGATGTCGTGGGCGCGCTCCCCGTCGATGGTGGGCCCGCCTCCCACCGGCAAGAACAAGAGGTCCGGCCGGCCGATGGCCCGCGCCTGCGCGTCGCGCAAGGCCTCCTGGCCGAAGTCCCCGAAGTGGCAGACGCTTAGCCCCCCGAAGGTGAACGCGAAGATCGTGTTGGGGCCGCGCCGGGTGCCCGCCGCGTCGTCGTGTTCCGAGGCGATCGCGGTCAGCGTGCCCACCGCGGTCTCGAACGTGCCGGCGGTGGAGCGCACCACCCGGGGTTCGCCCTCGGCGGCGTCGACCGCGTTGTGGTCGCCGTGCTCGTGGGTGACGAGGACCAGGTCCGCGCGCACCCGCCGGATGGGCGGGTAGTCAAAGCGCATCCCACGCTGGGCGAGCGCGGGCATGGGACCGAAGGGGTCGACGAGGACCCGGTGGTCCCCGTGGGTCAGCAGAAAGGCCGCCTGACCGAACCAGCGCACATGCATCGCGATCGCGCTCCCTCCGCTGCGG
>JAJZYS010000292.1 GCA_021797925.1 Bacillota bacterium
CACCGCGGCGGCCAGCTCGGCGGCGCCCAGCGGCGCTGCGGGGAAGCGGCCAAAGACGACCAGCGCCACGATGGCGTTGACGCTCAGGGTGAGGATCCCCGGCTCGACCGCGCCGAGGAGCCCCCAGCCCGCGGCCCATGCCCCGGCGAGAACGATGTGGAGCCACCCCACCGAGCCGGTGAGCGAGCCGAGGAAGGTGGCCAGGGCCATCACCGCCCCGGTAGCGGCCGCCCGCCCGAGGTGGGCCCGACCCTCGGTGTCGAGGGAGGCGAGACCGGGGGCCAGCGAGCCGCCCGCCGCGGCCGCCCCGATGCCGGGCGAGACCAGGGCGGTGCCGAGGGCCATCGCGGCGACGGTGCCCACCGCGACCCGGAGCCCCTGGAAGGGCAGCAGTGCCGAGCGCTGGAAGCGCAGCGTGGCGGCGGCGATGCGCCACAGGGTCCGGCTCGTCCCGTCGCTCACGTCCCAAGTCTCGGGGCAGCGGGTGGCGGGGGGCAATCCATCGCGTCGGCCGGTGGTGGCCGGGCCGCACCCGGCGGCGGCGACGGGCACCCGGCCCTCCCCGCAGCGCAACGTCCCGCCGGGGCGTGCCACGATCGACCGGTGAAGGGCCCGTCCGGGATGCGCGAGCTGGGTTCGTGGCCGGACGCCTGAGCTCCGGGATCCTTCTCTACCGGGTCACCGCCGGGGAGGGCCTCGAGGTGCTGATCGCCCACATGGGGGGCCCGCTCTGGGAGCGGCGGGACCGGGGGGCCTGGTCGATCCCCAAGGGCGAGCATGACCCCGGCGAGGACGGGCTGACCGCGGCGCGCCGCGAGTTCGAGGAGGAGCTGGGCTTCGCTCCGCCTCGGGGTGAGCTCGTCGACCTGGGGACGCTGCGCCAACCGAGCGGAAAGCGCGTCCACGTCTGGGCGGCCCCCGGCGACATCGACGCGCGCCGCGCCCGCAGCACCACGTTCCGGATGGAGTGGCCGCGCGGCTCGGGACGGATGGGCGAGTTCCCGGAGGTCGATCGGGCCGCCTGGTTCGACGTGGCGACGGCGCGGGAGAAGCTGGTGTCCGGCCAGGTGCCGTTTCTCGACCGGCTGATGGCGGCGCTGGCGCCCGGCGGCGCGACGCGCCCTGATCCCCCGGGCGTCGCCACACCGGCTACGCGCCGGCGCCCACCACGTTGACCGCGGCCCCGGCCAGGAACGCCCGGATGTTGGCCGCCGTCGTGTCCAGGATCCTCTCGATGGCCTCCCGGCTGTACCAGGCCATGTGGGGGGTGAGGATGACGTTCTCCTGGCGGGCGAGCACGTGGCTGGAGACGAGCTGGCGCAGGTGCTCCTCGCTCTCCGGGAGATGGAACATCTCTCGCTCCTCCATGAGCAGCTCCTCGCCCTCGAAGACGTCGAGCCCGGCGCCGCCCACCCGCCCGCTGTCGAGCGCCTCCAGAAGGGCGGCGGTGTCGACCAGCGCGCCGCGAGCGGTGTTGATGAGAAGGGCTCCGGGCTTCACCAGCGCGAGCCGGTCGCGGTCGATGAGGTGGTGGGTCTCGGGCCGGTAGGGGACGTGCAGGCTGATGACGTCGGAGCCGCCGAGCAGCTCCTCCAGGCTCACGTAGCGGAATCCGAGCACCTCGGCGATCAGGGGATGCGGACGCGCGTCCCAGGCGAGAACGTCCATCCCGAAGGCCCGTCCGATGCGCACCACGTGGAGCCCGATGTTGCCGGCGCCGATCACCCCGAGCGTCCTGCCGCGCAGGTCGAAACCGAGCAGGTCGCGCAGCGAGAAGTCCCCTCCCGCGGTGCGGCGCGCCGCCACCCCGAGGCGCCGGGAGAGCGAGAGGATGAGGCTGAAGGTGTGCTCCGCCACGGTGTTCTCGCCATAGGTCGGGACGTTGCACAGGGTGATGCCGCGCTCCCGGCACGCGCCGAGGTCGATGTGATCGAACCCCGTGGAGCGGGTCGCGATCAGCCGCACCCGGCGCATCCCCTCGATCACCGGGCGGGTCACCTGGGAGCGGATGAAGACCGAGACGACCGAGGCGTCCCCCACCTCCGCGGCGGTCTCCTCGGTGAGGGTGGTGTCGATGGTGCGAAGGCCCACGCCGGGGAGCCCGGCCTGCAGGCGCGAGCCCTGGCCCGCCTCGGCCTCGAAGACGGCGACCTCCATCTCCTCACCCATGAGGCCCCCGAGCATAGAGGACGCCCCCGGGGGTGCGCCGGTGCCCGGCCGCCCCGGCGCGACCTGGGGATTCTGGAACGCTTGATCTGTTCGCTCCACTCTGTTACACTCCGCCACGTCCGCGAGAGGCCGCGCCGCGGGGGGTGGATGGCGTGCGGCAGGGGGGTCGTCGAGATGGGGTCCTGGTTGCGGCGCCGGGCGCAGGCCGTGGCGGCACACCCGGTGGATGAGAGGACGGTGATCGGACGTCGCACCGAGATCCCGTGCTCCGCGCCGGCGTGCGAGGGAGCGGACCGCGTCCGCTGCGACTACGTCGACCGGAGGGGTGCGCCGTGCCCCACCGCCTGGTGCCCCGACCATGTCGTCGCGGTGGCGGGGAGGGGCCACTACTGCCGCCGCCACGCCCGGCTCGCCGAGG
>JAJZYS010000293.1 GCA_021797925.1 Bacillota bacterium
TCATGGGAGGGCCGATCGAGGAGCTCGCGGACATCGCGCTCGCCGCCGAGCTGATCGGGCGCCGGGTGGGGCGGGCCCCGGCCGCCCAGGTGGCCGGCGAGGTGGCCGAGTGCCGGAGGACGGCCCTGCGAGCCCTGGAGCGGCTGCAGCGCCTCCTCTTTCGGGTCAGCCCACTGGGGCTCACCGAGGAGGGGCTGGCGGCGTCCGTCCGGCGCGCCCTCGCCGACCTCGGCGGCACCGTGTCCACCCGGCTCCAGGTCGTGGGAGAGGAGCCGGCTCTGCCACCGGGGGTGGCCATGGCGGGCTTCCGGACGGTGCTGGGGGCCGTGGACAACGCCATCCGGCACGGGGGCGCCACCGAGGTGGAGGTCGTTCTCTCCTTCTCCCCGCGCCGGCTGCACGTCCTGGTCTGTGACCGCGGCGAGGGATTTGACGTGGCGGCGGCGGAGGCACGGCTGGGCCGAGGCCGAGGATGGGGCCTGGTGGGGATGCGGGCGCGCGTCGAGAATGCGGGAGGGACCTTCGAGATCCGCAGCGCTCCCGGTGCGGGGACGGAGGTGCGGTCCGTCCTTGACCTCTCGGGGAGCTGACCGCGTCCCCGTCCCGGGCCCGCGGAGGAGCTCAGCCGGCGGTCGCGGTCACCCGGTAGCGGCCGATCCCGGGCCGGTGGCGCCGCTCCCGCTTGAGCTCGAAGAAGGCGCCCTCGGTGACAAGCCACGCGACGCGGTCCCAGAGCTCGCCCGCGGCCTCCGCGGTGATCCGCCGGTCCACCACCGGCCCGAAGGTCGGCGGCGCCTCGCCGACGACGAGCGTCGGGACCCCGAAGGCGCCGCGCTCGACGATCGCGCTGTGCTCGGCGAGAACCTCCTCGTCGAGCGAGGGGTCGGCGCCCGGCGCGGCCTCCCCGGCCAGGGAGGGGGCCAGCCCGGCGGCGACCGCCGCGCCCGCCAGCACCGCCGGGTCGTCGAGCGCCTCTCCCCGCTCGTGGTGCGCCTCCCCCAGCTCGGTGTACGCGCGGGCAAGTGCGGCGTCCCCGCCGGCCCGCCGCGCCGCCGCCATGAGCCGCAGCGCCGCCCCGCTCGCCCGGTGGATGCGCTCGTGCCCCTCGTCCGGCTCCGCGCCCCGGTTGATCTCAGCGAGAACAAAGAGGCGCGTCCTCACGCGGATCGGGCGGACCGTGGCCACCTCGGCGAGCCAGCGCGAGGTCAGCCAGGCCCAGGGGCAGGCGGGGTCGACGTGGATGTCGACGTCGATCGGGCCCGTCATGCGACCACCATACCAAGTTCGCCCTGCGCGACTAGGATGCGTGCGTGGCTTCCCCGGTCCACCGCCTGGAGACCGCCGATGGGACGGTCGTGGCGGATCGATGCCTTGTGGCGGCGACGTTCCTCTCCCGGCTGCGGGGGCTGATGTGGCGCCGCGAGCTGCCGTCCGGAGACGGCCTGTGCCTGCAGGACTGCGGGTCGATCCACATGTTCTTCATGCGGTTCCCGATCGACGTCGCCTTCGTGAACGCCGAGGGCCGGGTGCTGCACGCCTGTCACACGATCCGGCCCTGGCGCATCTCCCGCCACGTCTTCGGCTCCAAGGCCGCGCTGGAGCTTCCGGCGGGCACGCTGCGCCGTCTCGGCATCGACCGGGGGTCGCTGCTGAAGCTGGTGTGACGGGTTCCACCGTGGTACAACCGACGCAGATGGCCCCTGGGAACCGCGGCCCGTCAGGGACGGTGGACGGATGCGCGTGAGCATCGTCGCCCGGCACCGGGTGGGGGGCGACACCCGGGCCTACGCGGAGCAGAGGTTGCGCCGTTTGGAGCGCCACGCCGCCCTCCACGATGCCAGCCTCACGATCGACCGGGAGGCGAGCCGGGTGCCGGAGGCCTCGGCCGAGGTGGTCGTGCACATGCACCACATCCGGCTGGCCGCACGCTGCGAGGCGCCCAACGTCCGCGAGGCGATCGACGGCGCCGTCAACCGCGCCGACGAGCAGGTCCGGCGGCGCCAGGAGCGTGTCGCGGTCCGCAAGGGGAGGAGCGGCGCCGATGCCCGCCCCCCCCACTCCTGACGGGTCCGCCGCCCGAAGCGACTGCTAAGATCGCGCCGCACCCATCCGGCGGCGCGGCCGCCCGGGCATCCGCGTCATCATGGAGAGCCGGGTCTCCCCGTCCCCCGGCCGGTGCTAAGGCTGATGTCCCTCTTCTCCAAGATCCTCGGCGATCCCAGCAGGCGTGAGCTGGGCAGGCACACCCGCATGGTCGAGCGGATCAATGCCCTCGAGGACGAGATGCGCGCCCTCTCGGACGAGGATCTTGCCGCCAAGACCGCCGACTTCCGGGAGCGCATCGGTTACCAGGGTCCCGATATCAGCTTCGGCCAGTCCTACGCGGAGGACCTCGACCTGCTGGGCGAGGGCGGTGGGCGGGCCGAGGAGGAGTTCAGCAGCGGGCGGGTCGGGACGGAGACCGAGGACGAGCTGGAGCGGGACCTGGCCCGGCGGGAGCGGGAGGAGCGCGAGCGGGAGCGGGCGGAGCACCTCGACGAGCTGGTCCCCGAGGCCTTCGCCGTGGTGCGCGAG
>JAJZYS010000050.1 GCA_021797925.1 Bacillota bacterium
AGGGCCTTCACCTGCGCCAAACGCTCCGGCGAGAGACCGCCCGACCCGCCACCCTGGGATCGGCCCTCCCGCGACGCCCCCGCCTGGCCGCCCGACTCACCCGCTCCGCCCGCACCGCTGGCCCCCCGCAGCGCACGCTCCAGCTCCTGAGCCACGAGGCTGCGCAGCGTCGCCTCCAGTCCCTGCGATGCGTCTCCCATGGCGCCACCTCCCCGGAACGGGATCAGTATGCCGCACGGTCGCCGCGGCTATCACGGCCGGAGGCGACGGGTGCCGGCGGCAGGGCGCGCAGGGCTTGGACCGCCTGGGACAGGTTCGACACCGGAATGATGCGCAGCTTGTGCTGGATGCCCATCCAGCGGGCCTCCTGGGTCGCCGAGCGGTAGTTGGCCCGCGGCACCAGGAAGACCCTCGCCCCGGCGCGATACACGGTCACCACCTTCTCCCGCACGCCGCCGATGGGCCCCACCGTCCCGTTGGCCGTGATCGTGCCCGTCCCGGCCACGACCCGGTCCCGCGTCAGGTGCAGCCCGGGTCGGACCTGGGAGAGGATCTCCAGGCTGAACATCATCCCCGCCGACGGACCGGTGATGTCGCCGGTCGCGATGTGGATGGGCACCGGGATGACGAAGTGGGGCTCGTAGGTGGCCACCTCCACGCCCACCATGGGATGGGGCGACACCGAGGGGCGCACGGTGGTGGGCACCCTCACCTGCATCACGCGGCCCGAGCGCCGCAGCGTGAGCGTGACCACCGCACCCCGGGGCAGCGCGGCCATCCGGTCCAGGAGCTGGTGCGCCATGGTCACGGCGTGGCCGTCCACCGCCAGGATCACATCGCCCACCTTCAGCCGGTGAACGGCCGGGAAGCCCGACAGGACCGCCTCCACCTCGACGCCGTTGCCGGCCTCGCGCGCGTTGTAGCCGGCGCTGCGCAGCCCCGCCACCTGCGCGTATTCGTGACTCTCCTTCATCTGGATGGCGCTCATCCGGATGAACTGCGACAGATGCCCGCCCGGAGGCAGGATCTGCGCCGCGGGCACGATCTCCCCGTACGGGGTCACGCGCGCCATGATGTCGTCCAGCAGGTTGGCCCGGTCCAGGGTCACGGCCACCATCAGGAAGCGCCCGTGGCGCGGCACCTTGCCTCCCTGCACGGTGACGATGCGGTTGAGGTTCTCGGTGATGCCGGGCAGGATCACGTAGTCGCCCGTGGGCGTGTAGTACAGGATGGCCAGCACCGCAGCCGCGATCACCAGCCACCACTGCCACCCGATTCCCTTCTTCTTACGAGGCACCGGTCCTCGCCTCCCCCACTTGCCGCCCGAAAAGCTCGCGGATGGCCCGGCGCTGGGCAGCCGCGGCCTCGTGGCCGGCGGCCACCAGCCTGTGCACCCGGTCGCGATGCGCGCCCGCCCCCACGGTGAGGTCGGGCTCGATCACCAGGTCGGCGTCGGTGGCGCCCTGGCGCGTCACCTCCCGCTGCAGGATGTCGAAGCTGCGCAGGACCACGTCCACGAGGCTCGTCACGGGCGCCACGCGCTTGGCCCGCAGCGGGTCGAGACTCACCGCCAGGATGCGGTCGGCCCCCTGTTCGCGGGCCGTGCGCACCGGCAGCCGTTCGGTCACGGCGCCGTCCACCAGGAGCCGCCCCTGCCAGCGCAGCGGCGCGAACAGCCCGGGTACCGAGGCGCTGGCGCGGATCGCCTGAGCCGCCGGCCCGCGGTCGATGACCACCCGTTCACCGTCCTGGATGTCCGTGGCCACCACGACCACCCGAGGCACGAGGCTCTGAAGCTCCCGGTCGCGCAACAGCAGCCGCATGAGGCCCTCCATCCGCTCCCCGGCCAGAAGGCCCAGGCGATGGAGCCGGACGTCCGCCCACTGGCTGCGGCGCATCTCCTGGCCCAGGCGGGCCAGGAAGTCGGCCCCCGCGCCCGCGGCCCACAGCGCACCGACGACGCTGCCGATGGACGACCCCACGATGAGGTCGGGAACGAGCGCTTCCTCCTCCAGCACCTTGAGGACGCCGATGTGGGCGAAACCGAACTGTCCACCCGCCCCAAGGACCAGGGCCACGCTTGCGCCCACATGCCGCCTCCCCGGGGTCAGCCTGTGCGCCCGGAAGCGCCGCTATGCGAGGCCGCCGCCCGCATGGCCCGGCCCAGGAGCTCCTCGCGGTTGCGCTTGACGTTGTCCGTGACGCGCCCAAGCTCCCGCTCCAGATCCTCGAGCACCCGGTCCGCGTACTGGCGCGCCCCCTCGTGAATCTCCAGCGCCCGGTCCCGGGCCTCGGCGAGCATCCGCTCGGCGCGGGCGCTGGCGTCACGGACCACCTGGGACTCGCTCACGAGCCTGGCCGCGTACACCTGCGCCTGTTCCACCATGGACTGGGCCTCCCGGCGCGCCGACTCGACGATGCTCTCGCGCTCGCGGAGGATGCGGGACGCCTCGCCCAGGTTGCCGGGCATCGCCTTGCGCAGCGCCTGGATCAGCTCGTAGAAGCCGGCCTCGTCCACCACCACCCGCGAGGTCAGAGGCACGCGGGAGGCGCGCGCCAACAGCTCCTCCATCTGCGTCAGCACACTCTCCACGTCCACGGCGCACTCTCCTTTCATCCCCGCGGGGTTCAGGTCCGGTGCCGACTCAGGGCCATGAGGTGCCGGTGCACGGGCTCGGGCACAAGGTCCTCGACCGGCGCGTCGACGTCCACCAGCTGCTTGATCAGCGACGAGCTGAGGTAGCTGTACCGGTTGGAGGTCAGCAGGAAGAAGGTCTCCATTTCCCGGTCAAGGTGGCGGTTCATCATGGCCATCTGCACCTCGTAGTCGAAGTCCAGCACCGCCCTGAGCCCCCGGAGGATCACCTGGGCGCCCTGGGCGCGGGCGAAGGCCACCGTGAGCCCGCGGCTGCCCGTCACCCGGACCCCGGGCAGGTGCCCCACCGAGGCCTCGCACAGCGCGGTGCGGGTCTTCAGGTCGAACCACGGCGACTTGCCTGGGTTCTCGGCCACGGCCACCACCACCTGCTCGAAGATGCGGCTGGCCCTGAGCACGATGTCCAGGTGGCCGTTGTGGAACGGGTCGAAGCTGCCCGGATAGATGGCCGTGGTCATCGCGCATTCCGTTCCTCTCTTGCCGGCGGGTCTCGCGCCGGCGTGGGCTGCGGCGCGGGGTCCGACCCGCGCTCACCTCGGTCGCCGCCCTCAGCGGGACAGGCGGCCCTCGGGATCTTGGCCGGTCGGCCGGGCTGTGGGGTCGCCCTCGAGGACGTAGATGGTCAGTCCCGTGTCCCCGTAACGGCTGCGGCGCACGATGCGCCACGGTCCGCTGTCGCCCGGCCACTCCCGCGCCTCGTGCTCCGCCACGAGCCAGCCGTTGGGTTCAAGGATGCGGGCCCGGGCGACGCGCTCCAGCGTGTCCACGATCAGGCCGCGCCGGTACGGCGGATCCACGAAGATCCCGTCGAAGCGATAGCCGTGCCGGCCCATCCACGGGACCACGCCCGACACGGGCCCGCGGTACACGCGCGCCACCTCGGACAGGTCCAGGTTCGCCAGATTTCGCCGGATCACCCGGCAGGCCTGCTCCTCCGATTCCACCAGAGCCGCGGAGGCCGCCCCGCGACTGAGGGCCTCGATGGCCAGGGCGCCCGTCCCCGAGAAAAGGTCCAGCACCCGGGCCCGCTCCAGCACCGGGGCCAGGATGTTGAACAGGGCCTCCTTGACCGGGTCCGACGTGGGTCGCGTGGACATGCCCCGAACACTGACGAGAAGCCGCCCACCGAGGGCGCCGCTGATGACGCGCACCGTGTCACCGCCTGGTGAGGATGGGCCGGGGTCGAGCGCCCCCGGCCGTCGAGCACAGAGCTCTCAGGGAAGACGGTATCCGCCAGCGCTCGACCCGTCAAGAGTTCCACCCGGACTCCCGGCGCCCGGCGCTATCCGCGGGTCCCCTTGCCCGCCGCCTGCTCCGGCGCCCCCGGCAGGGCGTGGCGCAGGGTGTCCGCCCGCAGCCCCCGCCGCAGCGCCTCCAGGGCCAGGATCTCACCGGGAGGGATGTTGCCCAGGTTGACGTTGGGCCCGAAGCGCACGATCAGCTCTTCCTGCTGGGTCTTCTGGGGAGCCTCCCAGATGAGCCGGTCCGGGGCGGGACAGGCGTTGACGATCTTGGTCAGTTCGTCTTCGAGGATGGAGCCGCTCTGGTCGTAGATCCCGACCCCTTGACCCGACTCCCGTCCCTCCACGATGATCCCCCGCACCCCGGCTTCGAAGTCGGCCTCCATGATGCGGCGCAGGGCCAGCGCGGGAATGTGCTCGCCGGGGTCTTTCTTCCCGACCTCCGAGAAGACCACGAACCCGAAGTCGACGGCGGTGGAGATGGCGAGCCGTCGCTCCCGCGCCGCCAGGGGAATGGTCCCGTCGGAGACCTCCACGGCCGTGAACCCCACCTCCCGGCACGCCTCGTAGAAGCGTTCCAGGTGGCCCTGCAGGAGGGCGATCTCAAGGAACGTCCCGCCCGGGTACACGTCGATGCCCTGCTGCAGCAGGCAGGCCACCTTCGCCTTGAGGACCCGCTCGGGGTACAGGCCCGACGTGCCGAACGGCAGCTTCCACAGGTCGATGTACCCGCCGGCCACCTCCGTCAGCCCCCGGGTGTCCGCCAGGCTCATCCCCTTGTCGATCACCATCGTCCAGCCGCGGCGGCGCGGCGCCGCCAGCCGTCCCGGAATCGGGTCCTCCACCACGCGCTGCCACAGACCCGGGTGCTCCCCCATCCATAGGCCTCCTCGCTCGACATCTGCCCTAACCTATGTCGAGCGGGGCGCCAGGGTTCATCCCGGAGTCGGAACCCGCCGCTTGCGGACGGGGGCCCCCGTGCGCGGGCGCGCGCTTTCCGGACCGCGGCCTTGGGGGGGCCCGCCCTCGCCCATGAGGCGGGCGCTGTCGAGCGCCACGAGGGCGAAGACGCCCGTGGCCACGGTGACGGCCGCCGCCGTCCCGAACAGCAGGGCGTGGCTCGTCTTCATGAGCAGGTCGAAGACCGGCGGTCCCACCGCCACGCCGAGGAACCTGACGCCCCCGTACAGGGAGGTGATCGTGCCCCGGTGCTCGGTGGCGGTGGCGGAGGTGATCAGGAGGTTCAGCGCGGGCAGCAGCAGCCCGCCCCCGACCCCGATGCACGAGACCGCCACGAGCAGCACCGCCTTCTGGGCGAAGAAGGCGTTGACCACCATCACCGCCCCGATCACCCCGAGCCCCCAGATGGCCAGCGGCTTGGCCCGGCCCGCCCCCGACCGCTGCAGGTACATCCCCGTGAGCAGCGCGGTGACCGAGAGCGCCGCCGTGGGCAGCGCCAGGATGAAGCCCACCGAAAGTTCCGGCACGCCGTAGCGCTTCTCCAGCACCTCCGACAGGTAGAAGATGGTGCCGAACAGCACGAACATGCCCACCGCGCCCGACGCCAGCACGGCGGCGATGGGCAGACCGCGGTCCCGGAAGACCTTGACGATCTTGTGGGTGTAGGGCCCGAGCCGTTCCCGGATGGGCTCGAAGCCCGGTTCCCGGGCGACGAGCAGAAGTCCCAGGGTCACCACCACCCCCAGGAACCCGAAGGCAAAGAACGGCAGGCCATAGAACACCACCCCCAGCAGACCGCCGGTGATGGGGCTGATCACCTTGCCCAGGCCGTTGGCCCCCTCGATCATGCCCAGCATGCGGCCCCGGCCCTTGCCGGCAAAGAGGTCGGCGGTCATGACCATGGCCAGCTGGCTCATCCCGGCGGCGCCGACGCCCTGCAGCACGCGCCCGACGAGAATGTGCACGTAAGGATGCCCGGCCAGCACCGTGGAGAAGCCCGCCAGGAGCGCCCCGAGGCTGAACAGCGCCACCGACGGCACCATGACCTTGCGCCGGCCGTAGCGGTCCGCCAGGTACCCGGCCAGAGGGATGAGCAGCCCCGCCGGCACGCTGAAGGCGGTGACCACCAGGCTCACCTGTAGGCCGGAAAGGTGCAGCACCCGCTGCATCTTGGGAAACACGGGGAAGAGCATGGAGTTGCCCAGCACCATCAGGAACGGCACGCTGGCGATGATACCAAAGGTCCAGTTGCGTTTCGCGCGCTGCATCGTCGCCCTCCTCGAGCCGTACCCGGCTAGATTGGACGCAAACGCTCCGGGCCATGTACGCTCCGGAGCGGCCGCCGTTTCTAGCCGGCGCCGCCGCGGCGTAGCATGGGTCGGCGGGAGGAGGCGGGGCATGGACCCGACGACGGCCTTGCTCCTTTTGATGCTGGCCCTGGGAACCTTCGGCCGCAATCAGCTCGTGACGGCCGCGGCCGCCGTGGCGCTCATCCTCCGCTATCTGCCCTACCGGTGGCCGCTTCTGGTGCTCGAGCGGCAGGGCATCGCCGTGGGCCTCACCGTGCTCACCCTGGCCGTGCTGGCGCCCCTCGCCAGCGGCAAGGTGGTGGTGGTGGACCTCCTGGGCGCCCTCACCCGGCCCACGGGCCTCGTGGCGGTGGCCGGCGGAATCGTGGCGGCCTGGGTGTGCGCCCGCGGGGTGGAACTGCTCGAGGTCCGTCCCGACGTCATCGTCGGGCTCACCATCGGGTCGATCCTGGGCGCCTCCTTCCTGCGGGGCATCCCCGTGGGGCCGCTCTTCGCGGCCGGCATCGCCGCCCTGGCCATCGCGGCGCTCAGGCTCTGATCCGTGCGTCTTCCATGTTTCGTCCAATGTGGCAGTTTACCCATGTATACTTCAGTCCGGAAAAATAACAATAGGATCGACCGGATGGAGAGGAGGTGGCGTGAATGGCATCGGGATCGCAGACGGGCAACCGCGCATTGGTGCCCGAGGCCCAGAGCTGGCTCAACCGCTTTCGCGACGAAACCGCACGGGAGATCGGCGTGCACATCCCCGATGACAACTACTGGGGGGAGCTGCCGGCCCGTCAGTGCGGGGCCGTCGGAGGCCAGATGGTCCGCAAGATGATCGAGGACTACGAGGCGAGGAACGCGGCCGGCGCCCGCGGCCGCTAGCCGGCCCGGGTCCCGGCGTCGCCGGGAATGAAGTGGCCGTAACCGGTTGACACTAGGATCGCGAGGAGGTGATCGGAGATGGCAAGCGCAAGCACCACGGGCCGAGCGCTCGTGCGCGGCGCCGAGGGCGCCCTGGACCGGTTCAAGTACGAGGTGGCCTCGGAACTGGGCCTGAACGTGCACGAGGGCGACTACTGGGGCGATCTGCCCGCGCGCGAGTGCGGGGCGGTCGGGGGCCACATGGTCCGCAAGATGATCCAGCAGGCCGAGCAATCGCTGGCCGGAAGGGGTCGGTGACCATCGGTCTCATCGCGGGGCTCGGCCCCGCGTTTTTTCTAGTTGTACCACTCCATGATCTGCGGGGTGATCCCGGGATGCAGACTGGCGTTGAGGGCACCGGCCAGCACGCCCACGAGGTCCCCGATCAGCCGGTCGATCTCCTTGGGCGTCACCATCATGGACCCCACGGCCGGATCCACCACCTCGCCGATCAGCCCCGGGATCTCGTCTTCGTCTTCACCCAGGAGGTCCAGGAACTCCGAGCGCTCCCTGAGGCGCTCCACCATCATGTGCATGGCGTCGCGGACGATGGTGACCGCGTGAACCACCGTGGGCACCCCCACGGCGATCACCGGAACGCCCAGGGTCTCCCGGTTCAGCGCCGCCCGGCGGTTGCCCACCCCCGACCCCGGATGGATCCCGGTGTCGGCGATCTGGAAGGTGGTGCCGATGCGGTGCACCGATCGGGCCGCCAAGGCGTCGATGGCCACCACCACGTCCGGTCGCACCCGCTCCACAATCCCCTGCACGATCTCCCCCGTCTCCATCCCGGTGATGCCCAGCACGCCCGGAGCCACGGCGGCCACCGGCCGCAGGCGGCCCCGGAGATCCTGGGGCAGCCCCCCGTGCAGATGCCGCGTCACGACGATGCGTCCCACCACCCGGGGCCCCAGGGCGTCGGGGGTCGCGTTCCAGTTGCCCAGGCCCACCACGAGCACCTGGCTGTGGGATGAGAGCGCCATGACGTCGTCCAGCTCGCGCCGGATGGCGTCGGTGAGGCGAGCGCGTCCCTCCCGGTCGCGGTCAAGGAGGTCGGGAAAGTTCAGCGTCACATACCGGCCCACGGGCTTTCCGAGCCTCCGGGCCGCGGACTCCGTCCGCACCCGGACTTCCTCGCGCTGCACGCCGTCGACCGTGGAAGCTTCCACGGTGACCCCCTCCAGCCGCCGCCCGCGCCCGGCGGCGGCGTGGGCCTCCACCGCCAGGTCGGTCCGGGTGGGGTCGTCCCAGTACGATTCCATGGCGGTTAGGATTCCAGGAGAGCTCCCTGGTCATCCCCGGTGGAGGAACCCGGGCGGCGTCGGGCGAACCTCTCCTCACGAACAACGTCGGAAACGAGGCAAGCCCATCGCACTTGCAAAAGTTCTGAGGCTGCGCACGGTGGTGTCCACCAGCGCCGGACTCGCGTTTGCCGCGGTCAACTTCCTGGCGATGGTCGAGGTGGCCCAGTACATGCTGGGCGATTCGGCCTGGATCGCGATCCTGACCGCCGGTGTCCTGTGCCTCATGGCGGCCGCGGTCTTCTCCGAACTGACCGGCATGCGCCCCAGCGCCGCGGGCATCCGGCTGTGGACGCGCCTTGGCATATCGGACCGGTTCTCCTTGGGGTTCACGCTGCTCTACCTGGTCACGGTGCTCGCGGTCATCGCCGCCGACAGCTTCGTCCTGGCGGCGGCCATCCATGCGGGGATCCCCGCCATCCCGGGGGTGGTGTGGATCCTCATGTTCCTCACGCTGGTGCTTCTGGTGAATCTCCGAGGCGTGCGGCCCGCGGGCCTGCTCGAGGACGCCACCACCTTCGCGCTCCTGGCTTCGTTGGTCCTCGTGACCGCCGTCGCCCTGGCCCGGGGGGGGTTCCGTCTCACCACGCCGCTCGCGGTGGGGCCGCCGGGCAACTTCCTGCAAGCGGTCGCCCTGGGCGTGTTCATCTACGTGGGCTTCGAGTGGGTGACCCCGCTGGCGGAGGAGGTGACCGACCAGCGCTCCCTGCCCCGGGGCATGTTTCTCGCGCTGGGGGTCATCGGCGTCGCGTTCGCCGGCTTCTCGCTGGCGATGACCCACTTCGTGCCCCAGCGGGTGCTGGCCCGCACCCTCATTCCGCAGCTGCTCGTGGGCCGCACCGCCCTGGGCGCGGTGGGCTTCTGGTGGATGCTGGCGGTCACGGCCGTCACCGCGATCACCACCTTCAACGGCAGCTTCGTCAGCGCCTCCCGGCTCTTGTACGCCCTGGCCCGAGAGCGCAGCCTGCCCCGCAGCCTGGGCCGGCTGAACCTTCACTTCGTCCCCCACCGCGCGCTGTGGATCCTGTGGATGGTGTCGGTGAGCATGGCGCTCGTGGTGTTCTGGTCGGGCGCGTACCGCCTGCTCATCAACGCCGGCGCCACCCTGGAGGCGCTCATGTACGTGGTCGCCGCCTGGGCGGTCATCGGCTTGCGGCGTCGCGAGAGCGGCGCCGCCCGCCCCTTCCGCTTCGGCCGCGGCACCCTGGGACCGTGGGCCACGATCGTGGTGTTCCTGGGACTCGCCGCGGGCGCCGCCACCTCCAGCACAGAGGTTCCCCTCCCCTCCGTCCCCTGGACGGCGGTGCTCCTCGCGGTGCTGGCGCTCGGGGCCGTCGCGTACGTCCGCCTGGGTCCTCCCGCCCACCCGCCACCGACGCAGCGCCGCCCGCCCCCCGCCTGATCACAGGTCCCCAGGCGGATAGAAGCCGCCCCACCGGCGGTTCCACAATCTGCTTGACACGGGCGCACCTGCCTGCTACAATGACGTCGAGGGCTGAAAGGTCCTCCGGGCTCGGCGCGCGGATCCTAACCGGCCGCCCCGCATCGGGACGGTCGATTTTTGGAGCGATCATGTGACGTCGTTCACAAGCTTCGCCGGGATCGGCGGCCTCCGGGCCACGACCGTGGATCAGGTCCTCGGAAATGCGGCGCCGCTTTCCAGAAACCTGTTGACACGCTGGGTTGAGCCCCGTATAGTTACCTCTTGGTTTGTGGTGTCGCCCCAAGCTGGATGCGAAATACATCTCTGAAGGCCGCCCCATCCCCGGACGGTCGGTTTTCAGGGAGCGTATGTGACAGAGTTCACAAGGTCCGTCCACCAAGCTGGCTGACAGGTCACGAACCGAACCTGAACCCGAGGAGGAATCAAGATGCAGGACAACCTGGCCCGGGTCCGCACCGGCGACCGCGTGCGGGCGAACGGGCAGTACCTGGGACGCGTCTCGGAGGTCCTGGTGGGCACCCCCGCCGAGCAGAGCTACATCCGCGTCACCGGCCTGGGTGGGGCCTACGTCCCCGCCGACTACATCCAGGAGGTGCAGAACGGGGTCGTGCACCTGCGCAAGGTGCCCCACTCGGCCCGCATGCGCGGCCAGCGGCCGGCGCACTTCGGCTCGCCGAACTCGCTGACCTACAGCACCACGAGCCCCTTCGGCCGCTTCCCACTCTGAGCGGCCGGCCGGGTGGCGCCCGCCACCCGGCCGAGGGGCCAAGGACCTGTCCAGGGCGCCGCATCCTCAAGGATGCGGCGCCCTGGCGCGAGCTGAGCGCGCCCGCTCAGCGGGCGACGGCCGCCTCGAGTTCCGGGAAGAAGCCGGGATAGGAGACGCTGGCACACCGGGCGTCGACGATCTCGGTCTCGCCGCTCGCCACCAGCGCCGCCACCGCCAGGGCCATGGCCAGGCGGTGGTCGCCGTGGCTGTGCACGCGGGCTCCCCTCAGGGGGCGGCCGCCATGGATGACAAGGCCGTCGGGCAGCTCCTCGACGTCGGCTCCCAGGCGGCCGAACTCCGACGCGACCGCGGCGATGCGGTCGGTCTCCTTGACCCGAAGTTCCGCGGCCCCGCGCACATGGGTGTCGCCCGTCGCCACCAGGGCCGCCACGGCCAGGACCGGGATCTCGTCGATGAGCCTGGGCACGAGCGCGCCGTCGATGACGGTGCCCGTGAGCGGCTGACCTCCCTGAACCCTCAGCGTCGCCACGGGCTCGCCCGCCTCCTCGCGGGCGTCCTCCACCTCGACCCGGGCGCCCATGGCCGCCAGCGCGTCCAAGATGCCGGTGCGGGTGGGGTTCACCCCCACGTCCCGCAGCACCACCTCGGCCCCGGGCACGATGAGCCCCGCCACCAGCCAGAACGCGGCCGAGGAGATGTCCCCCGGCACCAGGACGTCGGCACCGCGCAGGCGCTGGCCGCCGGCCACCGTCACCCGCCGCCCTTCGCCCCGGGGAAGGGTCTGGAGCTCGGCGCCGAACGCCCTGAGCATGCGCTCGGTGTGGTCACGGGAGGGATGGGGCTCGAAGACCGCCGTCACGCCCTCGGCACCGAGCCCTGCCAGGAGCAGGGCCGACTTGACCTGCGCGCTGGCCACCTCCAGCGCGTGCTCGGCGCCGCGAAGACGGGCGGGGAGCACGGTCAGGGGGAGCAGGCGGTCCTCCGCCCGGGCGTAGAGGCGCGCGCCCATGGCCGCGAGGGGGCGGATCACCCGGCCCATGGGGCGCTGGCGCAGGGAGCCGTCGCCGGTGAGCACGGCGTACACCCCGGCCGCGGCCAGGATGCCGGTGACAAGGCGCGCGGTCGTCCCGGAGTTGCCGGCGTCCAGGACGTCTTCGGGTTCTCTGAGGCCTCCCGGGGCGGTTCCCTCGACCAGGATCTCCCCGTCGCACTCCTCGGCACGGGCGCCCAGGGCCCGGACGACGCCCAGGGTCGACCGGGTGTCGTCGCTGAGCAGGGGCGCGCGGATCCGGGTGGTCCCCTCCGCCAGAAGCCCCAGCAGAAGGCCCCGGTGAGTGATCGACTTGTCCCCGGGCACACGGGTGTCCATCCTGAGTCCGCGAGCGGCACGGAGCCTCACGTTCACGCGCGCGTGCGGCGGCGCCGCACTCCCTCCTTCCAGCGGGGCCGTCACGGGTGCGCCTCCTCGGATGCTTCGCCGTCCGTCTCGCCGGTGAGGGCCCGCCGGGCGTGCTGGCCTCCCAGGAGCCAGTCGAGCAGCACGCCCTCGTCGTCGGACCACAGCCCCCGGACCCCTTCCAGCCATTCGTCGCGAAAGGCGTCCAGCGCCGTCATCACCTGAGCGCGGTTCTGGCGGAGCACCTCCAGCCAGAGCGTCGGCGAACCCAGGGCGGTCCGCGAGGCGCCGCGAAAGCCCGGGCCCACCAGCCGGGGGTCGCCCCAGCGCTCGGCCGTGCGCGACAGGGTGACCGCGAGAAAGTGCACCAGGTGGGAGGTCACCGCCACCGCCGCGTCATGGGCCTCGACCCCGAGCCTGACCGGGTTCGCTCCCAGCGCCTGCGCCATGGACCAGACGAGGCCCTCCGCCGCCGGCGACGCGCCCTCCATCACCAGGTAGGTGCAGCCCTCAAACAGGTCCGCGCGCGCGGCCCCGAAGCCGGAGCGATGGCTGCCGGTCATGGGGTGTGCGCCCACGAACCGTCCGCCCAGGAGCTCGCGGCCCCGCTCCACGATGGCGCCCTTGACGCTGGCGCAGTCGGTCACCACGGCGTCCTGCGGAGCCGATCCCGGGATGCGGGCCAGGTCCTCCAGCACCCCCCGGGGCGGTCCCGCCAGGACCACGAGCTGCGCCGCCCCCACCGCCGCCTCCAGGGAAGGGGCGGGCGGCCCCAGCAACCGCTGGGCCGCCCGCCCGGCCGCGGGATCGGGATCGTACCAGGTGATCTCCGGCCGCCATGCCCGTCTCAGCCCCAGCGCCACCGAACCGCCGATGAGCCCCAGGCCGAGGACAGCCACCCGCCGGGGCGGGATCACGCGCGCCCGAGCGCCCGGAGCAGGGGATCCATGGCGGTCATGAGCCCGGCGAAGCGCTCCACCGTCAGCGACTGGGGCCCGTCGGACAGCGCCTCCCACGGCCGCGGATGGACCTCGATGATGAGCCCGTCGGCGCCCGCCGCCACCGCCGCCAGGGCCATGGGGGTCACCATCTTCCAGCGGCCGGTGCCGTGGGAGGGGTCCACGATGACGGGCAGGTGGGACAGTTCCCGCACCGCCGCCACGGCCGACAGGTCCAGGGTGTTGCGGGTGAAGGGCTCGAACGTGCGGATGCCCCGCTCGCAGAGCATGACCTGCTCGTTGCCCTCGGCCAGGATGTACTCGGCCGCCATGAGCCACTCCTCCACGGTCGCCGAGAGCCCGCGCTTGAGCATGACCGGGACCTGGGTCCGACCGACCTCCTGCAGGAGGCCGAAGTTCTGCATGTTGCGGGTGCCGATCTGCAGGATGTCCGCCACCTGGGCGACGCGCTCCACCGCCCGGACGTCCTTGACCTCGGTGATGATCTTGAGTCCCGTCTCGGCACGGGCCTCGCGCAGGAGCTCCAGGCCCTCCTCCTCGAGCCCCTGGAAGCTGTAGGGGCTGGTGCGCGGCTTGTACGCGCCGCCGCGAAGCACCTGGGCGCCCGCCAGTTTGACGGCCTGGGCCGTCTCCATGAGCTGCTGCCGGGACTCCACGGCGCAGGGACCGGCCATGACCACCATGCTGCCGTTGCCGATCGTGAGGTCCCCGACCCGGACCACGCTCCCCTCGGGGCGCGCCTCCCGGCAGGCAAGCTTGTAAGGAGCCAGCGTCTTTGCTCCAGTGAGCGTCGCCTTGGGTTCCATCGCCATCGCCAGGTCCCCCTTCCAGTCTTGCAACCGCGTACAAACAAAGATGACCTCTCATCCCCCCGGGACGAGCGTCACCTCGTGGTACCACCCCGATCGGGCTCCGATGGAGCCCACTCGAACCCAGTATCGGCGGGTCACCGTCCGCGCCTCCGGAGCCCAGGCCTCCATCGGGCGGCGCTCTCGAGTGTATTCACCGGCTGCAGCCACCGGGTCGCACCGACCCCCGGCTCGCTTGAGACGTGCCCACCGGCTACTGGTCTCGATCATCGCTTGCAGTTTCCATGCACTGTAGCATGCCGGCTTCATGCTGTCAACCAGCCGTGGCCAGGCGAAGGGAACGCACGAACGACTCCACGGCCGAGAGGTCCCCCTCGCCGGCGCGCTCGATGATCTCCACCAGGGCGCTGCCCACGATGACCCCGTCCGCCCGGGCCCGGAGGGCGCGGACGTGGTCGGGGCTGGAGACTCCGAAGCCCACCGCCAGCGGCGCGCGGATGGCGCGCTTGGCCGACTCCAGCAGCGCGATCGTCTGCTCGGCGACCGCACGGCGGGCGCCGGTGACCCCCGTGAGGGCCACGCAGTACACGAACGCCGGGTCGAGGGCGTCCACCCGCGCCAGGCGCTCGGGCGGCGTGGTGGGAGCCACGAACGGGATCACCGCGACGCCCTGGGGACGCGCCGCGGCGCGCAGCGGGCCGCTCTCCTCCAGGGAGAGGTCGGCGACCACGAGCCCGTCCACCCCGGCCCGGGCGGCGTCGGCGGCAAAGGCCTCAAGGCCCCGTTGCAGCACCGGATTGTAGTACGTGAGGATGACCAGCGCCACGTCGGGATGCGCGGCGCGAAAGCGCCCCGCCAGCTCCAGGACGTCGGCGGGGGTGGTCCCGGCCCCGAGCGCCCGCTGGGACGCGCGCTGGATCACCGGTCCGTCGGCCAGGGGGTCCGAGAAGGCGATGCCCAGCTCCACCATGTCGGCGCCCCCGCGGACCAGGGCGTGAAGGATCCGCTCGCTCGCCTCGAGCGACGGATCCCCGGCGGTGATGAACGGGATCAGCGCCGAGCGGCCCTGGGAGCGGGCCCGTGCGAACGCGTCTTCAATCCTGCCCATGGGCTGCGCTCCTTCGCATCACCTGATCCACGTCCTTGTCGCCCCGCCCGGAGAGGTTGACCACGATCACCGCGCCCGCGCCGAAGTCCGGTGCCGCGCGCAGCACGTGCGCCAGCGCGTGGGCGCTCTCCAGCGCAGGCAGGATGCCCTCGGTCCTCGCCAGCCGGTAGAAGGCGCCGACGGCCTCGTCGTCGGTCACGCTCACGTACTCGGCCCGCCCGCTGTCCTTCCACTGGGCGTGTTCGGGGCCCACCCCCGGGTAGTCGAGTCCCGCGGAGATGGAGTGGGCCTCGTGCACCTGGCCCACCTCGTCCTGCAGGAGGTAGGAGAGCGCGCCGTGGAGCACTCCGGGACGGCCGTGGGAGAGGGTGGCGGCGTGCTCGCCGGTCTCGATCCCCCGGCCGGCGGCCTCGACGCCGATGAACCGCACGGGGTCGTCCTGGAACGGGTGAAAGAGTCCCGCGGCGTTGGACCCGCCGCCCACGGGCGCCACCAGGGCGTGGGCAGACGGCCCTCCGCCCGGAG
>JAJZYS010000294.1 GCA_021797925.1 Bacillota bacterium
TGCATGCGAGTCTGTCGACGTTCCGGCGGTACGTGCGGGCGGAGATGCCCCGGGCCGTGGATCCTCAGCGCGTGGTGATCCATGGGGTCGAGGGTATGCCCGGCGAGTTGGCGGAGGTGGATTTCGGTCGGCTGGGGAAGGTGCCCGATCCCGTCAGCGGGCAACCGCGCACGATCTTGGAGGTGCTGCGGGGCCTCGGCGCCGCCACCCTCGACCCGGTGCGCGAGGACGTACCGGCGCGCATGCGCGCGCGCTACGGGCTCGGGGTGCAGGCTTGCATCGACTGCGTGGGCCTGCCCCTGACGAGGCGGCAGGCAGTGGCCGCGTTGCGCCCCAAGGGGCGCGCCGTGATGCTCGGCCTGCACGCCAACGAGAGCGGCTTCGCGGTCAACGACCTCGTGCGCGCGGAGACCGAGATCGTCGGCTCCTTCTCCTACGCCGCGGCGGACTTCGCGCGCGCCCTGGACCTGATGGCCGCCGGCGCCGTCCGCCCCGATCCCCAGTGGTTGCAGGTCCGCCCGCTCGACGACGGGCCGGCCGCGTTCGAGCACCTGCTGGCGGCGGGAGAGCGGGATGCGGTGACCAAGATCGTGCTGGAGCCGTGACCCCCGCCCGCGGTCACGGCTCAGGGAGCGGGGCTGCGACGGGCCACCGGAGAGAACCGTGGGTGCGCCGGCCCGCGACGGGGGACCGGCCGCGTGCGGCTTTACCCGGCGTGTCCGGGGCCCAGTTGCTCCCGGCCACCCCTGGACACCAGCCGCCCTGCCGCTCTGGTTGGGCACCCGCTCCAGAGCCAGGCCGTCGACCACCGTCGCTCTGACGGGCCCCCGATAAAACGCCCCGACGGGTCGGGCGGGCCCCGGGCTCAGGCGGCCGTCCGGCTGTCCCCCCTCGTTCTCCCCGCCCTCTCCGCACGAGACAACCCACCCCGAATGACACCCGAGTCGCAGCCAGCGAAAATTCCCCGGGGAGGCCTTTTCCTTTCCGGGCTCCGCGACCGTCTATATGCTCAGTGGAAGGGTGGGAACTGACTTGGGCGTGCTGGCCTGTCCCGACGACTCGGACGGCGACGCCCGCCTAGTCCTGGCCAGCCTCGCTGGCGACGCGAGCGCCTTCGAGCACCTGTTCCAACGACATTACCACCCGCTCATGCGCCGACTGCGGACGAGGTTCGCGCACACTGACGCCGAGGACCTGGCGCAGGAAGCTTTCTTCCGAGCGTGGCGCGGGCTTTCGCAACTTCGCCAGCCGGATCGCTTCCGGCCCTGGCTCGCCTCGATCGTCGCCTCACTCCTCGCCGAGGCGCACGGAGGCCGTGTTCCGCTCGCCACGGACGAGTCTACGCTGGAGCGGATCGCTGGGGCGGCGGACCAAGCCCAGAGCATCCTGGACGACCGCTTGCTCGTCCGCTACGCCATGACCCGACTCCCCCCCCCGCAGCGCACGACCCTCGCCCTGTTCTATTTCGCAGGGCTGCGGCCAATGGAGATCGCCCACCGCTTGGGCATCCGGGAAAGCACGGTGCACGGCAGGCTCCAGACGGGGCGCCGGTTGCTGCATAAAGAGCTGACGGCCGACCGTCCATCGCCGCCGCTCTCACGCGAACGACCGTGGCCCGTTGCGGCCGCGCTGCGCGCCCTGCGCCACCAGGGATTCGCACAGGAGGTGGACGCCCGGGACCGCGTGGTGGCATTGTACCTCGGCATCCCCGCAGCACTGGAAGCGCGCCCGTCGCCCGATCACATGCTGCGCCTGCGCGGAACCGCCTGGGGGCTTGGAGACGTGCCGCTCGCCGGACTCGCGATGTCCTACCAAAGCACGCCGAACACATGGCGCTCGGGCCCGGCCGCTGGCGAGGTACTCGCGGAAACGGTCCTGCCTGGCCTCGCCGCAAGACCGCGGGCTGTCTGGCGGCCCACACATGCCATGTGGGCGGAGATCGCGCGGCGCATCGAGCAGGACGGGGCGACGGGCGATCCCGTCTCGGCCGCTTGCGTGGCGCGGCTCTCCCGCCCTGGCATACGGCTCTCGCTCGTCGAGCCCGCCGGCACGGAACGCTGGGTGGAAGAACCGGGCCTCTCGGAACGCGACGCCCTATGCCAAGCATTTGCCCCCAACCTCGCCGATGCCGGGGGGTGGCACGGCGCCGCGGCACGCCTAACCCTCCATCTGGAGGTGCCCGCGGGAGCCACGCTCGCCCTGATCGCGCTGGCGGATCCTGTGGGCCCCGTCACACTTCATGAACTCCGAGCCGACATCTGCTTGGTGGGTGCCGAAGGGCTGACGGCATCGGCCCATACCGGCACACTGCTGGCCATGCAAAGCACCATCGCTGAAGTGCGGGGGGTGCAGGGCGCCCTGCTCGCCCGCCAGTCCACCTACGGGGGTGGCGTATGGGATGACACCAGCGTACAACGCTCCCCCATGCAGACCACGCGCATCGCTCAAGTGACGGGCGAGGTGGATGTCCGTTTCGCACGCGCGGACCTCACCCTGGAGGGACTCCGTGGGACCGCCCAGATCCAGAACCGCTTCGGCCCCACCCTGCTCCGCTGGGCCGGAAA
>JAJZYS010000295.1 GCA_021797925.1 Bacillota bacterium
TGAGAGCCGTCCACCACCGCGGCCTTCCCTTTCACCAGCCCTGCCTCGATGCACTGCCTCGCGACGGCCTCCATCACCTGCCGAAAGACCTTCTCGCCCCGCGTGTGCCGACGCGGTTTCACCGGCGTGGTGCGGCCCGGCACCGACGAGTTGAAGTCCGGATCACAGAACCAGCGCAAGCCCGCGTGCATCGCCACTTCCTCGCACATCCGCTTCTCCGACGGGTCGTCGAGGGAGCCCAGCAGGATCATCCGGAACGCCGCCGCAGGGTCCACCGACGGCCGACCCTTGTTCGGGCTGTCGCACCCTTTCGTCGCCTCGTAGATGACCTCAAGCTTCAGGGCCCGCCGAATCTGCCGCAGCAGATGATCCTCGGGCACCAAGTCTGCAAGCTGTACGTACTGGAACATCTGCCCAGACTGGCTCGCCTTGCCCAGCACTCTTCGACGTCCACCCCCCAAAAGCCTTAACCTTGAACCACCTTTTTCACAGGACTTTTAACGCCGCGGATGTCCACCGATCAGGGACCGCGCATCTGCACGAGCAGGGTGAGGACCTCCTGGACGCTCGACGGCCGGTGCCAGAGCAGCGCGCCGGCAAAGCCATGGGACCTGAGCTCCGCCAGGTCCCGGCGCACCCGGTCCAGGGAGGCGGCATTGGGGGTGCGCGGGTCGAGAGGGCTGCCCAGGGTGACCTCCGGCCAGATCCGGATGCGCGGGGGACTGCCGCGGACGAGGCGCTGGGCCAGAGCCAGGAAATGCCGGGGCCGGCGGGAGAGGTACTGAGTCTGGGGCATGATCCACGGGACGCGCCGGGCGGCCTGGGTCAGGGTCCAGCCCACCCGCGCGGGCGAGCTGAGCACGTCCACCGCCGGCGCCACGAACAGGCGCAGCCCGAACAGAGCCAGGGCGCGGGTGTCGGCCAGGAACTCGTGGGCGACCGCCTGGGGGCGGGGCGAGAACCCCGGTTCGTACCCGGGTTCGTAGTCGTCCCCCACCCAGTGGACGAAGGGCGGCAGCACGGGCGCGACACGGCGGATCTGCGCCGTGCCCCGGGCCAGCACCATCAGCGTGGGCACCGGATCGCGTCGGTGGATCCGGTCCAGGGCCACCAAAAGGCGCCAGAGGGAGTCGCGCGGCCCCAGCACGAGGACCAGGGCGTCGCCGGGGCCCAGGTGCGGGGCGAGTCGAGCCGCCTGGGCGACCGCCAGGGAGATGCGCTCCAGCGGGATCGCCAGGTGCAGCCGCCCTGGGGCGGCACCGGCCCGGGCGGGCAGCGCCAGCGCGGCGAGCAGCGCCAGCGCCGCTGCGCTCCGGCGGATCAAGGCTGCGCTGGCCCGACCCGCGCGCGCAGGTCGAGGACGCGGGCGAGTGTCGCCTGCAGTTCCTCGAGATCCGGTTCGCCGAGCTCGAGGGCGAGCGCCTGGGCCGCGATGTCGAGTTGACCGGGATGATGGGCGCCCACGAGGGGGATCACCGTGGCCGGGCGCCTGAGCAGCCACGCCAGCGCCAAGGCCAGAGGCTCCACCCCGAGCCTGCGGGCGAGGGCGGCAAGCGCCGGCCGCGCGGCCGTGGCGGCGGCGAGGACCTCGGGCCCGTACCGGGGATCCCCGGCGCGCGCATCCGGGGGCGAAAAGCCCGCGGCTGGCAGCGGCCGGCCCCCGAGGAGGCCCCGGGCCAGCGCTCCGTACGCGATGAGGGGCACTCCCCGGGCCGTCGCCCAGGGAAGGACGCCGGCCTCGACGCCGCGGTCGACGACGCTGTAGCACTCCTCGACGCAGTGCACCGGAGCGCTGCGGCTCCAGGTGTCCAGCAGTTCGGGCGTGCCGTTGCACAGGCCGATCCAGCGCACCAGACCCTCGCGGCGCAGCGCGTCGAGCGCCCCCGCCACCTCGTCCATGGGCACGGCCGGGTCGGGCCAGTGCAGGAGGCAGACGTCGATCACGTCCACCCCGAGGCGCCCAAGGCTCGACTTCACGCCCCGCTCCAGGGCCTCGGGCCGGGCATTGCGGCGCATCCGACCCTCGAGGTCCCACTCGATCCCCGCCTTGGTGACGACGGTCACCTCGGACGCGGAGCCTTCCTCGCGCAGGAACCGGCCCACGAGCTCCTCCGCCGCGCCGCGTCCGTACATGGGTGCGGTGTCGATGAGGGCGATCCCCATGGTCGCCGCCCGGCGCAGCGTGGCGAAAAGGGCATCGGCGCCGGCGCGGTAGCGGTCTGGATCCAGTTGGAAGGTCCCCAGGCCCATCGCTCCCGGGGCAAAGGGGCCGACGACGGAGGCGGGCTCCGGCTCGTGGCTCATCGGAGCCCCGTCGGCCGCCCCGCCTTCACACGCGCGGGCGAGGGTGCCGTGACCGTGGCGTGTACCATGAAGGCGGGATTCGCCGCCGCCGCCCGCATCCCTACCTCGCTGCTCGCGTGTGGCGCCGTCGTCGGCGCGAGGCGTGCGCCCGTCACCGCTATCCCTTCACGGCCCCCAGGCTCAACCCGCGAACGAGGTAGCCCTGGGCGAAGAACGACAGGATCAGCGGCGGGAGCATCCCGATGGTGCTGGCGGCGG
>JAJZYS010000051.1 GCA_021797925.1 Bacillota bacterium
GAGGCGGCGCCACCGCCGCCGGAGCGGGCGCGGCTGGCGCCGAAGCCGGGGAGAGGGCCGCGGCCGCGGGCGGCGCCGCCGCCGCGGTCGCCTCCTCCGCGGGGGTCAGCGCCTCCAGCGCGGCCACCAGCTCCTCCAGCAGGCTGTAGAGGTGATCGGGGTCGATCTCGCGCTGGCGCCGGAGCATGAAGGTCCCCGCCGCGATGCCCGCGAGGCCCAGCAGGACCACGAGCACGCTCACGGATACGACGCCCTGGTGTCCAGCTGATGCCCCTTGGTGGGGTGCTCCGGGGACTCGACCCGCCGGTCGGACCGGCGCCGCGAATCCGGGCCGCTCTGGCCGGGCGAGCCGGCTCCGCCCGTCTCCCCCTTGACGCCGCCGACGCCGGCGGTGGGCTGGATCTCGGATTCCGCCATCGCCCGGGCCGGACCCTTCGGGGGCCCGGCCGCTTCCCCCCTTCGTCAGGACAAGAGTTCGGCCTTGTGCCGCCCCAGGCGACCCCGCAGGCGGAAGATCGCCCGGTGGTGGATCTGGGAGATGCGCGATACCGACAGGCCCATCACCCGCGCCACGTCGGTCGTGGTGAGCTCCTCGCCGTAGAAGAGTCCCACCACGGTCCGCTCTTGCTCGGTCAGGATCTCCAGCGCTTGGGCAAGCATCCGGGTGGCCTCCTTGTGGCCCAGCCGCTCCTCCGGCGAGACGTCCTCGTCGGGATCCACAGGCTCGCTCTCGCGATCGTACAGGACGGCGTCCAGGGAGAGGACCGCGAGCCTGCCCACCTCCCGGTACCGGTCCTCCAGGGCCTCGACGCTGATGTGACAGGCCTGGGCGAGTTCGGGATCGGTGGGGGAGCGTCCCAGCTCCTGCGCCAGGCGCTGCGACGCCCGCTCCAGGTCGCGCGCCCGCCGGCGCCAACCCGGGGGCACCTGGTCCCAGGCCCGGACCCCGTCCAGGATCGCGCCGCGGATGCGTTCGGCGGCAAAGCTCTCGAAGCGCACACCCCGGGCGGGGTCGAAACGGTCCAACGCGTCCATGAGCCCCAGCACCCCGTAGCCAATCAGGTCGTCCCGCTCGCGTCCGTCGAAGAGCAGCGCCATTCGCCCGGCGATGCGCCGCACCAGCGGCAGGTGGGAGAGGACCGCCTCCTGGCGCGAGGCGCCGGGGCCCGTCACAGCAGTCCCTGGCGCCGCAGCTGGCGCTGGGTCTCGAAGACGAAGGCCACGATCCTGTCTTCGAGCCGCCGGGGGAGGTCGGTGAAATGGACCCCCACCGACTCGCGCCGGCCGGCATCGTCGTAGTACACCTGCATGACCTCGGCCTCGGTGTCCACCCGGGTGGCGTCGGGCAGGCTGAAGCCCAGTTTGAGGCGCGTGCCCGGCTTGAGCCGGGCCACCGCCGGGCCCGCGAGATGCATGCCCCCGCCCGAGATGTCCAGCGCCACCCCCGGTTCGGCCGCCGTCGCCTCGGTCTCGGGCAGCACCGCGAGCTCCACCTTGATCCGACACGCCACCCGCACGTGATCGCGGCGCTGGTCGCGCACCACGCTCACCGGCCGCTCGAGCCCCATCAGGCGCACCTGGCCGTCGAGGTACCCCGTCACCGGGGCGTCAAAGTGGGCGAAGCCCAGCGCGTCGTGAAAGACCACCCGCACCAGCGTGCCGGCCGGCGCCTGGTGCGGCGGCCAGGGGGTGAGCACCCAGAACGCGTCCTCGTCCACCTCCGCGACCTGGCTGCGGTGGCTCTCCTGTTCCACCGACAGCCAGACCGCCTGGTTGGGATGCAGGATCTCCTCCATCACCGCATCGCCTCCTGAGCCGTGCGCCGCAGCACGCGGTCGACGAAGTGCAGGAGGCCCGCCGGCCGGCTGCCCAGCGGCAGCCCGGCGATCGATCCGGCCAGCTCGCGCACCTTGAGCGCGGCCGGAGAGCGCGGGGTGAGCCGCAGGAACGGGACCTGGGCGCGCACGGCCCGGCTCACGGCCGCGTCCTCGGGGATGAACCCCCACAGCGGAAGCTGGGCTCCGAGGAACCGCTGGCAGGTGACGGTGAGCGCTCGGGCCGCCGCCTCAGCCTCGCGGACGCCCTGGGCCCGGTTGATGACCAGCCGCGGGGTCACCCCGCCCATGCTGCGCCACAGCTCGCGCAGCACCACATAGCCGTCGGTGAGCGCGGTGGGCTCGGGCGTGCTCACGAGGACCACCTCGTCGGCCGCCTGGAGGAACGCCTGCACCGTGGCCCCCAGTCCCGCGCCCGTGTCCACCAGCACCACGTCCACCATCGACTCCAGCCGCGCGATCTCCCTGAGCAGCACCGCCATGGCCCCCCGGGTCACGTTGAGCAGTTCGGGAATCCCCGACCCGCCGCCGATGATGCGCAGGCCCGAGGGATCGGAGTAGACCACGTCCTCCAGGTGCTTCTCCCCCCGCCGCACGTGGCCCAGGTGGTACGGAGCGCTGGCGCCCAGGAGCACATCGATGTTGGCCAGCCCCAGGTCCGCGTCGATGATGAGCACCGACACCCCCAGGTCGTGCAGGGCGAGCCCCAGGTTGAGCGCCAGGTTGGACTTGCCCACGCCGCCCTTGCCCGAGGTCACGGCGATCACCCGCGCCCGGCGGGCCCCCGCCAGCTGACGCAGCCCCTGCGCCTGGTCCATTTCAGTCGGCCTCCAGCAGCATGCGGCTGATGCGTTGGGCATTGGCCACCTCGATGTCCTCGGGCACCCGCTGGCCGGTGGTGATGTAGCTCAGGGGCCGGTCGAAGGCGCGCCGGAGGGGAAGGATCAGGCCCGGTCCCCGGGTCTCGTCGAGCTTGGTGAAGAGGAAGTGGTCGAATCCCACCTCGGCGAAGGCGCGGGCGGTAAACATGGCGTCGTGCGCGTGCATGTTGAGGCCCAGCACCAGGTGGGTCTCCCCGGGGCCCACCGCCCTGAGGTAGTTCTTGAGCTCCGCCATCTGCATCTCATTGCGGGGCGAGCGCCCCGCGGTGTCCACCAGCACCAGGTCGGCCTGGGCGTGCCGGGCCAGGGCCTGCTCCACCTCGGCCGGGGTCACCGCCACCTCCACGGGCACGCCGAGGATCTGCCCGTAGGTCCGCAGCTGCTCGATCGCGGCGATGCGGTAGGTGTCGGCGGTCACCAGGCACACCCGCGCCCGCTGCATCAGCGCGAAGCGGGCCGCGAGCTTGGCCAGGGTCGTGGTCTTGCCCACCCCGGTGGGACCCACCAGGGCGCACACCTTGCGGGTGCCCGGCTCCAGCACGATGGGATGGGGGAATCCCATGATCGACTCCATCCGGGCGCCGATCGCCCGCCGGTCCGCGGGAGCCGCGGGCGGCTCCAGGTCGGCCACGAGCTCCATCGCCTCCTGGCGAGGGACCCCCCGCGCGTCGAGCAGCTCCACCACCGACTCCCCGGGGCCCCGCGCCGAGTCCAGGCGGCGGGCCATTCGCTCCACCGCCGCCCTGAGGCCCAGGATCTCGCCGCGGATGGCGTCGGACGCCCGCTCCTCGGCGGCCGCCACCACCTCGAAGCGCCGGGGCCTGAGGTACCCCAGCGGGCCGGGCCCGCGAACCCGCCGCGTCTCCAGGATCACCGCCTCGGGACCGATCCGCTCCCGAACCGCGTCCAGGGCGTCCTGCAGCCGGTCGGCCTGAAATCGGCGGATGTTCACCTCGATCGCGCCAAGGGTCCCCGCCGTCTCGGACAGGGAGATTTGGCACTGCCTCCTCTCTCGCGCTCATGGACGTCCACGGCCCGCCGGAATCCACCGCCGCCGGCGGGTTCTTCCCAGGCGGAGCGCATCGCCGCACAGGCGAAGCCTTCCAACGGGCGCCCCGGCGCCGTCACGCCGGCGGCACGCGCACGGCCGGGCGGGCGCTTCGCGGCCTGGCCCACAAGGCGAGCGGGCTGCAGGCGCACGTGAAGCACCGGATCCCCGGGGCGCTGACCCGCCCAGGCCGCTGCCGGCGGCCTCCCGCTAGGACCCGCGCGTTTGACAAGGCGCCCCCGGCGGGCAGCTTCACCACGAGGGTCGAAGCCGGCGGTCCCTTCCACACCCGACCGGCGTGCGGTCACCTCACGCACGGGGACCGCCGTGCAAGAGGGTCGCTGCTCCGCTGCCAATCCTGCGGCACCTCCCTGCCCATCGATCTGGTGGGAGCCCGTCATGTCACCGCGCACGGCCGGGGTTCAGACGGGCTCGTGGTCATGAGGCCCTGCGGGCCGCGCAAGCCGGCCTGGCGGCAGGCTCCTGGGGCGCGGGCGGCATCGCGGCCCGCCCTTCAGGGCGGAGTCGTGGACATCTCCACCACCCCCACAGCCTCGACCTCGAACTCGGGCTCGACTTCCGGGTACGCGAGCACCACCAGGCGCGGGAGCGTGCGCTCGGTCAGGCGGCGCACCGCCGTTCGGACCGACGCCGAGCAGAGGAGGACGGGTTCGCGGCCCCGGGCGATCACCTTCTGGCTCTCACGGGCGATGGCGTCGACGATCCGTCCGGCCAGGGAGGCCTCCAGCTGCAGCTGCCGTGTCCCGTCCACGGCCAGGATCCCTTCGGCGATGACGCTCTCCACCGCCGGACCCAGGGTGACCACCGGCGCCGGAGCGTCGTCCAGGCCGAAGGTGTGGCTGATGGCCCGCGCCAGCCGCTGCCGGACGATCTCGGTGAGCTCGTCGATGTCGCGCGTCCTGCGGGCCCCGTCGCCCAGAGCCTCGAGGATCAGCACGAGATCGCGGATCGAGACCCGCTCGCGCAGCAGGTTCTTGAGCACCTGCTCCACCTCTCCGATGGTGAGAAGCTGGGGAATCAGTTCGTCCACCACCGTGGGGTGTTCCTTCTTCACACCCTCGATGAGCATCGCGGTGTCCTGGCGCCCCAGGAGGTCGGGCGCGTACTGGCGCACCACTTCCTGCAGGTGGGTGGCGATGATGGACGGGGGGTCGACCACCGTGTAGCCCTTGATCTCCGCGGCGGCCCGCTCGTCGGCGCTCACCCAGTAGGCCGGCAGCCCGAACACCGGCTCCCGGGTGGCGACGGCCTGAAGCGGCGGGGCCTTGCCGGTGGGATCCATGGCCAGGTAGGAGCCCAGGCGCAGTTCGCCCGTGGCGACCTGGATGCCCCGCAGCTTGATGCTGTACGTGCTCGCGCCCAGGACGAGGTTGTCGCGCAGGCGGATCGGCTGCAGCACCAGCCCCATCTCCAGCGCCGTCTGCCGCCGGATCATCACCACGCGGTCCAGCAGGTCGCCCCCCTGCTGCGCCTCGCCCAGGGGGATGAGCCCGTAGCCCAGCTCCACCTCCAGCGGGTCCACCGGGAGCAGGCTGGCCACGTTCTCGGGCCGGGGCGCCGCCGCGGGGGCCGGCGCCGGCGGGGGCAGGGTCCGGTGCGAGCCGGTGTAGGCCATGTACGCGAACATGCCGCCCAGGCCCCAGAACGCCCACAGGGGAAGCCCCGGCATCAGGCCGAAGACTCCCAGGGCCGCGGCCGCCACCCACAGCAGCCGGGGGGTGTGCAGGATCTGGCTGATGACCTCCGTCCCCAGGGTGGTGTCCGACGCGGCCCGGGTGACCATGATGCCGGTGGCCGTGGACAAGAGCAGCGCCGGGATCTGGGTGACCAGGCCGTCGCCCACCGTCAGCAGCGTGTACGTGCTCACCGCCTGGGAAAAGCTCAGGTGGCGCTGGACGATGCCCACCACGAACCCACCGATGATGTTGATCGCGATGATCACCAGTCCCGCCACCGCGTCCCCGCGCACGTACTTGGACGCCCCGTCCATGGCGCCGTAGAAGTCGGCCTCCGCCTGGATCTGCTGGCGGCGGGAGCGGGCCGTCGCCTCGTCGATGAGGCCGGAGTTCAGGTCGGCGTCGATGGCCATCTGCTTGCCGGGCATGGCGTCCAGGGTGAACCGGGCGGCCACCTCCGCCACCCGCTCCGCCCCGCGCGTCACGACCACGTACTGGATGACCACGAGGATCAGGAAGATGATGAAGCCCACCACGGGATTGCCGCCCACCACGAAGCTGCCGAACCCCTGGATGACCTCGCCGGCGAATCCCTGCAGGAGGATGAGCCGCGACGAGGACACGTTGAGCGCCAGCCGCAGGAGGGTGGTCAGGAGCAGGAGGGAGGGGAAGGACGAGAATTCCAGCGCCCGCCGGGTGGACATGGTGACCATGAGCACCAGCAGCGCGAAGCTGAGGTTGAAGGTGAGCAGCACGTCGAGGAGCGGGGTCGGCAGCGGGATGACCATCATGCCCACGATGACGATCACCAGGAGCAGGAGCGGCGCCTCGCGCAGGGCAGGACGCAGCCCGTTCACGACCCCACCCCCTCACGCTGGCGGTAGACGAACGCCAGCACTTCCGCCACCGCCTGGTAGAGCGCCGCGGGGATCCACTCCCCCACCTCGACGCCGAAGAACAGGCTGCGCGCCAGCGCGGGGCGCTCCAGCACCGCCACGTGATGCTCCAGCGCAACGGCCCGGATCCGCTGGGCGACGATCCCCTGACCCTTGGCCAGCACCTGGGGCGCGGCCATCCGCTCGGCGTCGTACCCCAGCGCCACCGCGTAGTGGGTGGGGTTCGTGACGACCACGTCCGCCCGGGGGACCTCCGACATCATCCGGCGGCGGCTCAGGCGCCGCTGCGCCTGGCGGATCCGCCGCTTGAGCTCCGGCAGCCCCTCGTGCTCGCGGTGCTCGCGCCGTACCTCCTCCTTGGTCATGCGCAGGCTCTGCTCGTACTGGCGACGCGAGAGGATGACGTCGACGGCGGCCAGGACCAGGCCCGCGGCCCCGGCCCTGAGCCCGATGGCCAGCCCCAGGTTGAAGAGAAATCCCACGTCCGACCCCACGTCCCCCGCCGGCAGGAGGAAGATCTGCGGCCACGCGCCCGCCAGGGCGGAATAGGCGGCGACCCCGATGACCACGATCTTGAGCACCGCCTTGCCCAGCTCCAGCAGGGAGCGGCGCGAGAGCAGCCGCTGCGCCCCCTGCAGCGGGTTGAGCCGGTTGAGGTCCGGGGTCAGTCCCCGGGCGGTGAAGGCGAATCCGGTCTGCACGAGCCCCACCACCAGGGTCCCCACGGCCACCAGCACCGCCACCGGGACCAGGACGCCCAGCAGCGGCCAGATCACGACCCGCTGGCCCAGGGAGGAGGCCGCGCTGATGGTGAGGCTCCCGTGGGGCAGCTTCGCCAGCGTCGTGGCCATGGACGCGGCCACCGTGGCGAGCGCGCCCCGACCGGTGACGGCGAGCGCCACGAACAGGCCCAGGGAGGCGATGGCCGCCGACGCGTCGCGGCTTGTGGCCACCTGCCCCCGCTGACGCGCCTCGGTGCGCCGGCGGCGCGTCGGCGCCTCGGTGCGCTCGGTGGAGAAGCGCTGCAGGTTCATCGAGCGGACCATCATCGCACCGCCTCGAGGAGCCGGAAGACATCCCGCTGGATCGCGCCGATGAAGGGCGTCATGACCCCCATCAGGACGGGCAGCGCCAGGAGCAGGCCGATCATCCCCAGCGCCGGCTGGATGCTGAGCCCCAGGGCGAACACGTTGAGCTGAGGAGCGAAGCGGCTCAGGATCGCCAGCACCATGTTGAGCACGAACACCAGCACCAGCATCGGCAGCGCCATGAGCACCCCGGTGGCGATGACCGCCCCGGTGAAGCGGGTCACAAGCCCCGCCACCGGACCGCTCTGGGCCACGGGGTTGGGCACAAGGCGCAGGGACGCGCCCAGGCCCACGATGGAGAGCTCAAGGCCCCCGGTGAGGAGAAACAGCAGCGAGAAGACGACCAGGAGGAAGTTCTGCGACACCGTGGAGGCGGCGCCCCCGAACGCGGGGTTCAGGGTCTGCCCCAGGGCGAATCCCACCTCCACGTCCAAGAGGCCCCCGGCCACGGCCGCCACGGAGAACACCAGATTGCCCACGTAGCCCATCGCCAGGCCCAGAAGCAGCTCGCCGGCGCCGGCGATGATCACCGCCAGGGTTCCGTGAGGCACGTGCATGGCGGTGACCGGCGCCAGGATGAACGTGAGGATGACGCCGATCCCCACCCGGAGGGTGGTGGGCACCAGGGAACTCGAGAACACGGGCCCGGCGAACAGGTAGCCCGAGACCCGCAGGAAGATCAACAGGTCGACGACGATACCGGCTCCGCCTGGCATGGTCATCCTCCGGTCAGCGGACCCAGCTGGGCAGCTGGATGAACAGGTGGCGGGCGTAGTCGACCAGCACCGTGAGCATCCACGGGCCGAAGATGATGAGCGCCACCACCACCGCCAGGATCTTGGGCACGTACACCAGCGTCTGCTCGTTGATCTGGGTCGTCGCCTGGAACAGGCTGACCACGAGCCCCATCGCCAGGGAGATCCCCAGCACCGGGGCCCCCACCAGCAGCGCGTGGACCAGGGCGCTCTGGCCCAGGGTCGTGACGTCCGACGCGGTCATGTCCGGCCCCCTTTCAGTGGAAGCTCTGGACCAGGGACTGGACCACCAGGCCCCAGCCGTCCACCAGCACGAACAGCAGGATCTTGAACGGCAGCGACACGAGCGTGGGGGGCAGAAACAGCATCCCCACCGACATGAGGGTCGAGGCCACCACGAGGTCGATGATGAGGAAGGGCAGGAACAGGACGAATCCCATGATGAAGGCCGATCGGAGCTCGCTGATGGCAAAGGCGGGGATCAGCACGTAGGTGGGCACGTCGCGGGCCGTCCGCGGAGGTCTGAGGTGAGCCAGGCCCATCATCAGGGTGATGTCCGCGGGACGGGTCTGGTGGAACATGAACGACCGCACGGGGGTGATGGCCCGGTTGAACGCCACCTGCTCGGTGATCTTGCCCGCTTCGAACGGCGTCACGGCCGCCGTGTCGATGCGCCCGAACACCGGCGCCATCACGAAGAACGTGAGAAACAGGGCCAGTCCCAGCAGCACCGAGTTGGGCGGGATGTTCTGGGTGCCCAGCGCCGAGCGCAGAAACCCCAGGACCACCACGATGCGGGTGAAGGAGGTCATGAGGACCAGGATCCCCGGCGCGACCGCCAGGATGGTCACGATGCCCAGGATCTCCAGGGTGGGACTGACCGTGGCCGCCGTGGCCCCCGCGGCGGGAGCGATCTGCAACGTGGGCAGCGGCGGGATCGCGGGGATGGAGGGGATCGCCGCCGCCCCGGCGCCAGCCGGGATCAGCAGCAGCAGCGTCGCTCCGAGCCCCGCCAGCGCTCCCTTCACCTTCGCGGTCCCGTGGCGCGGCGCCGGACCCGTTCGATGAGCGCCCGGAGGGGATCGTCCGCCGCCGGCACCGGCAAAGGCACCGGCGGGGCCTCGCCGCCCCGCGCCCTGAGGGCCGCGGCCAGCCAGCCGGCGAAGGACGCGGGACCGGCTCCCTTGGGGTCCCCCTCGGGCCGGTCGCGCCGGGCCAGCGCCGAGCGGACGAGCTCCAGCCACGGCACCGTGGGCCGCGGGGGAGCCGGCGGGGCGCTGCCCAGCTCGCGCAGCAGCGCGATGGACTGGGCGGTGACGCCCAAGAGCAGCCGCTCCTCGCCCACGTCCACCAGGGCCAGCGCCCGCCCCGGCCCCAGCGGCGTCCACTCGGCCACCCGCACGGTCCCCACGCCTCCCGTCCGCCGGCCCAGTCGGCGCAGGAGCACGACGGCCAGTCCCACCACCAGGAGCAGCACCAGGAGCGTCTGGATCCCCTGCCACAGCAACCCACGATCCCTCCCTCGACCTCACCCCAGGGGCGACAGCCGGTCCCCGGGGCTCAGGATGTCGACGATGCGCACGCCGAAGGTCTCGTCCACCACCACCACCTCGCCGCGGGCCACCGGATGGCCGTTCACCAGGAGATCGATGGGCTCGCCCGCCAGCTTGTCCAGCTCCACCACCGACCCGGGCCCCAGCGCCAGCACCTCCCGGATCTCCAGCCTCGCCCGGCCCAGCTCCGCGGTGATCTCCAGGGGAACGTCCATGAGCATCCGGATCGGCCGCGGCGGACCCGGCGGCGCCGGCTCGGGGGCGCTCTGCAGCTGCACCTCCTGCACCGTCCGCGGCGGGTCCGGCGGGGGGTCGACGGCTTCCTGGCGCGCCGCGCGCACCAGGGACTCGATCTCCTCGGGCGAGAGCCGTTCCTCTGGCTTCACGCTTGCTCACCTCCTTCCACCGTCTCCACAAGGTAGGCGACGCGGTTGCCGACCCTGACCGCCCGTCCCCGGAACTTCTCCCGGCCCTCGAGCAGCAGCGGCAGGGGCTGCGTGAGGCGCCGGCGCAGGGGCACCACGTCCCCGGGCTTGAGGGCCGCCAGGTCGCGCAGCGGCAGCTGCGCCGCCCCCAGCTCGCAGACCACGTCCACCGGCACCGGCAGGAGGTCCCACCGGGCCGACCCCGCCGGCGCCATGTCCGTCGGGGATCGCTGGTAGAGGGTCAGCCGCGGGAGGATGGGCTCCAGCAGCATGTACGGCAGGCAGAAGGTGAGCTTCCCCTCGTGCGGGCCCAGGGTGACGTCCAGGGTGGCCGTCACCACGATCTCCCCCGGCGCCAGAAACTGCACGAAGAGGACGTTCGTCTCCACCGACTCCAGGCTCGGCACCACGGCGGCCGTCGGCCGGAAGGGCTCTTCGAGGTTCAGGGTCAGGCCGCGGAGCACCCGTTCGATCACCCCGAGCTCGATCTCCGTGATGCCCCGGGGCGCGACCGAGGCGAAGCCGCCGCCCCCGAGGAGGTACTCCACCATGGGCAGGACCAGGGTCTGCTCCAGCGACAGGGTGAACTTGCCCGGCAGGGGCTCGAGGCGCCCGATGGCCAGGGTGTTGAGCGGCTCCACCCCGTCCAGGAACTCCCCGAAGGTCATCGGCTCCACCGAGCGCACCGTCACCTGGACGCCGGTGCGGAACTGGGAGACGAGGAACGTGGTGGCGAGGCGGACAAAGTGATTGAACATCACCTCCAGGCTCCGCAGGTGCTCCTTGGAGATCTTGTCGGGGCGCCTGAAGTCGTACGTCCGCACCCGCCGGGTTCGAACCACCTGGTCCATGCCTCCTACTGCACCAGGAATCGCGTGAAGAGCACCGCCTGGATCTTTCCGTCGGGCTCGAGAAACGGCGCCAGCGTGCCCTTCAGCACCGCCGCCAGGTGCCGGGCGCCCGCCTCGCCCATGACCTGGGCGTACGTCTGGCCCCGCAGCGCCAGGAGCACGGCGTTGTCGATGGCCACCTGGCGGCTCGCCACCAGCGACGCGAGCTTCTTGCCCACCGCCCGCACCTGGATGGTGACGTTGATGTAGTGGGGATTGCCGGTGTCCGCGAGGTTCGTGGTGTACGTCCCGATGCCCACCACCACCGGCCGGGGAGGCGGGGGCGGGCCGGCCCCCCGGAAGGCGACCAGGTACGCCACCGCCCCGCCCACGACCAGGATGAACACCAGCATCAGCAGGAACTTGCGCGCCCCCGCCATGGCCTCACCTCCCCTGCGCCTTGCGCACCGAGCCGCTGCGCACCGCCGTGATGCGGCGGCGGTACGCCACGATGGCGTCGACGATCTCCTCGGGGCCCTCGCGCACCACGTACTTCTTGCCGTCGCTCATGGTGATCACGGTGTCCGGACACGACTCCACGGTCTCCACGAGATCCGGATTGAGGTAGAACTCGGTGCCGTTGAGTCGCGTCAGCCGGATCACTGGACCATCTGGTCGAGGCTCTGGAGCATCGTGTCCGACGTGGTGATCACCTGGGCGTTGGCCTGGAAGGCGCGCTCGGCGGTGATCATGTTGGTGAACTCCTGCGCCAGGTCCACGTTGGACATCTCCAGCGTCCCGGGAGCCAGGCTGCCCAGCTGGCCGCTGCCGGCCACGCCCACCTGGGGCGTCCCCGAGTTGTTGGAGACCGTGTAGAGGTTCCCGCCGGTGCTCTGCAGCCCCAGCGGGTTCACGAAGGACGCCAGGGCGATGCGGCCCAGAAGCTGCCGCTGGCCGTTGCTGAACACTCCGGTGACCGCCCCGGTCTGGTCGATGGCGAAGGTCTGAAGGGTTCCGGCGGCGTTGCCGTCCACGGAGCTGGCGGCGGCGGTGGAGGCCGAGGCGAACTGGGTGAGCGCCCCGAAGTTCACCTTGATGGACAGGGCGCTGGCCCCGTCGGTGGGGGTGATGTTCAGGGTTCCGGCGGCGCTGGTGGTGTTGAGCTGACCCGTGGCCGTGAAGCTCAGCGAGCCGGTGCCCACGGTGGTGGGGGTCGTGGTGGTGCTGGGGACCGTGGCGGTCCAGCTCCACGCGTTGGTGCCGCTCGGCGTGAAGGTGAGCGTGACGGGGATGAGGTTGCCCAGGGAGTCGTACACGTCCACCTCGGTCACGTACGGGCTCGTGGTCGCGGTACCCGCCTCGAGGTTGCCCCCGAAGGCCACGTTGGCGGTGGGCGTCGCCGGAGACGTCGCGCCCTGGGGGATGGTGATGGCGGTGAGGTGGGCGGCGTCCTGGGTAGGAAGGGTGCCGGCGGCGTTCGCCTCCCAGCCCTGGACCAGGGCGCCGCCCGGGGTGGTCAGCTGGCCGGTGGCGTCGACGCTGAAGTTGCCGGCGCGGGTGAACGCCTGCCCCTGCCCGGTCTGCACGATGAAGAACCCCTGGCCCTGGATGCCCACGTCGGTGGGCTGGCCCGTCTCCTGCAGGCTGCCCTGGGTCATGTTCGTGTCGGTTCCCGCCAGGGTGACCCCGAGCCCCACCTGCACCGGGTTGGTGCCCCCCTGGGTCGCCGAGGGCGCCGACGCCCCCGCCAGAGTCTGGCTGAACAGGGTGGCGAAGTCGGCGCGCTGGGCCTTGAACCCCACGGTGTTCACGTTGGCGATGTTGTTGCCCACCACGTCCATCTGGTTCTGGAAGTTCTGCAGTCCCGAGATTCCCGAGTACATCGACTGCATCATCGGTAACCATCCTCCCTTGCGGCTATGGACGCGTCGTTCGGTCGGCGTCCGGGGCCCCCCGTTGAGGACCAGCCCCCTGTGCAAAGAACATGGCGGAATCGATCTGGGTCACCGGCGCCCCCTCGAGCCGGTCCGCGCTAAAGGCCGTGATGACGGTGCGCGAGGGGACGCTCAGCAGGAATCCCCGTTGCCCCACCACCACCAGCGCCGAGCGCCCGCCCTTGCGGGAAAGTTCACGGGCGGCCTCGTCGAGCCGGCGCGCCTCCCCCTCGGTGATCGGCGCTCCCTCGAGGCGGAGCTGGGCGTGGGCCGACAGTCGCAGCTTGGCGCCCAGGACGTCGGCGAACTTCCGCGGCCCGCCGGCGACGCCCCCGGGGCGAGGCCACAGCGGCCCGGCGCCGACGCGCTCAACTGTCAACCGAGGTCACGTCGCTCAGGGCCACGGTCGTCTTGCCGACCACGATGGCCGGGACGCCCGAGCGCACCACGACCCGCTGGACCGTTCCGGATCCGTGCCGGGTCCCGGCCAGGTACTGGACCTTGTGCCCCACCAGTCCGACGGCCTCCTGCATCTGCGCGGCCTGGCTCTGCGCCTGCATGTCCTTCTGCAGGGCGGTCATGGACGAGAGGGTCTGAAACTGGGCCAGTTCGCCGATGAAGGCGGTGGGGTTGCTCGGCTGCATGGGGTTCTGGTACTTGAGCTCGGCGACCAGAAGCTGCATGAAGGCCCCCTGGCCGAGCGCCGAGGGATTGGCCGTCTTAGCTGCGGCGGCGCCGCTCGTCCCGCCGGTCGGATTGCTCCCGCCGGTCACCGCGGGCACGTTCATCTCCATCCTCCTCTCGTCTACACCCAGCGGTCGACTCCGAAGACCGGCGCCCCCGCCGACGGATCGCTCGCCATGCGAAGGACCCCGCCCGGGCGCGATCTTGGGGCCTCTCGCCCGCCCCCCTCGCCGCCGTGACTGCCCACGCCCACGGCCAGGGAGCCCACCTTGAACCCCTGCGCCTCGAGCGCGGTCCTCAGTTCGCCCAAGCCGTGGCCGAGGCTTTGCTGGGCCTCGGGCCGCTGGACCGTGAGCACGAGGGTGACCTCGCCTCGGTCCATGCGCACCAGCGCGTCCACGCTGCCCAGACTGGGCGGGTCGAGATGCAGCCGGATGCTGGCGGTGCGATGGCTGACCGCCTGCACCCACTGGACGATGGCGGGCACCACCGGGGTTGCCGGCACGGCCGCGGCGGGATTGCCCGGGGCGCCGGCGGCGGTGGGAGCCGGGGCGAGCACCACGCTCACCACCGACCTTGGAGCCGGGGGATCCGCTGGCCCTGGCGCCGACGGCGGTCGGGGCGCCGCGGGCGCGAGCCGACCGGTGAGGATGCGCCGACCGGTAGAGACGGTCCCGGGAAACCGAGGATACCGGACCGGCGCCCGAGGTGCGCCGGCGGCACGCCGGGAGACTGGCGCCGCCAGGGCGGTCGCGCGTGCGCCGCCGCGCTGGGGGGCAGTCACGGCCGCGGCGGGCTCGCCCTTGGGCCGCGCGCCCGCGAGCACGCGGATGAGGGGCGAGCGGGCGGCCCGCGGGGCGTGCCCCGACCCGGCCGAGGCGGGCGCCGTCGCGGCGACGGTCCGCGTCGCGGACCAGGAACCCGTGGAGCGCGGCACCGTGCCCGCCGGCGGCGCGGTGGTCGCCACGTTCGCAACACGCCGGTGCCAGACGGCGGCGTCCGCGGGAAGTTGCGGATCCAGGGCGGATGGCGGCGCCGCGCGGAGAGGATCCGGACGCGCGGCCGCCGATGGCTCCCCTGCGCCCACTGGCGAGGGGCGCCGCGCCAGCGGGGTCAACCGCACCGTGGCGGGCCTCGACGCGTTGGACGGCAGCTGACTTGGCCCGAGGCCCGGCGTACCGTTGACCGGAACCCTCGTCGACCCCGGCGTCACGGCCGCCTTACCCGTCGTCGGCGTCACGGCCGCCTTGCCCGTGGGCGCCGGGGCCGTCTTGCCCGTCGGCGCCGGGGCCGTCTTGCGGGACGCCGCCGTGGCATCGCCCTCAGGACGGGTCCCCTTGGCGGGGATCGACGCCGGCAGCGCGGCTGCGGTCACCGGGACGGACCCGCGGCCCGGGGCGGGAGCGGGCCCCCGCAGACGGGAGGCGCCAGCGCCGGGCGGCGACGCGAGCAGGAGCGCCAGGGCGAACACGGGCCGACCCGGCTCCTCGCGCCGGCGCTGCCCCCCATGACGGGGCGCACGGACGGCCCCGGCGGCCGGCGGCGACTTGCCCGCCGGCGGCGCCAGTTTCGCGCCGGACCCGCCGTCCGCGGGCCGGGCTGAGGGACCGGGCGCCGGATGCGGGACGGG